>VXOH01000082.1:4520-11826 GCA_009840135.1 Chloroflexota bacterium | reverse complement strand
ACTTATACATTCATTTTGTCCGCACCATCAATTTCGCCTTTACCCAAAGGGTTCCTTCCCGGACTGTAGGGGCGATTCGCGAATCGCCCCTACGGTCCGGATGCTGGTCAAAATGCGTATCCCACCTTGGAATTGATTTAGTCGTAGGCAGAGAATTATGGCAGTTAAGGGTGGCTTTCCTTACAAACCTGATTACGTGACTCCGCTAGGAGAGGTCCTGGACGAATATATGGACTGTTGGGGGGTTTCCCGTTCGGAACTCGTCCGGCGCAGCGGCCTTTCCTTGAAGCTAATTGATGGTTTGCTGGCAGGCGAGGCATCCCTCGATCCGGATACCGCTCTTGAGCTCCAAAAAGTGTTTGAACTGGAGGCTAGCGTCTGGCTACGGATGGAAGCCAATTACCGCGAGGGCTTGAAAGCAGGGAAGAAGGTTCCTCAATTCGACAAAGAGTCCGCAGTCTAGCCGTCTAAAACACATTCTCCATGTACTCGGCTATTTCCTCCAGTCCGAAGTTGCCCACCGCTATTTCCGGCGCCCAGGTTACCTGGTCTGACGACCAGCGCACCGTTCCCGTACGCTCCGCGCCAATGCCCATTATGCTGTTGATTACCCGCAGCATGTTGTCGTTCATCCGCAGGGTGTTGGGTCGTATGGGCTCAGCCAGCCGTCCGTCGCGGATGACGTAGGAGTCGCCCACTACCGTGCCGCTGAAGTCGCCGCTGGTAAAGCCATTGACCGGGTAGGTGTACCAGATGCGACCAATATAGATTCCGTCCCCTACCCGCCGCAGCAACTCCTCGCGTTCCAGTTCCTCTCGCCCTTCGATGACCAGGTTGGTGGGAACGGTGGAGGGATGGGCCGCGAAATCGCGTCCTCCCCCGTTTCCGGCCCGGAAGCCGTTGCGGGGCAGCAGTCCCCGCTCCACCGTCGCCGGTTCAACTCCCAGCTTCTGCCGGCCCTGGCGGTCCCGCATTATGCGGCGATAGTTGTAGTAGTCGGCCAGCAGCCCTACCAGGCGACCGTCGCTGATCAGGTCGGTGCGGCCTGTGGGCATACCCTCGTCGGTGATGGCCTTGGACCCGGCCAACCCCGGGCTGGCTCCGTCGTCGTAAAGGCGCAGGATGTCGGATCCTATCTGCTGGCCAAACCTCCCCATGAAGGGAGACGCGTTGGCGTGGAAACTGTCGAGATAAAGGCCGGGCAGCAGTATCCACTCCAGCAGTTCGGCCACCGGTTGTGGCCCAAGCACCACCCGGTAGTTTCCGCTGGGCGCCCGTTGTCCATCCACTGAAGCAATGGCCCGCTGGGCCGCGTCGGCGGCGGACCGGCCGTCGAAGTCGGCCAGGTGGGTGCTGACCGACCAGCCGCTGCCCTTGGCGTTCATCTCCTCCACCATGGCCGTGGCGAAGGACATCACCAGTGTGGATTCGTCGTTGCGAGGCTGGGGCATACTGGTGGAGGCTATGGCTATCCTTTCATGCAGCAGCACCAGGTCGCCGCCCAGAATCAGGCCCAGGTCCCGCAGGTGGGCAGGAACGCTGTTGTCCGGCTGGCCGGACCTGAACCGTTCCAGGGTCGCCAGCAAGTCCTCGGATGACTGGAACACGTCCAGGGCCTGCCCCAGCATATTCCACCCGTGGGCCAGCAGCTTGGAGTTTCTCAACCTCACCAGGGTTGGGTCGTGGTATTCGGACAGCCCGGAGGCCGTTAAGAGGTACGAGGGAAGGGGGCGGGGCAGGTTCTCAAAGTCCGGATCCCTGACGGCCCCCTGGCGGGCCTTTTCCAGGGCCCGGATGACACCGCTCTGGGTCAGGTCGCTGGGTTCGCTGCCGACGCCGATCCTGGTCCCTTCGTAACTGCGGAAGGCGGCGCGGACGCTGATGCCCGACGACTCCACGGACTTGGGCTCCTCCACGCCATTGCAGGGAATGTGGGACGTGTAGTTAAGC
Source organism: Chloroflexota bacterium (assembly GCA_009840135.1). Classification (GTDB taxonomy): domain Bacteria; phylum Chloroflexota; class Dehalococcoidia; order Lucifugimonadales; family UBA3495; genus Bin22. Next base: position 9,876 of record VXOH01000082.1, on the reverse strand, counting down.
CGGAGCGTCACGTTGGCGTTGGCCGAGGCGAATACCTCGGCTTCAATGACGCCAGGCTGCTGGGAAACGTACTCCAGGGCGTCGCGGACTGCAACGCGCAATGTTTGTGGTGAGTCCATCAGCTAAAGAAAGCCTGTAAAAGTCCCCTCTCCCCTGGCGGGAGCGGCACGTCCGCCTGTGGCGGGAGGGTCAGGGTGAGGGAGACCGTTCAATTTCAATCTATCACCCCCATCCTGACCTTCCCCCATCAAGGGCTTAGAGGAGTATGTATTTGCTAAAGACCTCGCTCAGTCAGTACGTCATTCTGAACGGAGTGAAGAATCTAAAATGGTTCCCCTGGGACGACTTTCAGAAGGGCAATACCTTTATTCCCTGCGATTCTAGATCCTTCGCTGCGCTCAGGATGACATTTCATCGGGTAATTCTCCTTTGGTATGGCCCAATACATACCCCTGTCAGCCCATCAAGGGGGAAGGAACTTGTGCAGAGGTTTTCAAAGGCACTAGGCCGCTACATCAAAAGCGCCTCGGTACGAACCAACCTCTCGTTGGGAGTTTCAACTGCCAGCATAAGGCCCTGCAACGTATATGCGCCCAATATTGGTTGCACGCTTTCGTCTCCGAACACAATCTGGGTAATAATTGCACGCTCGTCAATTCGCACCCAGGTTTGTCCCACGTCCCTTTGAATCCTCCTGCCGTCTGCCAGGGCAATGGTGAGTTGGTTGTGGGGCGTCACCTCCAATTCTCTCAGTGAAGAGGCAGGCAACGTACTCATGCTCGCGCCGGTATCCACCAGCGCAATGAATGAATCATAACGAGACCCGTCTGGGCCCCCTATTTCTATCTCTTTTCTGAAAGCTCCCATGCTTTCCCCTGCAGTTCAGGACGAAGGGCGGATTCTACCCGGCTTGTCACCTTCCCTTCGGAACGGCCGGCATGCTACTTCATCAGAGCGTTGACAGGGACCAGTCCTTCATTGGGCGAGTCCACTCCCAACATGAGCCCCTGCTGGGAATAAGCTCCCAGCAGGGGTTCCACGTCATTGTCCGCAAATACGACGAAGGTAATTTCAGAACGGTCACCAATGCGCATCCAGGTCCTTCCCACCGGACGCTGGATTTCCCTCCCGTCGGCCAGCACAAACGTAAACTCCGTGTGCGGTGCAACACCCAGACCTTCCAGCAAAGAACTGGGCAAAGTGGTTACGCTGGCTCCGGTATCTACCAATGCATTGACAGGCTCGAAGCGCGTACCTGAAGGATTGCCAATCTCAACCGCTACGGTAAATGTTCCCACGATTAGTCCTTGATTAGTTTCTCAGACCTGAGGTCCGACACATAACATTGATTTAAAAATATGCGGCTTACTCGCTGCTGACGATCAGCTTCAGGAAGTCGTGGCGGGTTATTATGCCCACCAGCCTGTCGCCGTCCACTATGGGCAGCCGGTGGATATTCGCCCGCAGCATCAGCTGGGCGATATGTTCCATGTCCGTATCCTGGCTGGCAGTAATAACATGGCGCCGCATAACGTCCCTGACCAGCTTTCCTCCCACCTTGTGCGCGGTCTCCTCCAGGTGCCGCGGCGTGGTAGTGGACCCCAGCATGCTGAAGACGTTTTCCATAAGCGGACGGAACTTGGGGCTCAACCCAAAGTCCGAGTGGGTCAATATCCCCACTACTTTGCCGCTGCTGTTCAATACGGGCAAAGCGCTGATATCTTCGTCCAGCATCAGTCTGGCTGCCTTTTCTACGGTGGAGTTCTCTTCTATTGTTACGACCGGAGTGGTCATAAGGTCTTTGGCGATCATTGGCTACCCCTTGGAATGTCAGAGAGAGTTGTAGGTGAAAGTACCTGACATTGACCAATCTTAACACATTCCACCTTCTCATCCTGTGGCTTCAGGCAGGGTAATCGTAGGTCGGGTTCTGCCAATACCGAGGCTCCCGGCGCGGCTACGCTCCCCCTTGTCGCAAGTTTTCCTTTGCAGTAGTTTAACCCCTTCGATAATGTTTATATTTGACGCCAATAACTTCGCGGGAGTATTCTTTGCCCATGGCTCAGGAAGGGAATTTCAAGGTCATTCGCGAACGCAATGTCATGGTGCCCATGCGGGACGGCACCCTGCTGGCCACCGACGTTTTCCGGCCTGATGCGCCAGGACGTTTTCCCGTTCTCGTCAATCGCGGCCCCTACGGCAAGGACGACTACGTGGCCGCCCCGGACCATTCCGTATGGTTTTTCCCCACCCACGGCTACGTGGTGCTGAGCCAGGACTGCCGCGCCCGCTTCGAGTCGCAGGGCGATTATTACAACCCCCTGTTCCAGGAAGTGCAGGACGGCTACGACACGGTGGAGTGGGCCGCCCGCCAGCCCTGGAGCAACGGACGGGTGGGCACTACCGGCCAGTCCTACCTGGGCGCCACCCAGTACACCCTGGCCACCAACAATCCCCTGCCTCCGCATTTGCAGGTAATGGCCCCCGTCTCCGCCTCCTCCGATTTTCACCAGAGCTGGGTTTACCACACCGGCGGCGCCATGGAGTGGGGCTGGATGGTGCCCTACGCCATTCACAAGGGGCGCAACACCCTGCAGCGCCTGGGTCGGGACGATTTGCTGGCCCAGATGGATGAGTACGTCCTGGAGCCCGGCAATTTTGGCCGCCCCCTGAAGGACGAGTGGTTTCGACACCTGCCCCTGAAGGACTGGATTCCCCGGCTGAAGGAGACGGCCCCTTACTTCAACGAGTATTTTGAACAGGAACTGGACGGCCCCTATTGGTGGAAGCTGAACCTGCTGCACCACCTGGACGGCATCAAGATTCCCATGATCCACGTCAGTTCCTGGTACGACATCTTCCTGGAGGGAGCCCTGAACGCCTACCGCGCCATCTCCAGCCAGGGGGGCGGCGATTCTGAAGCGGGACAACTGGCCCGCCGCAACCAGAAACTGCTGGTGGGACCGTGGGCCCACATCCGGCCCTATACCCGGGCCACCTCCGGCGATACCGGGGACATAGACTTCGGCTCCGACGCCGCCATTGAGCTCCACGACCACCTGCGCCGCTGGTTTGACCACTGGCTGAAGGACATTGACTCCGGATTCATGGACGAGCCGCCAGTTTACATCTTCGTGATGGGTGACGGCGGAGTGGGCAATGGAAAGTGGCGGCACGAGAACGAATGGCCCCTGGCCCGCACCCACTACACCCGCTATTATTTGCACTCCGGCGGTTCGGCCAACACCCGGGCGGGAGACGGCGCGCTGTCCACGTCCCCCCCGGGGGATGAACCCACGGACAGCTATGTCTATGACCCCAGCGATCCGGCGCCTACGCTGCGGGGAAATACGCTGATGATTCCCCATGGAGTCCAGGACCAGCGATCCGCCGAAGACCGCCCCGATGTTCTGGTCTTTACGTCGGACCCCCTGGAGTCGGACTTGGAATTGACCGGACCCATTACGGTGAAGCTGTTCGCCGCCACCAGCGCCGTGGACACCGACTTTACCGCCAAGCTGGTGGACGTCCGGCCCGACGGCTTTGCCCACAACCTGCAGGACGGAATAGTCCGGGCCCGTTACCGCACTTCGGTCCGGCGTCCCTCCTTCGTTACCCCCGGACGGGTCCACGAGTACGACATTGACCTGTGGGCGACCAGCCATGTGTTGAAGCCGGGCCATCGCCTGCGAGTGGAAATATCTAGCAGCAACTTCCCGCGCTTCGACCGTAATCCCAACACCGGGGCTCCCCTGGGCGAGGACGACCGCCTGGAAACTGCACGGCAGACCATTCACCATAGCGGTGAATATCCTTCGCATATAGTCTTGCCGGTAATACCCCGCCGGTAATACCCCGCCGGTAATGCCTCGCCGGTAGTACCTGGATAGAAGCCCTGAGGAAAACAACCTCAAAGCGTTAATGAAAATTTCACCGCTCTCCCTGGGAAAGCGGTATTGGGGGTGAGACCCCCTTATTCGGAGGAAACCCGATGACGACAGGAACCAATATCTTCACCCAGGAACAGAGAGACCTCCTGACGGCGGCTTACAACCGACTCATCCCGGCCCAGGACAAGTTTCCGGCGGCCGGTGACCTGGGCGGCGCCCAGTTCGTGGAAGGGGCGGCGGCGAAGAATATTGCCCTGCGGCGCTCCCTTTCGGAAGGCCTGGCCCAGCTGGAAATTGCGGCTTCGAGCAGGGGCAATGCAGGGTTTGTTGGATTGGCGGCAACGGAACAGGATGCCACTCTGCGCGAAGTCGAGGCGGAATACCCCGCTTTCTTCCGGGAATTCGTGCGGCAGTGCTACAACTTCTACTACACCAACCCGGACGTTTTTGAATTGATCGGTTACTCTTTGCCCGAGCCCCAGGACTACCAGCCCCTTCCCTTTGACGAGAGCTTGCTGGAGCCGGTAAAGCAGCGCGGCCAGATGTGGCGGCCGGTATAACCTGGCCGGCAGAACGCCTGGCAAACCTGGCCTCATCCCGCCGTGCGGAAAGCGGAAGCCACAGCCTTTATGCCGGAGGTGGAACAATGTTAAGAGTGGATCTGGACCGGCAAGTAGCCCATCTCCAGGAAGAGATAACCCTGCTGGCCAACGTGGTGGATAAAGCAATCTACCGCTCGGTGGAAGCCCTGAAGAACCGGGACCTGGACGAGTCCCAGGCCGTCATAGACGGCGACGATTATATAGACAAGAAGCGCTATGAGATTGAAGAGCTTTGCGTCGACCTCATAGCCACCCGTCAGCCCATGGCCGGCGACCTGAGGGCGATCATCGCCATGCTGCACATTGCCGTGGAGCTGGAGCGGATGGGGGACTATGCCGAGGGCATCTCCAAGATAAGCCTGAACATGGGCAACGAGCCGCCCCTCAAGCCGTTGATAGACATCCCCCGCATGGCCAACAAGGCCACGGAAATGCTGCGCAACAGCGTTGATTCCCTGGTGGAGCGGGACCAGGCCAAGGCCGAACAGGTGCTGGACGACGACGACGAGGTGGATGACCTCTACGACCAGGTCTACCGGGAACTGCTGCTGTTCATGATCCAGGACCCGCGCAGCATCCAGCGAGCCACCTACCTGCTGTGGGCCGCCCACGACTTGGAGCGCATCGCCGACCGGGCCACCAACATCGCCGAACGGGTAATTTTCCTGATCACCGGTCGGATCAGGAAGGAAAAGGTCAGCAAGTACTGAACTGGGCCCAAAGCGGAGTGCGCAGGTCCCTTCCGTCAGTAATGGTGTTTCAGCCAGGAAGCTATGCGCTTACGCATAATACTATACGGAGTAGGGGGGCGCGCCCCAGCGGCCCAACCCCCACAACGCCCCCCCCCCCCCCAAAATTTTTTTA
>VXOH01000082.1:0-4510 GCA_009840135.1 Chloroflexota bacterium | reverse complement strand
TTTTTTATTAAAACTCCCCCCCACCCCTTTCATCCTCCGCTTATTTGTGGCTTGTCTGTATTTTTTTTTTATATTTTTATTTTTTTTTTGGGGGGGGGGGCCCCGGGGGGGCCCCCCCTACCGCTTCCACGCCAGGCACCCTCGATTTAGTTTTCACATTTGGTTCCGGGCGTGACGGGTGATTTATCGTTCCTCTGGTTTCTGTCCCCGTGATGTCGGCGCCGCTCACGCTATAAGCGCCAGTTGTTGCTGTTGCCTGGGAGCATTCAGCTCCCGGGGTGGAGTTACCGAGGGCAGCCGGAAGCGCTTGCGCGCCTCGTCCACCAGCTCCAGCACCGATTCGGTATAGTCTTGGGCGGCGTAGGTGTTGCGGTACAGGCGCTGGTATCCTGGCGTCAGGTGGGGGTATGACTCCCGCAGCATGGGCATGAACCATTCCCTGGAGCCTGGCTTCAGGAAGAGCAGATTGGCCGACAGGAACTGGGCATGATGCTGGGCGGCGGCCTGCACCGTCTCGTTGATGGCCTCGGCGCTGTCGGAAATGCCGGGCAACAGGGGGGCCATCATCACTCCGGCGGGTATTCCATTCTCCACCAGGAATTGCATTGCTTCCAGCCGGGCCCAGGGGCTGGGCGTGCCCGGTTCAGTTTGCTTCCACAGCGTTTCATCCACGCTGCCCACGCTGAAAATCACCTGCGCGTCGGCGGCGTGGTAAAGGTCCTGGAGCACGTCGACGTCCCGTCGCGCCAGCACCCCCTTGGTGGTGATGGAGGCGGGGTTTCGGTGCTCGGCCAGGGTCTCGATAATCTGGCGGGTCAGCCGGTACTGGGCCTCGGCGGGCTCATAGGGGTCGGAGGCGGTGCCGATGGCCACCGGCTCGCCGCGCCACTTGGGCTTGCGAAGTTCCTCCCGCAGAACCTGGGGGGCGTTGACCTTGGCAAAGACCCGCTGGTCGAAATCGTTGCCGCCGTTCATGCCCCAGAACTCGTGGGTGGGGCGGGCGTAACAGTAGCGACAGGCATGGCGGCATCCCCGGTAGGGATTCAGGGTCCACCGGAAGGGATACCCCGGAACATCCACCCGGTTCAGCAGGGTCTTGCAGGTGATTTCCTGTACTTCGGCTTGGGCCATGACGTCACCCCGTTGACTGGTAGTTGACATTGCCTAGAACAATTGTACTAATAGTACAGATGTTCTTAAACTTTGTCAACAATCCTGCATGGCCATCGCATTCAAACTGCGAAGCGCCCTGGAAACTGTTTCAGAGAAAATGTCAGGGGGAAGGCCACCGGCCCTCCCCCTGTCTTTAGTCGGGTTTTTCCCTGCAGGCGTTTGGTCAGCCTACTCCTCGAACCACATGCCGCTGACGCGGATGGCGGGGTCGAGGCGCGGCGTCCACTGCAACTTGGGGTTGACGGCGTAAACCACCGGCAGGTCGAACAGGGGCAGCATGAACACTTCGTCGCGGAACCGGTCGGCCAGCACTTCCAGCCTGTCCTGCCGTTCCTGGCCCGAGGAGGCCAGGGCTTCGTCAATCTGGTCCTGAATTCCGCCGGGGGCGGGATCGCATACTGAAGAACGGGTGCTGGTGCAGTTCATGTAGTAGCGCACCTGTCGGCCAAAGTCCAGGGTCTCGTTGGAAGGCTGGTTGCCGATCATGTGGAAGCCTTCGCAGCTCGCATGGCCTTTGTCCACGGCGGCTACCATGTCCTCGCGGGTGGCCTCGGTGGTCTCCGGATCGCGGCCCGATTCCTCGATGATGTCCAGGAGGGCCTTTCCTACGGCGCACTTGGAGCGGGCGCTGCGGATGGAAGGCTCCACAATCTGGAACTCGAAGTTGATGCCAACATCGTTCAGGTAGGCGTGAACGGCTTCGGAGATCTCAGTCTGCTTGGCCACACGCACTCCCCGGGAGATGAGGGTGATCTTGTTCTCCGGGTTGTAGTTGGCCTGCTGGAGCAGTTGCCTGGAGAGCTCCGGGTTGTACTCGTAGGGCGCGGTATTCGCTTCAGTGGCTCCTATAATGCCCGGCCAGATGATGTTGCCGCGGCAGGTGGTAAGGCCGGCATAGAGCGTGTCAACCAACTCCGGGCAGTTGACGGCATGGGCTATGGCCTGGCGGACCTCCTTCTTGCGGAGTTCCGGGTGCCAGGCGGTGTCAATCTGCAGGGTGTAGGTTTCGGCTGAAGACCCGAAACGCAGCTGCTCCGCGGAAAGGGCCTCAATCTGCTCTACTCCCACGTCCCAGCCAATGTCGGCCTCCCCGGCCTGGACCATCGCGGAGATGACGGTGGGCTCGCCGCGCCACTGCCACTCAACATTCTGAATCTTTGGCTTCTGGAATTCGAAATGGTCGCCGGCAGGCACGTAGTCCTCGTAGGCCTCCTGGGTTATTTTCACGCCCGGGGTCCACTCAACCTGCTTGTAGGGGCCAAATCCGATGCTGGTTCCCGCCCGGTCCTCTTCGGTGGTGGCGGCCAGCCACTCCGGCGCCTCGAAACCGAGGAAGAAAGAGGTGTTGGGGAAGATGGGGCAGGCGTCCTGGCAGTTGATGTCTACTGTGTAATCGTCCACCTTGACCGACGTGTGAGGGCCGGTGTAGTTGATGCTGCCGCCCTCGGAGGCGGGGCTGCCGTTGTCGGTAAGGCTGGGCAGGGCGGCGTCGGCATTGAAGGCCTCGCCGTTGTGGAACTTGACCCCCTGACGCAGGGTAAAGCGCCAGGTATCTTCGTCAATTTGTTCCCAGCCGGTGGTGGCGCCGGTCGGCACGATGCGCAGGTCGTCCCCGGACTGCCAGGTCAGGGGGTCCTGCAGATTGGAACGGGTTACGGATGCGTTCAGAGCCGCGCCGATGCTGAGGAAGGAGTTGAGGTTCACCGGCTCTTCCGGAACCACCAGGACTATGGAGTCCTGGGCCGTGGACACGTCCTCGGCCAGAGGCGTGGCCGTGGGGGCCGGCGTGGCGGTGGCGTCGGGAACCGGTGTGGCGGTGGGTTGCCCGACTGCCGCAGGTTCCGCTGGCGCTGCCGGTTCGGGTTCTGCTGCGCCTCCGCAGGCCACAATTAACAGTGCCGATAAGGCCAATAAACCCACGATCCACGTACTGAAGTATCTCTTGCGATTCATGTCTCCTCCTGTATTTGGGTATGTGATCCGGGCAGGTGCGCCGGCTGCCCACGGAGGTCCGTGATACCTGATGCAGCCTCACATCCCGCAGATTAAAGAAAAGTTAACAGATTCTAGTTTGATAATGGTCAAAAAGCAATAAGCATCCCAATGCAAGGCACTTTGGCTCCTTTGTCCTGTGAAAGGGCAGGCCCGGGAGTCCGGCTCTATGCGCATGGCGGGCCGGGCGCCGGATGTGGTGATTTCGATCTGCTGACAGGCGCCTATTGACGTGCCGGATGGCCCATCTCTAGCCTGAATATTGACCGGCAAGACCGGAGTCGTCGGGTGACTGTACCTTTACCCGCCGGCTGACAAGAGAATGACGGGGCTGCCGAAGCCCTGGGTGATGGCGCGAGGGACTGACCTTTGTGGGTTAGTCCCTTTTTGTTTTCGGTTCTTTCGTTGGGCCAGGCAAAACATCGGTCACCTTCTACGGGACAGTCGGATTTCAGTATGAGAGGTGAGGGATTGCAGGTGATTTTCCCAGATATGGAAGAGAGTTCGCGGCAGCGGGAGCGGCTGCTGGAGTCCCTGGAGGACTTCCGGCGGGGACTGGCCGACGCTCCCCTGCTGCACCGGTGGAGTGTGGGGCCCTTGCCTGCGCGGGAATGGGCGGCGGAGAAGGTGGAGACGCAGGAAACAGAGCAGGGATGGGGAGTGAGCCTGAAAGTTGGCCCAGATCTTCCGCCAAATCTGCCCTCAAGGCCGCCCTCAAGTCCGACATGGAAGGAATCTGAACCTGGCACAGAAGCGGACGCTCCCATGACTTTTCTCATATCCAACGAGGACGTGGACCGTCATGGCGACGTGGTGCTGTCCCGGGGCTGGCGGCTGGACGCCTACCGGCGCAACCCGGTGTTCCTGTGGGCCCACGATTATGCCCGTCCGGTAATAGGGAGGGCCCAGTCGGTATGGGCCGAGCCGGGGCAACTGCTGGCCCGCATGGAGTTTGCCCCCACGGAATTCGCCAGGGAGGTGGCGGCGCTGTACCGCAGCGGCTACCAGCAGGGGGTGTCGGTGGGTTTCAAGCCCCTGCGGTACGAGGAACGGCGACAGGAACGGACGGGCGCCTTCCTGGGCATCCGGTTCCTGGAGCAGGAGCTGCTGGAGGTGAGCGCGGTGCCCGTGCCGGCCAACCGGGACGCCCTGCGAAGGTCCATGCCCCTGGTCTCCGCTGCTTCAGCCGGCGTGGAGGATGTCCTGCGGGCCCTGCGGGCGGCCCGGGAGTAGGGGGGGGGGGGGGGGGGGGGCCGCGCGACCCCCCCCCGGCGGGGGCGCCCCCCCCCCACACCCACTAATGTTGGAAGAAAAAATGTGGGGGGTGAGCGCGGTGGTTACTCTT
>VXOH01000166.1 GCA_009840135.1 Chloroflexota bacterium | reverse complement strand
TATGAGACAGGTGCTTGTACTGGAGAGCGAAGGCCACCTGAAGGCTAGAGGGGTGGAAGCCCTGGCTGAGCTAAGGGGCTACGGCGCTACCTCCGATGCTCACCATCTCACTGAACCCAACCCGACAGGCCAAAGCGCCGCGAACGCCATCATGCTGGCGCTGGACGCCGCTTCCGTGGATGTGTCGGAAGTTGACTACCTGAACGCCCACGGAACGTCCACGCCCCTCAATGACTGGCAGGAAACCAAGGCCATCAAGCTGGCCATGGGCGAAGAAGCATATCGCGTGCCCATAAGCTCCAGCAAGTCCATGACCGGGCATCTTCTGGGGGCGGGCGGGGCACTGGAAGCCGCCTTATGTGTCAGGGCAATTCAGGACGACGTCATTCCGCCCACCATTAACCTGGTTGACCCCGACCCGGAGTGCGACCTGGATTATACCCCCTTGAACGCCCGACGCAGCAGTATCAGCGTTACTATGAGCAATTCCTTTGGTTTTGGCGGCCACAACTCGGTACTGGTTATTACAGACGCATCCTGGGCGGATTAGGGAGCGACACTAGTATGTTTCGCCGACCGAGGCCGGAAGAGGTTGAAGAGCGACCCGTTTTCACCAAGGGAGAGCGGATTGGCGGCGCTATTGCTCACGGGACCCCACTCCTGGTGGGCCTGCCACTGGTCCTGATCACTCCACTGGTGGGGGGAGATCCTTTCATGGCCCTCCTGCCTTGCCCCATCGTAGCCTACGTAATTTCCCGCTCATTCCGGCGCAAGCAATCGGTCTGGGGCTCATTCCAGGCGATGCAGGCAGCCCTCGTCCAAATGATTCTGATCGTTCTGGCCTTCGTATTCATCCACATGAGCGGCTCTCTTGTTCCCCAATTCGAGGCCGCGGCGTTCGTGCTGACCTTTTTGCTGTTCCTTTACACCATGTGGGGCGCATGGGATACTGCCTGGGGCTACGATTTCAGGTATATCTTCATTAGCAATTTCGTCGATCGGATAACGGCCGCCAACTTGCGCCGTCAAGAAGCCAGGGACCAGCGGCGGGAGACATCAAACCGGCTTGATCCACCTCCCAGGTTCCGTTCCTGATCGTTTCTTCAAACAATTCACTTGCACATGGGGCCACCATGCGGCCCAACTGCAGCGAAGGAAACAATCCGGAGTTCCTGGAGACAGCTAAATTATAGTTGTCGAACTCCTCCTGGTACCCTGGGCTATGTGTCGTAGCTCCGCTTTTCTGACATTCGCCTCTTTCCCCATAACTGTTGATGGTCTATTCTGTAACCCATTGGGCATCACTCCCTTGGCATTCATAACCGTCTCCACTAAACTGGCATTTCCCGGCGCGGCGGGCGCTTTCTCTTCCCCACCCTTTAGAATCGGCGAGGCAACTCAGCTGCACACATGAAACAGTGGCAACTTAAGCAGAGAGCTACGGAGTCGGACTCCTCAAAAGTATTTCCCCATTTGCCCAGGGCCATTTCAGAGGTCCTGGTAGCACGCGGTCTTGACGGAGAGGACTCGCTGCAATGTTTCCTCAACCCTCCCCACCGGCTTCCCCACTGTCCCATGCGCCTCAGCGGCATGAAAGCTGCCATTCAGAGGCTGCAAAGGGCCCTCCCCGCTTCCAATCCCACACAACAATCCGGAGAACTGGTGGGGATAGTTGGCGACTTTGACGTGGACGGCATTACCGGGACGGCGGTGCTCGTGGAAGGGCTGTCATTGCTCGGGATAGAGTCTATTCCCTATGTTCCACACCGAGTGTCGGAGGGACACGGACTTTCCAGCGAATCGGTGAAGTACCTGGCAGACCAGGGGGTATCACTGATTGTCACAGTGGACTGCGGTGTCAGTTCAGTGGAAGAGGCAGCTCTGGCCGCCCAGTTGGGCATTGATGTGATAGTCACAGACCATCATGTGCCACCTGCCCAACCACCGGAAGTTACGGCTATCATCAACCCGGCAGTGCCTGGCGATGAATACCCCTTCCAACATCTGTGTGGCGCCGGACTGGCTTTCAAGCTCATGCAGGGCCTGTACAAGATACAGGGAAAGAAAGTCCCGGAACCCTTGCTGGAGCTGGTGGCTCTGGGCACTATAGCCGACGTTGTCCCGCTGGTTGACGAGAATCGCTACCTGGTCAGGGAAGGGCTGGAGAGGTTAGGAAAAACTGAACGACCGGGATTGATCGAGCTATACCAAAACAGCGGCCTCACGGGCAAACCAATTACTGCGGAAAGTGTTGCTTTCCAGATTGCGCCCAGGCTCAATGCGGCAGGCCGTATGGGGCACGCCGCAGACAGTTTGAGGCTTCTGACAACCCGGAATGCGGAAGAAGCGGCTGCCCTGGCCCAACAGCTTGAATCGCAAAACCGGGAGCGGCAGGAACTTACGCGTCATCTGGATACTCTGGCGACCTCTTATGTTGAAGGCCTGGAAGAGTTGCCGCCGTTTATCCTCTTCAGCAACCCCATGATGACGCCAGGGATTGCCGGGTTGGTGGCCGGGCGGTTGGCTGAGAGGTATCAGCGACCGGCGGTGGCATTGGCCACACTGGAGGACGGAACTTATTTGGCAAGTGGAAGAAGCATACCGTCGTTCAATCTGATCGGCGCTTTCAATGCCTGTTCCGACCTGTTTATCCGCCACGGAGGTCATGCCCAGGCGGCAGGTTTTACCCTGGCCGCTGAGAATCTGCCCAAACTGGAAGCCAGGCTCAACGAACTGGCCCTGTCAGCTCTCGACGGAGCAGACCTGCTTCAAGTAGTGAACATTGACGCCGCTATGGGTCTGGAGGACATTTCTGAAGAATTGCTGCAGTGGCTGGGCCAACTGGAGCCCTTTGGGGAAGGTAATCCAAGGCCAACATTCATCACCGAAAAGCTGCAGGTAAAGCAGACGTGGAAGATGGGAGCCCAGGGACAGCACTTGAAACTGCTGGTTACCGATGGCCGGCGGTCCATTCCGGTGTTGGCATTTAACCGGGCTGACGAGTGGTCAGAAGACGTCAAGAAAATTGACCTGGTGTATTCAATTGAGGTGGACTATTGGAGGGGGAAAAAGCAGACTAATCTATTGGCGGTTGACTTTCGTCCGGTTGAGCGCTAGCCCCGAATGTGTGCATTAAGCAACCAGGTCTGTTATGTCTTGTGCGCTTATCACTCCCTCTCCCACGGAAACTGCTGCCAGGCCGGGGTGTTCAGGAAAAAGGGCTCGTAGTCCAGAAAGTAATCGGCTTTGAATTGAGTTGTATGGCGGGTGTACAGGACAGCGTACCGAACGTCAAAAGTATCGTTGGGCGGCTTGCTGAATATCCCGTCCCGAATTCGCTGGAAAGCCCTGCCGGTATCGTTGATCTCGTCCACTATCAGAATCCGCTTGTGCCCTTCCAGCTTGTCCAGCAGGACGTCGTTGTAGATGAAGTAGATGGGACGGTTGAAGAAGTGGCAGACGTGGGTTGCTGGCACCAGGCCACCCCGTACCACGGCAACTATTGCGTCGGGCTTCCATCCGTCCTGTGACGACTCAATCAGATTGCAAAGCGCCTCAACTCCCCGACAGAGCTCATCGTAGCTAACTTGCCGGATTTCCCGGGGAGGGAAATCGGTCAGAGCCGTAGGGGCACTCGAAACTGTTCTGTTCAAATCGGGTTACTCCTCCTCCCTGGCGCCGGCTCGCTGCGCGCTTGCCCCACGGCGACCGGGCAATTGTACGATTGGGCCTTGTAGACCAGAATGGGGACGGTTATCGCAATAACGATTATGGCTACAATCTGCGCCTCGTTCAGCCAGCCTCCAAAGTAGGTGTTCTGTTCCACACGGAGGAAGCTGATAAAGAAGCGGCAAAGGGAGTAAAGCGCTCCGTACAGAAGGAAGATCATCCCGTCCGGGCGGAGCCGATTGCGAAGAGGCCAGATAATAGCCAGGATTAGCAGGTCTATAATCAACTCATACGCTACGGCCGGGTGGCTGGCCGGCCTGTAGGCGCCGGGACTGTTAATGTGGGAATAGACTACCCCCCATGGCAAGTCGGTGAACTTGGCCCAATGCTCCCCATTGATTATGTCACCCAGCCGTCCGATGGCCATGGCAATCAAAAGGGCCGGAGCGGCAATATCAGCCAGCCTCCCCACCGAAGGCAATGGAGCCTTTTCCGCCGCGCCGGCAAACCGCAAGTACTTGCCCCAAAGGCCAAGGAACCAGTTGGAATTGCGCATCAGGATATAGATTGAACCCGCGATAAAACCACCGATAATCGCGCCGTAAATTGCGATTCCGCCCTGCCAGACCGTCAACATTCTGAGCGGGTCTGCGGAGTACAGATCCCAGAAATCAATGACGTGCAACAGTCTGGCTCCAATGATGCCGCCAATGATGCACCACACGGCAACCGATAAAATAGCGTCGCCGTCCAGGCCTTCTTTTCTTCCCCAGCGAACGGTCAAAATAACGGCAGTAGCTACCGCCACAAAGGTGAAGAATCCGTGCCAGGATAAGAGAAAGGGTCCAAAATCCAGGATGTTGGGATTAAAGGGGATATTGATAGCGCCCAAAATGCTCATTGAAAAGTACTCACCAAAAGGGTCTGTAGATGTTCTGTCTTACGCTTCCAGCCTGATAGCAGGATTGGTTTCCGAGTGCCGTCCCAGGGTGCGTACAAAATACGCCCTCGCCAGGTCGGGTGGCAAGGCCTCGCTTATCCTTGAGTGTTCTTCCCTGCTCGATGGAAGCAGGAACAGGCCCGGCCCGGCCCCCGTCAAATGGGGCTTGCGCCCGCACGCAGATTCCACCACATTGAAAACCTTGGTTAAAGAATCAAACTCTGCGAATGCCACGTTTTCAAATGCATTGGTAAACAGCCCGTCCCCGTAATAGCCGCCTATCATGTCCTGCACCAGGCGCAGGGTAACGCCACCGTCGCTGTAGTGGTATGGCATTAGGCGACTGTACATGCGGGACGTCTTTGCTTCAAGCGAGGCGTTGGGACAAATAAGCGTCACTGCGGCCCCGGACTTTGCGGGCAGCGGCTCGATAATCTCGCCCCGACCGCTGGCTACGGCCGCTCCCCCCCACAGGAAGAAGGGGACATCCGAACCCAGGCCCTCCCCGATTTCGGCCAGCTCGGACAGAGGCAACGCCAGCTTCCACAACCGATTCAATGCAACCAGGACCGCCGCAGCATCGCTGCTGCCGCCCCCCAGGCCCATGCCCACCGGTATATGCTTCCTTATTGATACCGACGCCAGCGGGAGTCGGCCACAATGTCGGGCAAGATTCAGGGCAGCCTTCCAGGCCAGATTGCTTTCTCCATCCAACTCCGGCGAATCGCACGTGACGGTCAGCTGGGAAGCTGGCAACACCTCTACTTCGTCGCAAAGGTCCACGGTCTGCATAACCGTGCGCACTTCGTGGTAGCCGTCGCTCCGCTTACCAAGGATTTCCAGGCTCAAGTTGAGCTTGGCGAAGGCTGATACTAGCAAGCCGCTACCTCTGGGACCTGCCCAAACATCCTGATTCCGAACAGACGCTAAAGACCGTCAGCCACTCTTCCAGTGTCAGGGTTTCCGCTCTTCTCTTGCCATCCACATCGGCCTTCCGAAGGACATCTGATACCGGTTCCAGGTCCGTTTTCAGGCCATGGCAGAGCGAGTTGCGCAACTGCTTTCTGGGGGCGCTGAAGCCAGCCCTCACCAGGTCAAAGAACGGGGAAATATCGTTTCCTTCGAGGGCGGTAACCGACTTTCGCTTCAACCGAACCACCGCCGAACTGACCTTGGGTGCGGGCCGGAAGGAGGCGGGAGGAACCGTAAAGACCAACTCTGCGGAAGCATAGAACTGGATCGCCACCGACAACAGGGACATCTTGCCAGGGGAGGCAGACATGGACTCTGCAACCTCTTTCTGTACCATTACCACCATGAGTCGGGGAGGAAGACCCGACTCGAGAAAGTGCCTGGTAATGGGGTTGGCTGCATAATAGGGCAGGTTTGCGACTACCTTGTAGTTCGAGTCAAAGACTTCCAGGGCCTCCATGTCCAGCGTACGGGCATCTGCTTCGATTACCGTCAGGTTTTCCGGATAGTTCAACTTACCGGTTAGTTCCCTTGCCAGAACCTTATCAAGCTCTACAGCTACAACGCTGGCTACCCTTTGGGTAAGTCGCCTGGTAAGGGCCCCCTTACCTGGACCCACTTCGATAACCACATCGCCAGGTTCCAGCTCAGCAGCGTTCAGGATGCGTTCGGCAATGCGACCGTCCACCAGAAAGTGCTGACCGAGAGACTTGCGTGGCCTGGATGAGAACCGGTTGGAGGTAAATGAAACGGCAGTCACGGTACAAACAGAAGCCAACGAATACAAAACCGCTAAGAGACCGCGCACCCCCCGGTTGACGAAAACGCGCTGAACATTTCAGGGGTTGCAGCTCAGGCCAGGCGTTCCCACGGCACCCGCAGGGTCCTGTTTACCGTTGCTTCCTCTCGGACCTGGCGGGGTTCACAAGCCTGCGCCGCGTGGGACCCAGCCATCAGCACTGTCATCTCCTGACAGAGGTCCAACAAGTTTGGCCTAGGGGAGGAATTACACCCCGCTATAGCGGATTGCGGGTATAGGGCACCGCTAGCTCCCCGTCTAGCACGGTCTCCTAGTAGATGTTAGGGTAGTACCGCAACACTGTCAAATAGGATTGACCCAAAGCCAGGGGCCATCTTCTTGAGCTCCACCCCGGGGTTGCCCTATGGAACCGGCATTAGCAACCCAAAGGGTTGGATGGTAGAATTATTAGCCTGGGAGTATGTGATGAAGGTGAGAAAAGCTGTAATACCTGCCGCTGGGCTGGGCACTCGCTTCTTGCCTGTTACCAAGTCGGTGCCGAAGGAGTTGTTGCCCATACTGGACCGGCCAATGCTGCAATATGTGGTGGAAGAAGCAGTAGAGGCAGGTATCGAGGATATCATTATAGTCACCTCCCGGGGCAAAGAATCAATAGCGGCCTATTTCCAACCCAGGCCGGAATTGGAAAGCCGCCTGCTTGAAACCGGCGCCATTGAAATGGCCCAGATGGTCAAGTACGTATCTAATCTCGCCGACGTTTCCTTTGTGATTCAGGAGGAACCCCTGGGACTGGGACACGCCATCCTGACCGCTATGGAAGCAGTGGGCAATGAACCTTTCGTAGTTATCCTGCCGGATGACATCATTGACTACCGGCCCGGGGCTACCTCACAGGTGCTGAAGATTGCCCAGGGTTATGGATGCGGCGCAATTGCTGTGGAACAAGTCCCCTGGGATATTATCCATAACTACGGCGTGGTGGCGGTGGAAAAGTCGGACCAGGCTCGCACTTATCGCGTCAGGCAACTGGTAGAAAAACCGCCCATGGCAGAAGCTCCCTCGAATCTCAGCATTGTTGGCCGGTACGTTCTTCCGCCAGACATTTTTGAGTGTCTTCAGAACACTCCTCCCGGCGCCAAAGGAGAGATTCAGCTCACCGACGGAATCGGGTTGTTGTTGGAGAGTCGGGATGTCTATGCCTACGAGTTTGTGGGAACGCGCTACGATGGCGGGACACCGCTCGGCCTGCTGCGGGCGTCGCTGGAGTTCGGATTGGCCCGTAACGACACAGCCCAAGCGGTTCAAACTCTCATCAATTCCCTGGCGACCGGTTGATTTGACGTGGAAGGAATTTCGAGGCTTCCACCCGGGCTGGCAGCCATCTCTTCGACCAGAGGGGAAGAACTCGCCACCGGGTTGCTTTTGCTCCTCTACACTATTTCAGTAATTGTTTCTATTTTCGCCCGACTGTCCGTCACCGGGGACGTTGTGATTACCATGCCCGTCGAGGTTGAAACAAACCTGACCAGGAGAGGGACCGAGCCAGTGTGGCAGTACACTAGCTACGCAGCTACACTGGCCGGCGCGTTTATTCTTGCCATAGCAGCGGCGTTGGCCTCCAGGGCGTTCTGGTCCGGCAGCCCATCCCTGGCACTGGCCGGGGCTTTCATGTTCCTGGGAGCCTCGTTCTTCGGTGGCCTGTCCGCCCTTGTGGGACTCGTCCTGTCCCAGGGCTTTTACGGGCCTCTGGGACCTGGGGCTATTTTGACATCCCAGGAAGGCTTTGCACTTTTGGAAGCCTTTCTTGAACCCGTGCGTTCCCTGGCCGGAAATACGGCTTTCACCTTTGCCGCCCTGGGAACCATCTGCTTTGGAAGTCTGATTGCGCTGCGCGGGGCCGTGCCGAGGTGGCTGGGCTGGTTCGGCGTGGCATCCGGCTTCCTCATGTTCTTCATCTGGCTTGAAGATGGAGCCTTCCTGCACCGATTGGGCGGCGGCGCCTACCTGGTGTGGCTGCTTCTCCTGGGTGTAATGTTGATTTCCAGGGGAACCAGATATTCGAAAAACCAGGCCGCGGATTTAGCGAAGGAGAGATCCAATGTTTGAACTCTTGCTTACCCTGCATATTTTCTCCGCGTTTTGGCTAATGAGCCACCTGATTAGTTCGGCCTTCTGGAAGGCTCGAGCCGACAGATCAGACAATCGCGAGCAGATAGCCAACACAGCTCGGGCCCTGGTCTGGTCCGACCTGGTTTTCAACGGGCCGGGCATTTTGGGCCTGTTAGCCACCGGCATCTGGATGGGAAGTATGACGGGCTGGGACCGTTTCCAGGAACCCTGGCTGGCAATCTCCTTCATTCTTACCATGTTGCTTGCCGTCCTTTGGCTGGCGGTGTTGATGCCGCAGCAAAGGCGCATGTCCAGGCTGGCCAGGGAAATACTGGGCGGAAATCCCCACGTGGAAGCCTACAAGAGAGCCAGCATGGTCTGGAGCATCACGGGAGGCATAGCAACGCTTATTCCGGTGATTGTTCTGGTCCTGATGGTGTTCAAACCATAAAATGCATTGCTCATCAGGAATTCCAGCGCTTGCGTTGAATTATCGTGCCAGGGAGAGGCTAATGACGAGCGCCCGAGACGACCACCTTAAGAATATAGACGAAATCGAAATAGAGCTCCTCCAAATTCTGGACGGCATGGACGACGTCCTGGACTGGCGGCCCGACGAGGACTCATGGACAGCGCGGGAGGTGATGACCCACATGTTATACACGCCTCCAGGGGGCGTGCCCCAGGTCCTGAAGGGAATAATGGGAGGCGCCATCTCGGAATATGACCTTTGGGCCGACCAGAAGTACATTACCGAAGAGGCATTGGCCTGGACACCGAAACAGGTACAACAGCAGCTAAGGCATTACTTTGAGGCATTACGTGGGGAGATCGCTACCCTGAGTGACAGGGCAATGGAGGAAACCACGGCGCTGGTACACCAGCGAAATCGGCATTGGGACGAACCCAGGCCTGTCCAGTGGCTGGTTGAACGGCTATTTGCGGGCCACTGGCGCGAACACCTGGCACAATTGCGGGAAATTAAACTCTCAGCTTCCCAGTGAGTGACCGGCCCTTCGAGCCAAACTCCTCTCGACTAGTGCTCGCTCCCGATTCCCAGCAGGCTCAGGAAAGCCTCCTGAGGCACTTCCACCCTGCCCACGCTCTTCATCCGCTTCTTGCCTTCCTTCTGCTTCTCCAGGAGCTTTCTCTTGCGGCTAATGTCGCCGCCGTAACACTTGGCCAGCACGTCCTTCCGGAGGGCTCTCACCGTCTCCCTGGCAATAATCCGGCTGCCGATAGCGGCCTGGATGGGGACCTCAAACAGTTGCCTGGGTATGGTCGTCCTGAGCTTCTCCACCAGCGCCCTTCCGTGAGCCACCGCCGTATCCCGGTGGACGATCATGGAGAGCGCTTCCACGGGCTGATGGTTTATAAGTATGTCAACCCGGCTGAGGGGCTCCACCCGGTACCCTTCAAAGGTGTAATCCAGGGACGCATAACCCTGGGTGCGGGACTTTAGCTGGTTGTAAAAGTCCGCCAGCATTTCAGACAGGGGCATGGTGTATTCCATAACCACCCGGGTCTGCTCTTCCGTGGCTTCGCTGCCTTCACGAGCCGACATGCTCTGGATATACTCCATTCGCTTGAACTCGGAACGGCGATTGTGCATCAATTCCATGATGGCCCCGACATGGCGGTTGGGAGCAACGATTGTCAGGCCAAGGACGGGCTCCTGGATTTCCTTTATTTCGTGAGGCTGAGGCAGCTTGGAAGGGTTATCAATTCTAATGGTGCTTCCGTCCTGCAGTAGCACCTGGTAAGCCACGCTGGGAGCGGTGACGATCAGGTCAAGGTCGTATTCCCTTTCCAGCCTCTCCTGGATGATCTCCAGGTGCATCAGTCCCAGGAATCCACAGCGGAAACCGAATCCCAGGGCGCCGCTATTCTCAGGCTCCATGGAAAGAGAGGCGTCATTCAGCCTCAGCTTCTCCAGGGCGGACCTGAGGCTGTTGTACTCCTCACCGTCGGAAGGGTAAAGCCCGGCGAACACCATTGACTTCAACTCGAAGTAGCCGGGCAAAGGTTCTACGGCAGGTTTCACATTGTTGGTCAACGTGTCGCCCACGCTGCATTCCTGTACATCCTTGAAGCCGGTGGCAATGTAGCCGACCTGTCCGGTGTAGAGAGCGGGTACAGCCTTGGGGAAAGGAGCAAAAACTCCGACCTCCATGATTTCCGCCACCCGTCCGGAAGACATCACCATTATCTTGTCGTTCCTGGATACTTGCCCATCTTCAACCCTAACGTGGGCAATAATTCCCTTGTACGAATTGTAAACGGAGTCGAAAACCAGGGCCCTCAAAGACTCTTCCGTTTCGCCCCTGGGCGGAGCTATCCGTTCAACAACCGAATCCAGGATATTCTGTGCTCCCGTGCCTTCCTTGGCCGAAACGTAGAGAATCTCATCCTCACGGAAGCCAAAGACCTGCTGCAATTCCCCGGCAACCCTGGCCGGCTCTGCCTGGGGCAGATCAACCTTATTTACAACGGGAATCAACTCCAGGTCATATTCCATAGCCAGAAGGGTGTTAGCTATAGTCTGGGCCTCGATTCCCTGGCTGGCGTCCACTACCAGCAGGGCCCCTTCGCAGGCTGCCAGGGCGCGGGAAACTTCATAGCTGAAATCTACATGGCCAGGGGTGTCAATGAGATTGAGCTGGTATTCCTTGCCGTCGCGGGCCACGTGCTGCATGGCCACGGCCTTTCCCTTGATGGTGATGCCCCGTTCCCGCTCCAACTCCATCTGGTCCATGAACTGGGCTTTCATTTCCTGCGGGCGCACGGTGCCGGTAATCTCTAGAAAGCGGTCGGCCAACGTGGATTTCCCGTGGTCTATGTGAGCAATGATGCAAAAATTGCGAATTTGTTCCGGATTCATAGCGTATCCATAGTAGCACGGCGGGTTGGCGGTAACAATAATCAGGGGACAGTTAAACGTCCCTTAAAAGGCTCGGCCGGATCAATTTTGAGCCAACACCTGAATGGAGTTCGTAGAAGGTGACAGATGGTGGACTCGCCCCGTCGGTGCCCTCTCAGCGCAAAAGACCGAGGGTCAGCGTAACTGCTGACCCTCTTCGCAAGTACAGTCCGAATGTCAAGTGATGCTAGTAGGCCCCGTACCCCGGGCTCTGTATGCAAGCAGCCCAATGGCCACTATCTACCTCCCTCAACTCAGGAGTGACGGAAGTACAACTGTCTATGGCGATGGGACATCGGGGGTGGAAGACGCAACCGCTGGGCGGATTCAACGGGCTGGGCACCTCGCCGCTGAGAAGGATGCGCTCACGCTGGGCATCAATGACCGGGTCGGGAATCGGCACCGCCGACAAGAGAGCCCGCGTGTAGGGATGCATGGGATTCTGGTAGATTTCGTTCCGGTCGGCAATCTCCACGATATGACCCAGGTACATCACCGCCACCCGATTACTGATGTGGCGTACCACGGAAAGGTCGTGGGCGATAAACAGGTAAGTAAGATCGAACTGTTCCTGGAGGTCTTCCAGAAGGTTGACAATCTGTGCCTGAATGGACACGTCAAGGGCAGACACCGGTTCGTCACAAACAATGAAGGAAGGGTCAACGGACAAGGCTCGGGCCACGCCGATGCGCTGACGCTGGCCGCCGCTGAACTCGTGGGGGAACCGGTCCGCCATGTAGGGATTCAATCCCACATTCTGCAGCAACTCGGCAACCCGCTCCCGGTATTCTTCCTTGCTGTTCACCAATCCATGCACTATCAACGGTTCCCCGATGATATTGCCCGCCGTCATGCGGGGATTCAGTGAGCTATAGGGGTCCTGGAAGATTACCTGCATCTGGCGGCGCATCACCCGCATCTGGCGGGTGGACATGCCGGTTATCTCCTGGCCATCAAACATTACCTGGCCACCGGTGGGCTTGTACAATTGCAGGATGCAACGGCCGGTCGTGGTCTTGCCGCAGCCACTTTCTCCCACCAAACCCAGGGTCTCGCCCTTCCGGACAAAGAAGCTTACGTCGTCAACTGCCTTAATCTGGGCAACAGCCCGCTGGAATATAATCCCGGCGGTAACCGGGAAGTACATTTGCAGATTCTTGACCTCGACCAGGATGTCTCCATGCTGGCCGCCTCTTTCGCCAAGTTGTTCGGCTTCAGTCATCGTGGTCATAGTCGCACCATCTCCGAAGGCTAGTTTTCTTCTTCAGACTCTTCTACGGCAGCGCTGCCGTTGGTGGCAGCCCCAATCTCATCCAGATCAGGCAGAAAGTCAAGGGCCGAAGCTCCCAGGTCTTCAGACCGCCAGCAGGCCGACCAATGACCATCGTTCACCAGTTCCAGGACCGGGGCATCGGTGGCGCACTTATCAACGGCCCATCGGCAACGATCGCGGAAGGAACAGCCTTGGGGCAGATTTATCAAGTCCGGGGGCTGGCCCTCAATGGGATCCAGTTTGGCCCGCCTGGGCAGGTCCAGCCTGGGCACCGACTTTAGAAGGCCGACGGTGTAGGGGTGCCTGGGGTTGCTGTAAACTTCCCGAGCGGTTCCCCGTTCGATAATTTTGCCGGCATACATGATGTTCATGCGGTCGGCGTAACGGGCCACAACCCCCAGGTTGTGGGTGATAATAATCAAGGAAACTCCGAACTCATTGGTCAATGACTTCATCAGCTCGAGAATCTGGGCTTGAATCGTTACATCAAGAGCGGTGGTGGGCTCGTCGGCGATGATCAGCCTGGGATTGCAACTCAGGGCCATGGCTATCATTACCCTTTGTCGCATTCCACCGCTGAACTGGTGAGGGTACTGCTTAACCCGGCGCTCGGCATCGGGAATACCTACGCGGGCCAGGAGGTCTACAGCCTCGTTCCGGGATTCCTCTCGGGACATGCCACGGTGAAGCTGGAGGGTCTCACTGAGCTGCCTTTCAAGCGTAAGCACAGGGTTCAACGAGGTCATGGGTTCCTGAAAAACCATGGACATTTTCGCGCCACGGATCCGGCGCATATCGTCCATGTCTATCTTCAGAATGTCCTCGCCTTCGAACAGAAGCTCCCCGGATACTATCTTGCCTGGAGGGTCAGGAATCAGGCGCATCAACGACAGTGCGCTGACGCTCTTGCCGCAACCGCTTTCTCCAACCAGACCCAGGGTCTCACCTTCTTCTACCTCGTATGAAACGCCATCTACCGCTTTGACGACGCCTTCAAAGGTGAAGAAATGGGTCCTAAGATCTTTCACTTCCAGCAGCGTAGCCAACTGGCCTCCCCCCGGCGTCAATTGTTTCCATGGCTATTCTGGTTTGCGCCGGATTCATCGTAATAGGGCTCTTCCAAGCCCGGGCTCAAGTTCCTGGAGTGGTGGGGAAGGGGAGACTCGAACTCCCACGCCTTTCAGCACATGATCCTAAGTCATGCTCGTCTACCAATTCCGACACTCCCCCAGTCAATAAACCTTCATTAGCATTGATTTAAAGACTGGTGACCCGCCTCGGGGTCGAACCGAGAACCTACGGATTAAGAGTCCGTTGCTCTGCCAGTTGAGCTAGCGGGCCATCCTGAATACAGCCCAATTCCTACTGCGTTCAGGTTGCAAAAGCCTATCAACTGTTGTCCAGTGTTGTCAATAGACTCTCGTATTTGAGAACCGAGCCTCGTCACGTACTCCAACAGCCGGAATCGTGACGGCGCTATACCCCGTGATCCAGCCGGTCAATGAGGTTTCTGGGCAACCCGGCGTCGCGCATTTTTCGCTGGGTTTCTGCCCGGTCATACTCAACCCGGTGGCGCTCCAGACATCCCTCTTCTCCACGACCATTATTGCTGAAAATCGCGTAACTGGGCCTGGGGTCGTAATCCCTGGGTTGACCTACGCTTCCGGGGTTGGCAATCCAGCGCCGGTCATCCAACTCAAAAGACTGGTCCTCCGCAAATGATACGAAACTCGGGCCTTCACGGTTTTCCCGGCAGAGGAAAGGCAGGTGGGAGTGGCCCACCAGACACATTCGAGTAGTCAGGCGGCCAAAAGTCGCAACCGC
>VXOH01000180.1 GCA_009840135.1 Chloroflexota bacterium | reverse complement strand
GGGTCTTGGGAGGTAATGATGTCCCCATTGAGAACGATAACCGTATCTTCATCTTCAGGGACGTTCGCCATTCCCACACGGAGGGCCCCCCCTCTGCCCAGGGGACTGGTTTCCACGCTGTAAATGGCCTTTATTCCGAAGTTGGTTCCGTCGCCGAAATACTGGCGCACCATTTCCCAGCGATAGCCCACAAGGAATATCACATTGGTGACTCCAATCCGCTTGAGCCACTCCACCTGGTACCAAAGAATAGGGCGTCCATTGAGCGGGGCCAGGGGTTTGGGCATGGAGTCGGTAAGAGGCCTGAGCCTCTCCCCCTTGCCACCGGCCAGAATCAGTGCGTACATCTTCGGCTCCCTGCATTCGCCTGCGGTGACTGAGGACGCCAGCCGCAGGTTGTCAGTAATATACCTTCACGGCAAGGGCGGGTCAACGTAAGAGGACGGGCCAAAAGAGAAAGGGGTCTCCCCCAAAACCCATGTGTTCAAAGCCACGTTCAACGGCCGTCTGGTTCTTGCCGCTACGCACCGTTCGGCCGCCGCCTGGGTTTGAATGCCCGAATGAAGCTCCACGCCCTGGTTACAGTATCCAACGTGCCTGGACGCCAACGGGGTGCCGATGTCAGCCAGGACAGGACCGGGGTATAATTGTTCTGAAATACCAATAGACCCCCAATATAACCACCCTAGTCAGGAGAGAAATACATGACTGAACAGAGTGCCGCATCCCGCGCCTACACGATGGGCTACAGCGAGGAGTTTCTGCAGTTGCTGGACCGGCGAAACGCCCAGAACAGCGCCGCCTATTTGCTGCCCCTTCTCGAACCAGGAATGCGGGTTCTCGACCTGGGATGCGGGCCTGGCACTATTTCGGTAGGGCTGGCTGAGGCGGTCAACCCCGGTGAGGTTCAGGGTATAGACATGGAAGCGTCTCAAATTGACCTGGCCCATGCCGCGGCTGCGGCCGGTGGCCATTCCAACATATCCTTCCACGTTGGCAATGCTCTTGATTTGCCTTTTGACTCGGATTACTTCGACGTTGTACACGCCCACGCCGTTATTATGCATATCCCTGATACGGAGGCAGTGCTGTCCCAGGTAAGGAGGGTGCTGAAGCCCGGGGGGTTGTTCGCAAGTCGCGACCTGATCGCCGAGTCCAGCTTCATTGAGCCTGCGAGCGACGGACTGAGGGAAGCCTGGGAGACCTTCACCAACTTGATGCGGGGGAACGGAGGGCACCCTGAAATAGGCAAGGAACTCAACGGAATTCTGCTGAATGCGGGATTCTCTGACATTCGTTGCTCCGCCTCTTTCGATAGCTATGGCACCCCGCCGGACCTGGACTTCTATTACGGTTTCATCGTTGACTGGTTTTTCTCCCCCAATGTTATTGCAGCGGTAACCGGCCTCGGAATTGCCACGCAAGAAAAGTTCGACTACTGGCGGGGAGAGCTGGACGCCTGGAGAGCCAATCCGAGGGCATTCGGCGCCCTGGCATTTGGTGAATGCCTCGCCATAAATGGATAGAGAGAAGTCCCTGATAAAGGGAAAGAGCAGCCGCGCGGCCCATTTCAGAGTTAATGAAGAAGTCCAGAGCTTAAAATAGGGGTGGCTGCCCGGCCGGGGTTCGAACCCAGACTTACAGCTCCAAAGGCTGACGTGCTACCGTTACACTACCGGGCAAGGGGCGATACCGGGGAATCGCGCTTCAACCGTTTATCGAAGCGCGCTTGAGGTTTCACTACCATTCTGACTTTGCCCCCAATAGTAGTCAAGAGGACAGCTTTCGACTGGAAGAGTATTTCGCCTTCTAAAGTCGGAGCAATGCCCAACGAAGGGGGTGTACGAGGCATCTTGGATTCCAGTTGCTGACGAGTTTCTGGAAACAGGATGGAGAGTCCTCTTGGAGATTCGGGACCCTTCCGAAAACCCGGGTATTTGCGCATCCTGCAGGGGATAATACGGCCCATAGAATGGCCGCCAAGACGTCATTGCCCCGTTATCTAAGTTTTCGTAGCCCTGACGCTGCCAGCCCAATGCTATAATGGGCCGCAATCAATGTTCGGCTTACCCTTGCCGAGTATAATGCGCGAAACCGTTTGAACGGACGACAAGAATGAACAAAATTCGCGTCTCCCTCCTGCACCTGGCTCCCATTACCAGCGACATAGCCCACAACCGCGCCCTGGTTGAGCGGGCCACCAGAATGGCCGCAGAGGCAGGCGCCCACTGGATAGTCACGCCCGAGCTTTGTATCCCCGGTTACATGTTTATGAAGCAGATTGGCACGGACTGGATTCTTGCCCAGCCCGATGCCTGGATGCGTCAATACTGCGAAATGGTCCGGGAATTGGGGATTACAGTCTTTCTGTCTCATCCCGAACGTGACGAAGAAACCGGCCAACTGTTCAATACTATCTTCGTTATTGGTACCGACGGAGAGGTCATCGGCAAGCACAGCAAAATCAAGGCTCTCCGGGGAGCTGAGGGTTGGTCAACGGCGGGAGAGGTAATCGAGCCGGTGGACTGCGACGGGGTAAAGGTCGGAATCCTGGTTTGCGCGGACGCCTACAAGAACGAGGTGGCCCAGGTACTTAGGGATAAAGGGGCTGAACTTTACGTCTCTCCCGTCTCCTGGGGTCCAGGGCAGTGCGCTCCCGACGGCGAATGGGAACAGCGGTCTCTCGACAACCATCTGCCTATCATAGTATGCAACCGCTCGGGAATTGAGGACGAAGAACTGGACTACCGGCGGGCGGAGAGTGTGGTGGCTCGGGAGGGTATTCGCCTATTGGAAGCAACCTCGGACCGTTCGGTGATACTTACCTTTGACTGGGACCTGGAAACCATGTCATCGCTATCGGAAGATTTCAGCCGCATTTTGCTCTAGTCGCCGCCGGGACTCCCGTCATCGGCCCTATATCCCTCTTGAATCCAGAACCTTTCCAGGATCAACGTGGCCGCCAGGGCATCTACACTTCCCTTGTCTCGCGAGGGCCTGGCCCCCATCTCCCGTAACAGCCTTTCGGCTTCCACCGAGGTATATCTCTCGTCAACCGTATGGATAGGCAGGTCCGTGTGCTTGCTCAACTCCTTGATGAACCCTCGGGTCAGTGCGGCCTGCTCTCCAGATTCGCCCGAAAGGGAGTATGGCATTCCGACCACAAGCCCCATGGCGCCTCGCTCCTTGGCAACCGCAACAATCCGCCTCACGTCTTCCCTTAAAGACCTCCTCTCCTGGAAGCCCAGCGGGACCGAGGGAAGCCCGGGAGCCGCGCCAAAGGCCAGACCGATGCGCCGGTTTCCCAGGTCCAGCGCCAACAGTGGGCCCTGAGGCAGGCCTGCCGGATCCACGGATTGGCCTACAGGGCAGCCCTGACCAGGTCAGCAACCTGGCGCAAGGCATCGTCAAGTTTTTCTGCCTGTCGTCCTCCCGCCTGGGCCATTTCGGGCTGTCCGCCGCCGCCGCCACCCATTACCCGGGCCGCGTCCCGGGCCAGGTTGCCGGCATGAAGGCCCCTTCCCACCAGGTCAGAGGAAACCATGGCAACCAGCTGTGGATTGCCATTGATAACGGCGCCCAGGCATATCACCCCACTGGGAACGCGGGTCTTGATAAAGTCTCCCATTTCCCGCATGGCCTCGGCGCTGTTGGCCGAAGTGCGCCCAGCCACAAGTTTCACGCCATCAATATCCATGGTTCCGTCAAGGAGAGCATCGGCCTCCGCCCTCAAACTGCCTCTCTCCAGGGCAGCCAGGCGGTTTCGCAATTCTTCGGTATCCTGAATAAAACTGTCGAGCCGCGATTCCAGATCAACCACGGGAGTCTGTAATCTGCGGGCCAGAAACTCCAGGCGAGCAGTCTGCTCAATGAACAACTCTTCGGCGCCCCGGCCGGTCACCGCCTCGATGCGACGCATACCTCCGCCGATGCTGGACTCTCCCAATACGAAAAGAGTGCCAACCTGTCCCGTCGCCCCGACGTGAGTCCCGCCACAGACTTCAACGCTGAAGGCCTCGCCATTGGACATCTTTACCACGCGGACGGTGTCGCCGTACCGGTCGCCAAAAAAGGCCAGCGCCCCCTCCCGCACCGCCTCGGCATAGGTGCTTTCTTCGGTGGACACTTCCAGATTTTCTCTAACCCGGTCATTTGCCAGGTTCTGGACGCTGAGTTGTTCGTCAGCCGTGAGAGCGCCGACGTGACTGAAGTCAAAGCGCAGCCTGTCGGGTGTCACCAGCGAGCCCGCCTGCCTGACGTGGGGTCCCAATACTGACCGGAGGGAGGCATGAAGCAGGTGCGTGCCACTGTGGTTACGGGCGGCGTCCAGCCTGCGCCCTGTGTCCACCGTCGCAATTACGGCATCCCCCAGTGAAACGTCGCCTTTCTCAACTATTCCCCGGTGAGCTATCAGACCGGCTACCGGACTCTGGGTGTCTTCGATACGAACCGTACCGTTGGGCCCTGAAATCACTCCCCGGTCGCCTACCTGCCCACCACTCTCGGCATAGAACGGTGAACGCTCCAGGATTACCTCAACCTGCTGACCCTGCACGGCATGTCCCGCCGCTTCGCCCTCCACCAACAGGGCCGCAATCCTGGACTCCCGCTCCATGAGCTGGTAACCGACAAAGTGAGTAGCATCGATTCCCAGGTTCTCATAGGCCGTATGTATTTCCATGGCGCCGGTGAAGCCCTGGCTGGAGCGGGATTGCTCGCGTTGAGCTTCCATCTCCCGTTCAAAACCGTCCATGTCCGCTTCCAGACCATTTTCCCGGGCTATTTCGGCAGTCAACTCCGGCGGGAATCCATAAGTGTCATACAGTTGGAAAATGGAACTGCCCGACAATAGGCCCGCGCTTCTCTCCAGTTCCGCCTCGAGGATAGGGAGACCCGTGTCAATGGTACGGCTGAAACGTTCTTCCTCCAATCCTACGACTCTCAAAATAAAGTCGTGGTTCTCGGAAAGTTCCCGGTACACGGTACGGAAACGTTCCAGGACCACCTCCGAAACGCTTGTCAGGAAGGGCTGGTCCAATCCAAGCCGCCGGCCGTATCGGATGGCGCGGCGAATTACCCGACGTAAAACGTAGCCCCGGCCCTCGTTTCCTGGTACAACCCCATCCCCGATAAGGAAGGACGCGGCCCGAGCGTGTTCGGCGATTACCCTGAGGGCATAGTCGGTTTCGCGATCACTGCCGTAGGTCTTGTCACTTAGCTCACATGCTTTGTCAATAATGGGCCGGAAGAGATCCGTTTCGTAAACGTTGGGCTTGTTCTGCAGCACTGCCGCAGCCCTTTCCAACCCCATACCCGTATCAACGCTGGGCGCCGGGAGGGGAGTGCGATTCCGCTCGGGATCCTGGTAAAACTGCATGAACACCAGGTTCCACATCTCCACAAACCTTTCGCAATCGCAGTTCGGATGGCAGCCCGGTATTTCCTGGGGTTCCTCGGTCTCACGCTCCCGCAGGAAGATTTCCGTCAAACGGTCGGGGGGCACCATGGGCGCACAACCCTTCTCTGCGCCGCCGTCATAGTGGATTTCCGTGCAGGGACCCGTGGGGCCCTCGGTGCCGGCCGGCCCCCACCAGTTGTCACTGTCGCCGTACCGATAGATGCGCTCCACCGGCACGCCAACCTCGTCCCTCCAAATCTGGTAGGCTTCGTCGTCGTCCAAGTGGATTGTCACGAAGATGCTTTCCGGCGGAAGCTTGAACAGGGTTGTTACCAGTTCCCAGGCGAAGGCCACCGCATCATTCTTGAAGTAATCTCCGATGCTGAAGTTCCCCAGCATTTCGAAGAAGGTCAGGTGCTTGTGGTCACCCACCTCATCAATGTCCGTAGTTCGGAAGCTTTTCTGGGAACTGGTAAGTCTACGATTGGGAGGTGTCTGTTCTCCCATGAAGAAGGGCTTGAAGGGAACCATTCCCGCGCTGGTGAAAAGCAATGTTGGGTCACCGGCGGGAATGAGCGAAGCACTGGGCATGTGAAGGTGTCCCTTGCCTTCGAAGAACTGGATATAGGAACTCCTGATTTCATCACCGGTAATCAAACTGGTCCACCTGCACAGCTGAATATTGTGGCCCGGCCTTCAGGACACTTACCTGGCCTGGCTTCGAGGCCCAGCGCCCTTTCGAGCAATCTGGATTTTATGCCAGCGCAAATGTAGCGTCAATTGGAGGGAAAAGGCGGCGGCGGTTGCATTGGCTCCCAAATTCAGGGTCGGTTCACCTTGACCCTTGAATAGCGCCATTTTACAATTTAATTGGCCTTTTACATAAAACTACCTCAATTAAGGGCCAAAGCCCAAATCGGGATCGCGGAGGTTTTAATGAATTCCAGCTTCATTGGAAAGATTGACAAAGCCAAAAAGTATGCCGAAGAACGGG
This sequence comes from Chloroflexota bacterium, assembly GCA_009840135.1. Taxonomy (GTDB): domain Bacteria; phylum Chloroflexota; class Dehalococcoidia; order Lucifugimonadales; family UBA3495; genus Bin22. The sequence continues at coordinate 8,176 of VXOH01000180.1, read as the reverse complement.
AACGAGTCAGCATCAACAGCTTTCACGCCACATTTACGGGCAATCACAACACCTACGAGGTAAAGTTTGAGGCCGGCCAGTGGTATTGCGAGTGTTTGTTCTTCACCACTCGGGGCGTTTGTAGTCACACTATGGCTTTGCAGCGTATTCTTGACGATGTGCTGGCAACCGAAGAGAAACCCGCCGAGGTGGTTTAGGGCCATATGAGCTACCGGGTTCCAACCGGCGATTTAAGCTGCAATTGACCGACTAACGCAAGGGTAAGGCCAGGAGTTTTTCCGCTCCTGGCCTTTCGGCATTTGAACGTCTGAGTTGAGCAGGGGACCCGGATTTCTGCCAGGGTATAACCGTTCAGCGCTCATATTTCTTGAAAACCAGGCAGGCGTTTTGTCCCCCAAACCCGAAGGCGTTGGAGAGGGCTACCCTGACTTCTTTCTCCCTGGACTGGTTCGGAACATAGTCCAGGTCGCACTCCGGGTCAGGAGTCTCGTAGTTGATAGTGGGATGAATCCTGCCGGAAGTGATCGTACTGATGCAGGCAGTGGCCTCCAGGGAACCCGAGGCCCCCAGAGCATGGCCAATCATTGACTTGGTTGAACTTATAGGAATGCGGAAGGCCTGTTCACCAAACAGGCGCTTAATGGCCACCGTTTCCACGGCATCGTTCAGGGGAGTAGATGTTCCATGGGCATTGATGTAGTCCACCTCATTCAGTTCAACACCAGCATCGGTTAGCGCCAGGCCCATGGCCCGAGCGGCGCTTCCCCCGGTTTCCTCGGGCTGAACCAGGTGCCCGGCGTCGGCAGTGCATCCGAAGCCGGCCAACTCCGCCAGAATCCTCGCTTTTCTCTTTGAAGCGTGTTCCAGAGATTCCAGCACAAGGATGACCGAACCTTCCGCCGGGACAAACCCGTCCCGGTTGGCGTCAAAGGGTCTGCTGGCCTTCCCGGGCTCATCGTTCCTGGTACTCAGGGCCCTCATTACGGCAAAGCCCGACAGGCCCAACTGGCTGATGCCGGCCTCGGAACCGCCGGCAAAGGCAACGTCGGCCTCCCCGTGCTGTATCAGTCGCAGGGCCTCTCCAATGGCCTGATTTGAGGCGGCACAGGCAGTGGTGGCGGTGGAGTTATATCCCCTCGCTCCCAGGTAGTGGCTTACATTGGCGGCCGCCATGTTGGGCAGGACCATGGGAAAAAAGAATGGGGACATCCTCATTCCGCCCCGGGATGCAAGGATTCGGCAATTCTCTTCCAACGTGGGGAAGCCGCCGTTGCCGTTGCCAATCAGGACGGCCACCCGGTAAGGGTCCTCCTTGTCCATATCCAGTTCGGCGTCTCTAACCGCCTGCAATCCTGCGGCTACCGCCAATTGGGAGAATCTCGCCATGCGCCGGGCATCGCGAGGGGCCATGTGGTCGCCGGGGTCAAAATCGGTAACTTCGCCGGAGATTCGGCAAGGATAGTCCGTCGGGTCACACAACGTCATCGGGCCAATACCCGATATACCCGACACCAGGTTATTCCAGAAGCCCTCAGCCGATTGACCCAGGGGCGTTATGGCTCCGACACCGGTAATGACAACTCGTTTCTTATCCATATAAATACCGAGAGGCTGATTTCCTATTTCCCAGAATTGATCTGATCAGGCAGTTGCTGGACAGATCGTTCCCCCTTAACAATCTAATGCACATCCATGCGGACTTGTAGCAAATGAACGGTAACTTTCGCTCGCCCAGCACCTGTCCGAAATAACCTACCGCAAGTCTGCGGGCAACAGATCGGGATAGATTTCTGGCTCTATCCCAAGCACGGCTTCTCTGAGTTCGGCGGCCACAAAGAGGGACCCCGTGCCCAGTATCAAGTCGTCGGCATTGGCAAATGACCTTGCAACTTCCAGCGCGCGCGCCACGGAATCGGCTTCATGGACGGTTGTTGCTCCGGTCGCTGCCAGCGCTTCGGCTACTTCGCGGGGCGCCATGGACCTGGGATGCCGGGAACGACTGGCAATCGAGACACTCGACAGAGGAGCCATTGCCCCAACCATTCCGGCGACGCTTTTGTCCCGCGAAAAACCGGCAATCAGAACCAACTTCCGGAAGTCAAAGCACTTCCTCAGGGATTCAAGCATCGTTTCCATGGAATAGACATTGTGAGCGCCATCGGCCACCACCAGTGGACTCTGGTCGAGCACCTCAAGCCGGCAGGGCCAGTTCACCGCGGCAAAGCCTGCCTCAATCGCGTCCTCTCCGATTTGATAGCCCCGCTCTCTAAGGCATTCCAGGACTCCGACAGCCGTAGCGGCGTTCTCTCCCTGGTGGCTTCCCAAAAGGGGAATTCGAAACCTGTAGCTGCCCTGCCTGCCTTCGATCAGCAGGGCCTGACCATGCAAGTCAGAATCTTCTTCCTGCCACCTGATGTCAGTCCCCACTCGAACACATGGAGCATTCCGCTCTCTGCACACGCCCAGTATCGTTGCCATAGCTTCTTCGCGTTGTGGAGATACTACGACGGGCGTTCCGGCCTTGATGATGCCTGCCTTCTCGGCGGCTATCTCGGAAATGGTCTCTCCAAGAATTCCCATGTGGTCGAGGCTAACGGAAGTAATCGCGCAGACCGCAGGTTCTACCACATTGGTTGCGTCAAGCCTGCCTCCCAACCCCACTTCAATCGTTTGAAAGTCAGCAGCGGCCCGGGCAAAACAGTGGAAGGCCATACCGGTCATGAATTCAAACAGGGTGGCGTCACCCATATCGGTCTCATCGGCCAGTCGGCGGGCTGCGGGAGCAAGAGACTGGACCAGAAAAGCAAACGCTTCTTCGGACACCGGCGCCGTATCCAGCCTGATGCGTTCGCGAAAGCTGTGCATGTGCGGGGAGGAATAGAAGCCGGTACGGTATCCCGCCGCATGCAGAACTGAATCCACCATGGCAGACGTGCTTCCCTTTCCCTTGGTGCCGGCCACATGTATGGCCGGTACCTTCTCTTGAGGACTGTCAATCATCTCAAGGAACCTGGCCATTCGGCGCAGGTCGTAGATGCGCTTCTGGCGCGGCAGCCTGAGGGTCTGCCTCTCCAGATCCACGAGACCCAGGAGGTATTCTATTGCCTCGCTGTATTTCATACTCATCGGGCCGGGGAGGTCCTAGTGGTCCCTCAAATGGGAAGGCGTGGACCCCATGTTAATCCTCAAGGCGTCCCTGAAGCTTATCGAATTAACGAAATCAATGCCGCCCTCCAGCGGCCTTGGGCGGAACCCGAAAGTCTGCTCGACTATGCCTACTTCGGCAACATTCCTCACTCGGAGCATCTTGAGCATTTCCAGGTTCAGGGGAGGCCGGGCCATAACCAACTGCATCAGCCGTACGTTCAATTGCATCAGCCACATCGGTACGTGGAGGCGTAATCGTCGTTTTCCCATGGTACGGGACACGACGCTTATGATTTCGTTGTAACTGAGCTGCTCCGGTCCTCCCAGTTCCAGTATATGACCCTGCAAGTCGTGGCGACTAAGAGACAACGCCACGCATTGAGCAACGTCGTCCACCCAGATGGGCTGCAAACGGTTTCTTCCACTGGAAATCACGGGAACCACCGGCAAGAGCCGAACCAATGCCGCCAGGGCATTCAGGAACTCGTCACCTTCCCCAAATATTATTGAAGGTCGAATTATGGTATGGGGCAGACCACTGGATATTACTGCCTGCTCGCCTTGCCATTTGCTTTGCAGGTAACGGAATTCTGGACTGTTGACCGCCCCAACGGCGCTGACCTGCACCAGGTGCTTTACGCCGGCGGCCTTTGCCGCTGCCACGACATTCTCCACACCAACCCGGTTGACTGAATCATAGGTGGCCCCGCCCGTTTCACGAATGATCGCTACCAGGTGAATCACCTGCTCGACGCCCTGGCACGCGCTTTGCAGGGCCTCCATGTTGTTTAAATCCCCATAATAGACATCCACCGAGCCCTCTGGAAAAATCCTTTCCCTGCCCGGATTTCTCACCAGACAACGGACCTGGTAATTGTGCTCCAGCAATTTCTGAACTACTCGGCGCCCCAAAAACCCGGTAGCGCCCGTTACGAGCACGGTCACATTTCCCCCTTGAGCCGGCTGCTAACTTCGCTGGTCGTTCGCAAGAGACTCTGACTCCCGACCCATGGAAATATTGTAATATAAACTTCGGCAAAGCGACCCATGCGGGTCATCCATCCGACAAAATTCTTTCCCGCGACCGGCGCGATTCAATTCGGGGTTAGCACATGACAAAACGGGAGCTTCATTTTGGCGCCAGTGCGGTATTGGGCGCTGCTGAGATTGCGGCCGAGGCCCAATGGCTGGAGGGACTGGGGTACGAGTACATTTCGGTGGGGGAGCACTTCATGCGGGGCAGACCGCCTGGTCCTACCCATGCTTCCCTTCCCTTGTTGGGAGTGGCAGCCGGCGCGACAGAAAACATACGGCTTCTGTCGTCGGTCCTTCTCGCGCCCTTTTATCATCCGCTGACGCTGGCGCGCATGACCGCCTCACTGGATATTGCGTCAGGGGGAAGGCTTACTCTGGGCGTCGGAATCGGTGGCGAGTTTCCGGTGGAGTTCGAGGCTGCGAGCTTGGACGTGAAGCAACGGGGCCGACAAACGAACGAATGCCTTGAAGCGCTGCGGCAACTTTGGACGGGTCAGGAAGTGTCCTTTTCAGGTCGCCATTATCAATTCGAAAATGCCTCCATAAATCCGGCGGCGACGCAACAACCCCATCCGCCTGTCTGGGTGGCCGGGCGACGGGACGCCGCAATGAAGAGGGCAGCCACGCTCGGGGACGGCTGGTTTCCTTACTTTTACAGCCCCGAGCGCTACGCCGAAAGCGTCGAGAAGATTTCACGCTACGCGGAGGAGAAGCGGCGAGACCTGACAGCGTTTCAGTGGGCCCATTTCCCCTATATTGCGATCTACCCGACGGAGGAGGAAGCGGCGGCGGTCGCGGCGGAAGCATTGGGCGGTCGCTATCTCTATGGCGGAGACTTTCTCAACATAGTCAGAAACTATTGTTTGCTGGGAAATCCCGAAATGTGCGCCCATAGGCTTAACCAATACATTGATGCCGGAGCCCGGCATATTGTTTTCAGCGTCGCCTGTCCCAGGGAAGAACGAGTGCGGCATATTGAGACCATCGCCTCGGAAATCCTGCCCCTGATCGGCTGAACGCCGGGACTCGCGACGACTGCGAAAAGTGAGCAGCCCGGTTCGCTGCGAAGGGTCTTGAATAGACCCAGTTTCCTATGGTGTATAATATTGAATTGACATAGGAAATGGGTTAACATTTTTCGCTGAACGAACTTAGAATGGTCAACGTCTGCCACGCGCGCTGGCAGACTGGGGGACGAAATGGCTACAACTGCGTCGAGGATTAAGCGGGTTGTTCTGGTTCAGCCGGCGTCGGCCGGCGGAAACTTCGAATACATGGCGATTCCCCGCCAGGGAATGCTTTTCCTATCGACGGCCCTGGGCCAATGGGAAGAAGGACCATTCCTGTACGAAAGGGAAATCTGGTTCGAGGACCGCAGCGGACTGATGGACCCGGACAAGGACCTGGAAGGGGTTGACGTCCTCCTGGTTACCGCTTTGATTAATGAGGCGCCGCGGGCGTACCAGATTGCCCGGCTGGCCAAACTCTACCATCCGGATCTCGTAACCATCGGCGGGGGCCCGCAAATGGGCCCGCTTCCCGAAGAAGCCTTCGCCATGGGCAACTTTGACGTGATTGTACAGAGAGAGGCGGAGGATATTGTTGCTCCCCTCTGCGACCTCATGTTGACCCATCCAGCCAACGCGCGGGAAATGTACCTCGAAAAGGTGCCTGGCATCAGCTACAGAAAAGATGGCCAGGTTGTCCATACCCGCAGGCAGGGCCTGGTGGACCCGGCCTTTGCAGAACTGCCCGACTATCGGTCAATAAAAGACCTTACCCCCGATCATCCCATGCCCGGCGGTGTCATTGAGACCGTAAGGGGATGCACCGAGAGTTGCACCTATTGCCAGGTAATCCAGCAGTTTCTCGGGTATCGCCTGATTCCCCGGGAAACGGAACTGAAGAGGCTTCATCATCTTCAGGAACTGGCCGACGAGGGCCTGTTGCATACTGCCCGCAATGGGAAGTTCAACGTCTTTATCTCCGACGACCTTCACACTCCGCCTCTCCGCGCCGTCAAGTTCAGAAATGAGCGACTGGAGCGTCTGAAGAACTGGAAAGGTCACACCGACAACATGTACATGATCTGCCAGGCCCGGGCGGAAATTGGCCAGGACCCGGAGTTGGCGACTGCGCTCTACGAGGCCAACGTAAAGATGCTCTACCTGGGGGTTGAATCCAATAACGCCGAGAACCTGCTGGCCGTGAACAAGCGGCAGGAGCCCGGCCAGATGGAGAAAGACCTGATTACCCTCAACGACATGGACTTCTCCGTTGTGGCCATGACCATTATTGGCCTGCCCTTCGACAAGGAAGAAGACATCATGAACCTGGCCGACTGGGTTACCCAGTACAGCCGGTACCAGACCGCCAACCTGCTGACCCCGCTGCCGGCGACATCCAACTGGGACTCCCTGCAGCCGCTCAACGAACACGGCGAACTGCTGCAGGAAGGGGAAATGCGCCCCTACCACCTGTATACCGGTCGCCAATTCGTACATTACGACAAACGGTGGACGATGCAGGAAAGCCGGGAGTTGTTCGACCGTTACACGGCAAAATTGACGTCAATAGACGACCTGTATGGGCGCATATTCCGAATTCTAAGGTCGTACAGACTTCGGGTCGCAACCGCGGGTAACGAACTGGGCGATTCGATTAATGCGCAGATTGCACAGGCGACTGAGAATCTCAAGTCATGGTCGGACCCGGTGTCCATCGCCGGCAAGGAGTTTGGACAAAACATTTCTCAGCGCGTTGATGAGCTGGCTGATACCCTCAGGAGCATGTCTCAGCCGCTGGCCAACGCCCGCAGGGAACTGGCCGACAACATCAACACCAAGGTCAACGAACTGGCTGATGCCCTGAAGAGTATGTCCGACCCGGTGGGCGTTGGAAGTAAGGATCTGGCAGACAATATTTCTGTACGAATCACCGAAATATCTGAAATGGTCAATAACGTGGTGGTTGAATCCTCGAATCGCCGCCGTCCGGCAAACGAGTAGCCAACCTCGACGTTGATCTTCCCCGGCGAGTCTCGACAGGCATGGGAGCACCGGCTGACTACAGCCTCCCGGCCTGTCAACTGTTATTTGGCGGCTTGACAGTTTGGGACGTGAACTTAGTGGAAGCCATTGCCTGGAGATGGCAACAACTTTAGCGAGTTAATGTTCGGTCTCCGGCATCATCCACACTTTGATGGTCTTAACCCTGGAGAAAAATGAGCGATTCCCTTCAGAGAGTGTTCGTTACCGGGCTGGGGATAATCAGTCCCCTTGGCTTGGACGTACCAACCACATGGGATGCCATAGTTAAGGGCAAGTCCGGCATAGACTACATTACCTCTTTTGACACCGAGGGATTTGACACGACATTTGCCGCAGAGGTGAGGGGATTCAACCCTGAAAACTACCTGGAGCGAAAAGAGAGCCGCAGAATGGACAGGTTCGCCCAGTTTGCGGCGGTAGCCGCCCAGGAAGCGTGCCGCCAGGCCGACCTGGACCTGTCCTCGGAAGACCCCTTCCGGGTTGGGGCCATAATTGGCAGCGGTATTGGCGGGATTCTTACCCTTTCGCAGCAGTATGACGTTCTTCGCGACCGGGGCCCCAGGCGGGTAACCCCTTTTCTTATCCCGATGATGCTTGGAGACATGGCTTCCGCCCAGGTTTCCATGGTCACGGGCTGCATGGGCGCCAACTATTGCGTGGTGTCATCCTGCTCCAGCGGCGCGGACGCCCTCGGGCAGGGTTGGCAGATGATCCGCCGCGGCCAGGCTGATGTCGTACTGGCGGGAGGAAGCGAAGCCCCCATTGTTCCCATTGCCGTGGCCGGCTTCAACTCTTTGCGGGCCCTGTCGCGATTCAATGAAGACCCTCAGCGCGCCAGCAAGCCCTTTAACCGGGACCGGGACGGATTCGTGATGGGGGAAGGGTCGGCAGTGCTTGTACTGGAGAGCGAAGGCCACCTGAAGGCTAGAGGGGTGGAAGCCCTG
>VXOH01000013.1:652-14662 GCA_009840135.1 Chloroflexota bacterium | reverse complement strand
GCGCTGCCTGCCAGCCACCCTTGACTCATAACACGGTATCTAACCTTCCCCCATCTAGGGGGAAGGGACTTATTCAGAGAGTCCTCAAATTACCGACGGTTCCCGAGGCTACACGAAGGACATTTGCTCGAAGTGGCCGCCTACTATGGGCACAGGGTCGAGTCCAAGCCACCTTTCGGCCAGCGTGGAATAGAAGCCACGGAAATCGTAGCTGGGCGCCAGGTCTCCCTCGGTGAGGTCCTCCGATTTCAACGACGGATAGTCGCCGTACATGCCGCCGTTCACCCGGTCGCCGATGGCGAAGGCCGCGCCGGCCGCTCCGTGGTCGGTGCCGGTGCCGTTGTCGCGGACGCGGCGGCCGAACTCGCTGAACAGCATGACGACCACCTCTTCGGAGGCGTCGTGCTCACGCAGGTCGGCGAAGAAGTCGCGCAGGGCGACGGAAATATCCATCCAGAGCTTGGTATGGGACCCCATCTGGTCATAATGGGTGTCGAAGGAGCCGTAGGCGGTGTAAAAGACCTGGGTTCCCAGGCCGGCCAGATGGACCTGGGCCACGTCCCGGAGACGCCTGGCGATGGGGTTATTGGCGTACTCTACGCTGGAAGAGTAGGACTGGGGAGCAACCCGGATGATGTCGGCGCCCTTCAGCGCATCCCTTCCGGCCTGCCCCAGGTAATCCATGGTGGGACCTGAACCGATGGCGGGAGCGTACATGCGGGCAAAGCTCTCCAACAGCTGGGCTCGGTCCTGCTCGGAGACGATTCCCGGATTTGACGAAAGCACGCCGTAGGTGGGGAGGTGGTTGACGGAGGTAACGGGGACGCCCTTCATGGCCAGCGCCCGAGGCAAGCCCTGGCCCAGGCTCACTCCCTTGAGCACGTTCTCGCCGACCGGATCCAGGTCCCGGATAACCTTGGCGAGCCAGCCATTGACCCCGATGGAGTCGGGCTCGCAGGTATGCCAGATGTCCATGGCGCGAAAGTGGGAACGGGGCGAGTTTTCGAAGCCAATGCCGTGGATGATTGCCATGTCGCCCTGGTCGTAGATTTCCTTCAACGGCTCTATGTCGGACCGGAAGGCCAGGCGGTCATCTATGGGCAACACCTGGTTGGCGGGGATATGGACCCGGGGCCGGTTGTCCCAATACAGGGGGTCCGCATAGGGGACGATGGTGTTCAAGTAGTCGTTGGCCCCGGTCAGCTCCAGTACGACCAGCACGGGGTCTTTGTGGGTTGATGCCATTTTCATATCCTTCTTTTGCCGGTTGTTTGCAAAGGCGACATCCGGGAAGGAGTCACTCACTTGCAGTCCTGCTCCTTCGAGGAGGAAGGGATTCTGAAACAAATTCCAGGGAGTGTTGTCAAATTACTCCGTCATTCCAGTGTAAGCAAGAGTCTTGACTTCATCCAGCGAGGTTCCCGCCTGCGCGGGAACGACGAATAGAGAGGCCGGGAGACTTCCACCTTCAATTTGACAACAGATTCTAGGCAAACTGGTATTCCCGGGAGGAGGCGATCAAGGTCAATATCCTGCTTACGTTCCACAGGGAGGCAAGGAGTTCTTCCGTGGTGTCCCAGGGCAGGTCGCCGCACTTTTCGGCATGGGCAATCAGCTCGGCGTAGGTGGCCTCCCCGACTTCCAGGGGGCCCATGGCGTCGAGACAGGCTGCAACTATGGCCTGGGGGGAAAGTTCGGCACGGCCGGCACTAGCGGGACGGTTGGAACGGTCGGGACGGTCGGGACGGTCCGCGCCATCGGACTGACCGGAACCACTTGAACTGCCGGAGCCACTAGAAATACCGGAGACCTGGGAACGGGGGCCATGCACGTCCACCATCACCCGCTTGAAAATAGCCTGGACGCCGGGCAATGAGATGTCTCCGAATATCCGGGCCGCGAAATTCACACGGCGCATCAGGACACCGGGGTCAATCCACTCGGAGCCCGTGTGCCAGCCCTCGACGCTGGGAGGATTGAGCAGTTCCTGTCCCTGCCAACCGCACTCCAGGGCCAGGTTGTTGAAGCCCGGCTTGAAGCCGTTATAGTTGCCCGCCAGGCGCACGGAGCCAACTATCAATTCCGCCGGACACTTGACCCGGGCGAACAGGGCATTCTTGAAGAACTCGGAGTTGAACAAGGCCCGCAATATGGACCGGATGTCGCCGCGGGAGTCGGTGTAGGCATTCACCAGGAACGCAATGGCTTCGGGGTCAGCGGGCGGCGTGATGTGCCAACTGGAGACGTGGGGTTCGTCGGCGACGAAGAAGCGGTAGAGGTGGCGGGCCAGGAACCGGGCCGTGGCCGGCTGGTCCACAATGATGTCCACGATGTCTTCGCCGTTGAAGTTGCCGGTATGACCCAGGAAGGTCTTTTCCCGACCGTCGTGCTCCTCGGGCTTGTACTGGAACTGCCAGTGGAAACGGCCGTAGGGATTGCGGGGAATCTTGGGGGCTATGGTCCAGCCGGTAAAGGCCCTGGCGGCTTCCTTGATGTCATCCTCGGAGTAGTTTCCGACTCCGAGGGAGAAAAGCTCCAGCAGCTCCCGCCCCCAGTTTTCATTTATGGCGCCGTCACGATTGCCGTGGTTGTCCAGCCAGAAAATCATGGCCGGCGACCTGGCAACCTCCACCAGCAGGTCGCGGAAATTGCCCAAGCCGTGTTCGCGGAAGACGGCTATCTGGCGGGTCAACTCCGGCGGATTGTCCACCTTGGAGTTGGCGGTGGCGAACAACTGGTGCCAGAAGAGGGCCATCTTTTCTTCCAGGGGCCGCCGGGTGTTGATCATCCGGAAGACCCAGTTGGCCTGGTTAATGGGCGGCGCGCCGGCCCCTTCATAGCCGGGGAAGTAGCGGTACAGCAGTTCCTCATCTATGGCCGGCTGCCGCTCGGGATGCAGCAGCTCCTCGACCACGGCTTCGTAGCCCCGGGAGGCGCGTTCCTCCAGTTCCTCGCGAGGATCACCGAAGCCGGCGCGCCGCATCAGGTGGGCCATCAATCCAATGTCTTTCTGGCCGATATCTTTCTGGCCGATATCTCTTTGGCCGATGTCTTCCCGGTGGAGCATTGCAACCTCTCAGATGACCAGGTCCAAAACACTGAGCCACGGGTCGTTTGACACCATATTAGGTTTGGCCAAATCCAATGTCAACGAAGGGGAAGGTTCGCGCGGGGCAAACGCTACTGGAAAACTTGCTTATTGCGACAGTTTCCTACGGGTTCGAGGTTCCCGCCTTCGCGGGAACGACGGGTTTGCCTTGAAGGCGATAGCCGATTGTCAATTCATGAAGGACCTGCTAGCGGCCGGTTACCCAGAAGTCGTTGGACTTCTTGTCGAACTTTCCGTTTCCCGCCAGGTCGTCCAGCCAGACCCAGGTCTTGTTCAGCCACCGCCACCGGAAGTTCCTGATGAAAAACCGGGGGATGGCATACATCCGGTTGGGCGGCTTGGTCCAGGCGCAACGGCGCACGCAGGTGCTGCAGGTGCTTCCCACCCGATTCTGGAAAGTCATGCACTTCTTGGCGTCCAGCTTCCAGGAAAGCACCCCGGTCGCATTGCTTTCGTCAATGGGGTCGAAACTGCGGTCGCCGGTGGTGATGGCCTTGGTGCCGCACTTGGGCACGCACTTGAGGCAGGCGTTGCAGAACTCGGTGATGCCGGAATTCACGGCGCCGGCGGGTTCCAGGGGAAGGTCGGTGAAAATCTTGGAAATGCGGCAACGGGAGCCGATCTTTGGATTAATCAACATGCCGTGGCGCCCGACCTGGCCGAGGCCGGCATCAATGGCGAGGGGTATGCTGAGGGCGGTATCGTTGGCCGCGGGGAGGGCGTTGTAGCCCAGCCCCCTGATGAATTCCGCCACCATCCAGAGGGTAGGGGCCATGCGGGCGTAGGCCAGGGTGCTGAGTCCCTCGGTAAGAAGGGTGGGCGCGTGCTCCGTGCCATCAAGGTCCTTGCCCCACTCGTGGAGCATCACCACCACGTACTTCATCTCCCTGGGGATGACGCGGGTGCCGTCTTCCAGGCGGACGGGCTGCTTGTGCTGTTCGTACCCGGGCTCATCGGAGAACCTGATGGGGAAGGCTTTTTTCGTTTCGGCATCAAAGTAGTGGGAATAGACCCAGCGACGGTCGAGTTCAGCAAAGCCGACCTGGTCCGCGCCCAGGAGTTCAGCGGCCTTTCGCACAATCTGAGAGGCTTCTTCGGGGGATGCTTCGGGCCGGCCCACCGGGGAGGGCTCCAGGTCCGATTGCCAGGCGGTGGCCCTGGTGTCGGGCTGGTTCTTGGAGAAGTCCATCAGTGAAAGGAGCGAATCGGCGGCGGAGTCCAGACCCCAGGCGGTGGACTCAAAGCCGACGCGGCCCTTGTCCATCAGGAGCCGCTGCTTTTCCTTCAGCTTGTCTCTTTCCGCCTTGTAATGGGCATCCCAGACCATCTGAGAGCCCATGTGGTCCCTCTGATTGAAGCGGACGTACGAGTCCTGCACCTGGTACATCTGGGCGGCCGAAACGCGACCGCCCCGGGTTGCATTGTCATCAGCATTGTCATCCGAGCGGGATTTAGCATGCCTCCGCATACCCAGTTTCATGACGCGATACCTCCTGCCGGCGAGAGCCAAGTACATAGTGCGTTACGTGCGGCAATTTTGCAAACGGGCCACGCAGCGGGGGCCAAGGCATTTTAGATTCGGGCCATAGATGCCAATAATTCGCAGGTGGAAAGACTGTCGCCTTGAGCCTGCCGAAGGGCCTGAAATTCTACTTTTCAAACCTACTCGGGGTTGGAAAGCTGGCTTGTGGGATGGAGTTTAGATTCTTCGGCTCCGCTCAGAATGACGATAACCTTGATGCGATTGCCCTGCCACACAGCGGGAGGAAGGGACCAATTTAGACTTTCCTCAGTTTGCGCCTTCCAGTCGCATCTCGGTGGCACAGTGCAGGCAGAGGTCTGAACGCTCTTGATTCTCCCAAAGGACTTCGAAGTCTTCAATCCACAGAGCCGACGCAGAATCCTCCGGCAGATGGCGGCCGCAAAGCGTAATGAAGAAGGCAACGCCGAAATCGTCCCTGGCCTTGGTCAGGTAAGAATGCCTGGTGGCCCGCCGCATCCAGCCTCCCGCCACTGTGGGTGGTGAACCTCGATAGTCTCGTGGATTGTCTCGCGCGCTGCCCCCATTTGCCTAAAAACGGAGGACGGTTGCGCGGGTACTGCCAACCTGGGCGAAGGCAAGCATCCGGATTGACGTTCCGGAGTATTTTGCCACCTCCGAAGGAACGGGGCCAGCTTTTTTAACCGACTGCGGCCAGGCTACGAGCAGGCTGCGCTCGAAGGATACAGGCTTCCTCCGAGGTTTTCCGGGGTTCACGAGGACAATCCGGAAATAGGTGAGCCCTGATGCAGAAGGGAATCCATCCGGCGGGAGACAATTCGGGTATGACAATGCGGGGGGCGACAATGGCAGGGTTACAATTCAGGTGGACCTGAGGGCGAATCAGGGCAGCCGCAAGGACTGCCCCTACAATTTGGCCCCCAAACCACCTGAAACTGAAAGCTTCCGTGACAATTCGGGCGTTGAAGTGGGTGTTAAAATGGTTATTGCAGCCAGAAGTCCGGCAGGTTTAATACGCGGAGAGGTGGCCGAGTGGTTGAAGGCGCCGGTCTCGAAAACCGGTATATCCGCAAGGGTATCGCGGGTTCGAATCCCGCTCTCTCCGCCATAGTATCAATGCTTGTAGTCTCACCTTTGTTGACTTTTTGCCAATGGTTATAGTTGGCTATGCCCCTCGCTTTTCCGAGCAAGTTTAAATCGGATTTCCTCCCCCCAGGTGGTACATTCTTGCTCCGTCCTTGACACCGCTTCCTAGAAGGGATTTATCACTCGGAGTCCGCCATAATCCTGCTGCTGGCCCAGGTCTTCTGAATACACTGCCTCGCAGCCCAGAATATAAGCGGCGGCCAAGATTGCTGAGTCCCAATAGGATATGCCGAACCTTTCCCTGGTTTCCGTAGCGCGGTGAAACAAGGCCAATGTTATTTCCTGGATTGGCAAGGTTGACAGTGGCTTCAGGAAGGCCAAGGCCTGTTCGTGAGTCAGACCTGCCGGCCCCTGGAGACGTGTGACTTGATAGTAGAACTCCTGCAATACCTGGACAGACAGGGCTAGATCCGGTTCTCCCAGGATTGCCTGAGCAACGGCCTGCTTCGCAGTGTCGGCCTCCCTGTTGCTTGCGGCATATATCAGTATGTTGGTGTCAATGAGACGCATCGCTGTTGTACAGTTCTTCCCGAGTCAGTACCAGACTGGTATCTACGCCAATTCCTTCTTCCTTGAACTTGTTCAAGACCTCATCCATGAGCCTACCGCGACGGAGGGACTCGGTTTCGGCCTGGCCCACCTCCGCCGGCTGCCGCAACAGTTCCAGAAGTAGATCTCGCATCATAGCTGAAACCGTAGTTCCGGTTTCGGCAGCCCTGATCCTCGCCAATCGGTGAGTGTCATCCTCGACGGAAACGCTGATTGTCTTCATCCGATTTTACCTTTTCCAATATTTCATTATCTTGGGTTAAATATTTTATGGTCTTATTGCACATCTTTCAACACCAAGCCCTTGATGGACGTGTGGTGAGGCCAACGTATCAAAGTGCAGCTCCAAGGCAGCAGCCTTCGACTTGCCCCTTTACCACCAGCGAAGGCAGACGTAAACTCCATTGCCCCTGACTGGGCCATTCCTGATTAGACTCAGTATTTGTTGACTTTGCTCGACGAGCAAGGCTCGCACCACTTTGCCCTGAGTTTAACAAGTCCGGGATGGTCATGCAGCAATTAACTGTGCTTTAATGGGCAAGCGCCGATCTATTCCCTGAAGGAGGTACGCATCGTGGCCGAGAAAAAGGGTACCGCTATCATGGTTGTCTATACTGATGTGGCTGTCGAGCATGACGCCGATTTCAACGCCTGGTACAACCAGGAGCACTTGCCCGAGCGGCTGAGCAATCCCGGGTTTCTGGATGGGGCCCGATACGAAGCCCTGCGGGGCGGGCCCAGATACCTGGCCGTTTACGAGCTCGAATCGGTGGAGGCCCTGCAGTCCGAAGAATATTTGCGCCAGCGAGCCAATCCTACCGACTGGTCGAAGCGGATGTCACCCGTCATGGCTGCGGGAGGGATGGTCCGTAACGTGTACACTCAGATATATCCCGCCGAAAGCGACCCGCATACGTTGGGACGTGGGATGGCGCCCGCGCTCCAGATCGGTCGCATGGACGTACCGCCCGAGATTGAGGACAAGTACAACTACTATTACGATAACGTGCGTACGCCCGGCAACTTGAAGATTCCCGGGTGCATACAGGTCCGCCGGTATCAGTCCGTCGACGGTTGGCCCAAGTACCTTACAATGTATGAGTTCGAACACGAGAAGGTCCCGGAGACCCTGGCCTGGGAAAGACAGCGCGGCCAGGATGAGATGCACGAATACATTGGAGGTACGTACGGTCACGCGTCGGGTTCACCCGGCGTGTACCGCCGTGTATTTCCGTCCCGCGCGTTCTGACATCTGAGGCAAGAAGCGGCTATCAGGAGGTCGAGGCAATGACAGATTTGGTATTGCGCACAGCCGTGGGCAACTACGGGCATACGAAACCGCTGAAGGATGGCGCCATCGCCTCCACAATGTTCGCCCTGGAACATATCGAAGTGTCCCCGGTGGTCAGCATTTTCCGGCGCATGGTGCGCGGTCTTGAATTCGACGTTGCGGAGATGGCCCTCTCGACATACATGTGCGCCCGGTCACACGGGAAGCCCTTCACCGGCATTCCCGTATTCTTGACGCGTGCCTTCTACCACGGAGGGCTGGTATTCAATACGCGCAGTGGGATTGCGTCACCGAAAGATCTGGAGGGACGGAGGGTAGGACTGCGCAGCTACACTCTCACTCCAGGGGTGTGGACACGGGGCATCCTGCAAACCGAGTACGGTGTGGACCTGGAAGCCGTGACCTGGGTTCTGTCGGGAGATGAGCACGTCGCCGAATTCGTCCCGCCAGCGAATGTGCTGTCGTCCCCAAATAATAACCTGGGGGAAATGCTGCTCTCCGGCGAGATAGACGCCGCAATCGGCGCGGGTCCGGTGGACTCGCCCGATGTCCAGCCCCTTTTCGCTGAGCCGGATGATGCTGACGCCGCCTGGCACCGGAAGACCGGAATTTACCCCATAAGCCACATGGTGGTGGTTAAGGACGCTCAGCTGGAGGCGAATCCGGGCCTTGAGGGTGAGCTGTTTGAAGTGTTCAAGACGGCCAAGGCCCAATACATCGAGGGCCTGCGTTCCGGCGACCATCCAAGCCAGTCGGACCAGGACTTATTGAAAATGGCCGAGATAGTGGGGGAGGACCCGATTCCTTATGGGTTCGAGAGTTCCCGCAGGACGCTGGAAACCTTCATCCGATTCAATGCCGAGCAAGGAGTAATCCCTGAGAAGATATCTCCTGAAGAGCTATTTCCCGCCTCTACCCTGGCGTTGGTCTAGCATTAGAAGGACGGCTTTAACCAACAACCAACGGCTGCTTGTTGCTTTGAGTCGGGTCAGCGAGTGTCTATTCTTCCCAGGCTGGGGCTCGAGGCAGGTTGCTGGCTACTGGCCCGCTCGCCGGCGCTGCTCCTCCTGCAATTCCTCGATGCTCTCCCGCGACCTGCCGTAGATGTGGGGGACATCCCACCCCTCCAGGCCTGCGTAGGTGTCTATCTGGCTGCGGTGATGAGTTTCGTGCTCGAACAGCATCATCATGATGCGCCAGCCACTGAGCATCCCTTCAGTGTCGATCATCCTGACCCGGCGTTGCAGCCATTCCGGCGGGCTGTCGTCAAGGCGCAGGTGGAACTCCTCGGAGGACGCCTCGATGGCCGGAATCCAGTCCGATTGCCGCTCGGTGCCGGGCACCGGCCAGTCATACAGCCAGCCCCGCCCGCAGTAGGCGCTGGCGAAGTAAAGCCGGGATTCCGCGATGTGATGCACGATTTCGTTGATGTTCCAGGCCTTCTCGCCTTCCCCCCGGGGCGGCCGCCAACCGTCAGCCTCCGGTGGCAGCGCCAGAATGTCCCGCACAGTGCGCTGATGGAAGCGGTCAAAATAGCGAAGCAGGGCTGGCAGATCGTTAATCATCTCTGGTCCTCGTTAGGTCAAGTCCTCTCGAAGTTGCACATATCTGGATAAGCGCATTCCTTGCTAATTTCTGAGTGATAAGTCTCATAGCCCGTTGCATGCTTGGCTATAGCCTTAAGGTCTAAGTTGATCAGATCATCAGCATACTTGATTCCAATAGGGGTCTGATGATGACCAATATCCCGAGCATTCAGTCAGACCGCTATTGTCACACACCCTCATAGACCCTGGCCGACCTCGCGCTGATCGTGCCCTCGTCCTTAAAACCAGTTGTCCTTGTCCACCACGTTGCGCAGGGGCCGCCCCTGGTCGAACCGCTTGCAGTTGTCCACGAACAGCTCCGTTCTCCGGTCGTCCAGGTAGGGCCCAACCCCCGCCACGTGGGGCGTGATCAGCACCCCGGGAGTAGTCCACAGCGGATGGCCCTCCGGCAGGGGCTCCACCTGGAACACGTCCAGTCCGGCTCCGGCAATCTCCCCCGCCCGCAGCGCCTCCGACAGGTCGTCCAGCACCGTCGTAGCCCCGCGCCCAATGTTGATGAAGAAGGCCGTCTCCTTCATCGCCCGAAACTGGGTCCGGGTAAACATCCCCTGGGTCTCCGGCGTCTCCGGCACAGTAACCAGGACAAAGTCGGCCCTGGGCAGTACCTCCAGCAGCGCCTCCGGGCGGTGCAACTCCGCCACGCCTTCCGTCGGCTCCGGCAGCCTCGGGTCCACCCCCAGCACGGTCATGCCGAACTGGGCGCACAGCCGCGCCGTCTCCCCGCCTATGCCGCCAACGCCAACCACCGCAGCCGTGGCTTCCGGCAGATAGATGGTCCGGCAGCCCTGCCGCCAGACGCCCTCGACCTGCTGCGGGATGTAGACCTGGAACCCCCTGGCGAAAGCGAGCAGGAAGGCCATGATATGCGCGCTGATGTGGTCGTTGTATATCTCCCGCGTGTTGGTGACCGTGACCTGGCTGGAGATCAGTTCGCGCGTGTAGTACCCCGCCCTCGGCCCCGCCTGGGGACAGGCCACCCATCGCAGCTTCTCGGCGCGTTCCAGCAACTCGGGCACGATGTCACCGAAGGCGGCGTCCCCGTCGCCGATGACCTCCATGGCCTCCCCCACCGTGGGACACAGGTGAACGTCAATGTCCGGTATCTCCTGGCGCAGCAGGTCCGGCCAGTGTTCCTGGTAGTTGGGCGGGCAGATTACCAGCTTGAAACCCATGCGCATCACCTCCCTAGACTGCTCGGTTTGTCGCCAGTGTAGATACGCGCGCCAGCTGGGTCAACAGCCTGGCGGACCACCGAAGTGGCTGCACGGTGGGGGCATTGACTACCCTTTCTGAGATTCGTATCATCCAATAGAACGACGGCGGGCCGTCCAACCCCATCTGCTCGCCGGTGCCCCGTTAACAGGCTGGACGACGCTCCCACCGGACCCGGTGTTCTCCAGGCATCGTCGGCTGCCTGCCTCGATATTCGTAACTCCCACAGAGGAGAATTTATTCCCCTTTGTCGTTGGAGAGCCTTATTGAGTATGTTCCGAGGGTACCGGTTTGAACGTCATCTGGATAGTTGCAGACACTTTTCGCCGCGACCACCTGGGCGCTTACGGCAACCCGAATATTCGGACACCGTCGCTGGACGCGCTGGCGGCGGGGGCCGTCAAGTTTAACTCCCACTATTCCGCCGCGTTTCCCACCATGCCCACCCGGGCGGACCACCAAACCAGTCGCTGGACCATGTCCTTCATGGGATGGGAACCGCTGCCCTCGGGAGTAACGACCCTGGCCCAGATCCTGGCCGGAAAGGGTTTTCACACGGCGGCCTCGGTGGATACTCCCTACTACCTGCGCGATGGAATGAACTACGACAGGGGTTTCCAGTCGTTCTTCTTCAACCGGGGACAGGACACCCTGTGGTCGCTGATTCCCGAACCGGGTTATCACAATGAGGCCCTGGATGTGCGGGCGGCCTGGCGGAGTGAGGCGGACAGGAACGCCCCTCAGACTTTCATGAGTGCCATGCGATGGCTGGAGGGGCACTACAAGGAAGACTTCTTTCTCTACGTGGACACGTGGGACCCCCACGAACCCTGGGACGCCCCGTCCTACTACACGGAGCTCTACCTGCCGGAATATGACGGCGAACTGGTGCTGCCCCTGTACGGCAACTGGCACGACGTGCCCGGCTATGAAGAGACCCAGATGCGGAAGGGACACGCAACCTACTGCGGCGAAATTACCATGGTGGACACCTGGGCTGGGTTTCTCCTGAAGTCGGTGGAAAACATGGGGCTCTCGGAAAGGACGGTGATCGTATTCACCACCGACCACGGTTTCTACTTCGGGGAGCACGGCGGCCTGTTTGGAAAGATGAGCTCCGACAAGTACCCGGACGGGACCCTGCGCCCCTACGATGAACCGGGTTCCCAGTGGAGCTACTCTCCCCTTTTCGAAGAGATTATCCACCTGCCCTTGCTGATGCGGGCGCCGGGAATAAGCCCCGGTTCCTACCAGGGCCTGACTTCGGCCATTGACGTTATGCCTACGGTCCTGGACCTGCTGGGAATCGATGTTCCGGACTTTGTACAGGGCCGTTCCCTGGCGCCGGCCTTGCGGGACCGCTCCCTGTCCGGACGGGACTACGTGGTAAGCAGCCTCCCCTTTGCCAATCCAGGCGACCCGGTCCACTCGGTAGATAACCTGCTGCGCACACTGACGGAACCCCCCGTGACGACCGTCACTTCCGGCGGCTGGAGCCTGCTGTACAGCCCCCTGGAGGGGATGTCGCAGCTTTTCGACCTGGCAACTGACCCGACCCAGTCCAACAACGTGATTGAGGAACGCCTGGAAATTGGGGGGGAACTGCACAGGAAGCTGGTAGAGTTCATGCGGGAGACCGAAGTTCCGGAGCGGTTGCTCAAGCCAAGGCTGGAGCTGAGGATGTAAGGGCCGCTGGCGACCCGAGCAACGCCGCTGTACCGTCAGGTTTCCGCCGGAAGTTTCCACCGGAAGAGAGCGGCGCCTGGGTCATTTGGAAATAAAGTCTTGTAGCTGGTCGAGGACGAGGGAAGGGAATGGTCCTGGAAGGTAAGGTAGCATTGGTTACCGGGGCGGGCCGGGGAATCGGCCGGGCCATTGCCCTGACCTTCGCGCAGGAGGGGGCCAAGGTTGCCGTTACCGGGCGAAACCCGGCCCGGCTGGCCCAGGTGGTTGAAGAAATCAGCGCCGGCGGGGGCGTCGCGGAGGCCCTGGTGCTGGACGTGACGCGGGAGGCCGATGCCGCCAGGGTCGCTGAGGAAGTGGTTGGCAAGTGGGGCGGAATTGACATCCTGGTCAACAACGCGGGAGTCATCACTTACGACACTCCGGTGTGGGAGACCACGATGGAGCAGTGGGACGAGGTGATGAATACCAACCTTCGGGGAGTACACCTGGTCTGCCGGGCGGTTACGCCCTATATGGTGCGGGATAGAAGGGGTGTCATCATCAACATCGGCTCTTCATCGGGCCGTCAGCCCGACGGGGATAACGGGGCATACGCCGCGTCAAAGTGGGGTGTCGTCGGGTACACGGCTTCCCTGGCCCAGTCCCTTCGTGCCCACGGCATCAGCGTCAACGGCATCAATCCCGATTGGGTGGATACGGATATGGCCCGGGCCTACCATCCGGAGGGAGATCCAAGCTGGATAACCGGGGAGGAGGTAGCCCAGGCGGCCCTTTACCTGGCGGCCCACGCTCCACAGCTTATGAACGGCCAGTTCATTGATATGTTCGAAGCCTGATTCTCCAGCCTGATTCCCCAAGCCTGTTCACAAAGGCGGAAGTATGAGCGCCAATCTCGATTTTTCCGAATCCTTTTACCGGTCTTACGCTCGGCGTTACGCCGAGGTAAGCCACAATTTCATTCAGTCGGTGTACACCGATGTATCCCATGGGGGGCTGACCGGGGATACAGCCCTGATCGAACGTCTCCAGGAACTGGTTCCGGCGGGCAGCCGGGGGTTGGACGCCGGCTGCGGAGCGGGAGCGCGGGACGTCTTCCTCTACTGGCAGCAGGGCTACGACATATACGGCATAGACGCGGTGGCAGAGAACGTCCTGGAGGCGCAACGGCTGCATCCGGAGATTGCCCGGCGGGTGTCGGTGGTGGACCTTCGGAAGCCTCTTGAATACCCCGATGCGTCCTTTGATTTTGTGCTGTGCAACGCCGTTATTCAGCACATTGAACCGGCCGTTTGCCTGGGGACGACCCTCCCGGAATTGGTCCGGGTGCTGAAAACCGGTGGTGTGCTGCAGTTGATGTTCAAGTGCGGCAGCGGTATCGCCACCATTTTCGACCGGGACTACGGGTCGGACCGGACCTTCCAGCTATATGAAGTGGATCAGGTGCTTGGCGGCCTGGCTGACCTGGGCTTGAGCGTGATACCGGAGGAGGGAGAAAAACTCGGCGGCGTGATGTACTTCAAGGACCCCAAGCCCATGGACCATTGCGTCTTTTTTGCCCGCAAGAGCGGGTGAGAAAAGGGTTCAGACTTGTCAAGGTACAGATATGGCGGAACCGGGACTGAGATGATCGGTAAAACAGTTCCCAAGGAGGTCGGGGACATAACTCCGGGCTGGCTGACCAAGGCCCTGAATGCCGGCGGGGAATCTTCCGGTGCGCCTGTGACCGGATTTTCGGCCGAAGCCATCGTCGAGGGCAAGGGGTATATGAGCCAACTGTACCGGCTGAGGCTGAACTACGCCGGGGCGGGCCCGGGGGCGGCGGGCCCCGGGGGGTTTAAAAAAGAGGCGGGCGGCGAACTGGTGGAGTTAATGTTTTGGTGGGGGGGGGGGGACCCGCTGGTGGTGGCGT
>VXOH01000013.1:0-642 GCA_009840135.1 Chloroflexota bacterium | reverse complement strand
ACCCCACCGTCGAGGGAATGGGGTTTATTACCCACCGGACCCGGCGGAGTCTAAACCCCCCCGGGCCGGCCCGGGGCCGGCCGGACTCAGTGGTAGTAAAACTTCCGTCGGCAGATCCGCTGCTGCAGAAAGTGTTCAGCAGGCTGGAGCAGAACCGGAGGGAGGTCAGTTTCTACCTGGAACTGGCCGACAGGGTCCTCCTCGAAACTCCCCGCTGCTACTACGGCGATACGGACCCCTCCACCGGCCGCACTGTCTTGGTACTGGAGGACCTGGAGAGCGCGCAAAAGGGAGACAGCGTAGCCGGCTGCTCCCTGGACGAGGCCCGCCAGTGTATCAGGCAGTTGGCCGAATTCCAGGCCCAGTGGTGGAACAGCCCGCTGCTGGATCGTCTGCCCTGGATGCCCCTGAGGAATGCGGAAACCGGCATCTACCAGGAGCTGTACGCTGATGCCTGGGCTTCGTTGCTGCAGAGGGCCGGAGACGCAATGCCCGCTCAGCTAAGGTTGCTGGGTGACCGGCTGGCGGAGGAGATCCACGGGATTAAGGACTGTCTTTCCTGGCCGCCCGTGACCATAGTGCATGGAGACAGGGCAATCGCATTTTAACTGCGGAGCACCTTAAGCAAGTAAACTTCGCTCC
>VXOH01000150.1 GCA_009840135.1 Chloroflexota bacterium | reverse complement strand
TCATCAAAACATCATGCGGTTTTGCCCCATATTTCGCGCCCAATCCTGTGGGGGTCTGTCTCTTAAAAAAAACTTCCCCCCCCCCCCCTTGGGGGGGGGGCCTTCGCAGGAACGACGGACTTGGGCCATTTCATCCGTGCGACCGCGCTTCCGGCAAGGTTTCGGCAGGGTTTCGGCTGCAGGACTGGCTAGTGGCTTTGCCCACCATCAACGGAGATGGCGGCGCCGGTAAGATATCCGGCCCGGTCGGACGCCAGAAAAGCCACCATATCTCCGATTTCCTCGGGTCTGCCCAACCGCTTCATGGGGACCCGCTTGGTGGTCCGCTTGGACAGTTCCACGTAATCCTGGTTTTCCGACTCGGCCCTGGTCTTGAGAAAGTCTTTGAGCTCCTCGGTGTCGAGGGCGCCGGTCAGCAGGCTGTTGACGGTGATATTGAACGGGGCCAGTTCCTGGGCCAGGGACTTGAAGTAACCGATGAGATAGAGTTGCCTGGCGGAGGCCTGGTTGAGGCCGTCGGCAATGTGCCGGGTCGAGGACAGTTCCAGGTTAATTATCCTGCCCCAGTGTTCCTGCTTCATGTAGGGAATGACTTCCCTGGTAAGCCGAACGGCGCTGAGCAGGTTCTTCTCGACCTCTTCGGTCATCTCGTTGTCGTCAATATCGGAGATGGAAGGTCGAGCCGACTGTCCGGATCGCACCACCAGGATGTCGAGCTTGCCGAAACGGTTTATGGTGTCGCGAACTACCCTCCGGATGTCCCTGGGTTCGGAAAGGTCCGCAGGCATGGCCAGGACGCTGTGCTGGGTGCCAACTCGGGCCACGTCCATTTCGGCTCGGCGCAATCCGTCTTCGTTGCGGGCACAGATGGAAACCTTCACGCCCTCGCTGGCCAGGGTCATCGCTACGTGCTTGCCGATTTCCAGGCCGGCGCCGCCTACAATGGCTACCCGCTCAGCTAACCCAAGATCCATTCCGTATTATCCTCCCGCCATCCTCCCCATTTGAGACCTCAGGGGTACAGAGTGGGTAAATCAAGCCGTATTCTATGGGCATTGAATTACCACAGTATTACGAATATGTTTACTTTTCGCTATGCCGCCGTAAGTTTCCGGGTCTCTCAGAGGGGCCCGCATACTCAGGGCCCGCATACTCAGGTACCGGAATTCACCTCCTCATATCGGAAGCATGTGACCACGTGGTCATTTACGAGGCCGGCTGCCTGCATGAAGGCGTAGCAGATGGTGGGCCCGACAAAACGGAAGCCGCGCCGCCTCAATTCCCGGCTCATGCTTTCAGACTGGAGCGAAGTTGCCGGCGCCCCCTCGTGGGTATTCCATTGGTTTACTATAGGTTTGCCTTCGACAAAGGACCAGATGAAGTCCGCAAAACTGCCTTCTTCGCGAACCACTTGGAGGTAAGACCGCGCATTGCCGATGGCAGAGGCAATCTTCTGCCGGTTGCGGATAATTTCGGCATCCCGCATCAGCCTTTCAACCTCGGCGTCGCCATAGAGGGCTATCTTTTGAGGATCGAAATTATCGAAGGCCCTCCTGTAGCCCTCCCGCTTCCTGAGAACTGTTTGCCAGCTCAGTCCCGCCTGGGCCCCGTCCAGCAGGAGAAACTCAAACAGCTTCCGGTCGTCGCGAAGGGGAACGCCCCATTCGGCGTCGTGGTATTCGATCATCAGGGAGTCGTTGCCGGGCCAGCCGCACCGTTCTTTGTCCAGCATTGAGGACGTGGTACCTCCAAATGAAATGACCAGCCAATGAAATGACCGGACCCATTGCTCACGAGCAGGTCCGGTCTTTCCAGTCTTAGGTCCCGGGGGCCAGCTTTAACCGGGAAGTCCGCAACTGGAGGTAAATGCAGAACTGGAAACCAGATTCAAGGTACATTTCGGGAAATGCCCGCCCCAGGTGTTTCACCTGCCCTGAGCTTCCCCAGTGGGGGAAGGGGACTATTGAAACGTCTCCTAGATAACCGATTTGGCTACGAAGTCCTCAATTTCGCCCGGGCTGTAGCCCAGATCCTTCAGGATGGCTTCGTTGTGCTCCCCCAGCAGGGGCGGGTGCTGGTCCAGGCCCCCGGGAGTGCGGGAGAACTTTATTGGCAAGCCGGTCTGCTTGATGGAACCCAGGGTTGGGTGGGGCATTTCCAGGAACATGCCCCGGTGCAGGACCTGGGGGTCGGAAAAGACGTCGTGCAGGTCGTTGATGGGTCCGGCCGGCACGCTGTTGGCCTGCAGGTCGGCCACCCACTCGTCGGCGGTGCGGGTGAGGAAATACTCCTGGAGCAACGGGGACAATGTGGTCCGGTTTTCCACACGCACGCCATTCGTGGCGTAGTCCGGATGGTCCTTCAGGTCTTCCCTTTTTACTGCCTGGCAAAAGCGCTCCCATAGCCTGTCGGAGCCCACGGCGACATTGAAGTATTTTCCGTCGCTGGCCATAAAGGCCTGGTAGGGAACCAGGGTGGGGTGGGCCTTGCCCAGCCGCTGGGGCGGGCGACCGTAGGCAAAGTAATAGCCGGCCTGGTAGGTCAGCCAGGCAATCTGAGCGTCCAGCATGGAAATATCTATGTATTGGCCCTGTTCGTCCTGCTCCCGCCGGTAGAGGGCGGAAATGACTGCGAAGGCGGCCCACATGCCGGCGCCGATGTCGGTAACGGCCACGCCGATCTTTTCCGGTTCCCCCTCGGGGTCGCCGGTGATGCTCATCAGGCCGCTGATGCCCTGCATAATCTGGTCATAGGCGGGGCGGCTCTGGTAGGGGCCGTCCTGACCGAATCCCGATATTGAGCAGTATATGATCCCCGGGTTTGCCTTTTTGACAGTTTCGTACTCGAGGCCGAACCGGCCCATAACGCCGGGGGTGAAATTCTCCACTATGACGTCGGCCTGTTCGGCCAGCTTCAGAAAAATTTCCCGTGCTTTTTCCTCTTTGAAGTTGAGGGTCAGACTGCGCTTGTTGCGGTTGATAGAGAGGAAGTAGGCGCTTTCTTCGCCAATGAAAGGCGGCCCCCACTTCCGGGTGTCGTCGCCGGCACCCGGAATTTCAATCTTGATGACATCGGCACCATAGTCTCCCAGCATTAGCGTGCAAAACGGCCCGGCCAGGGCCCTGGTCAAGTCCAGCACGCGTATCCCATCAAGCGCCTTCATCTGCGGTAAGTCCTCCTCTTCCGGCTGTCCTGGATATGTGATCAGGTCTGCAAATATTAACACAGCGGGACAGGATAAGTGATTGGTGCGTGCCTGAAGCGTGATTGAAGCGTGGTTGAAGCGTGGTTGGTGGGGCCTTTTCGCCCGATGCGACTGCCGTTCCGGTTGCCTGTTGACGCAACGGCTGTTAGACTTGCCCAAACTCAAAATGACAGCCTTAAACTTTGAGCGCAGACAGGGAGGCTTTTATGACCACCAGCCAGGCTCAACCCCAGACCGCCTATCCCATCACCGACGACAACCGCTTTACCGCCGTGTTCGGCGCTCCTGATCCCAATGGGAGGGCCAAAACCAAGGTCGTTGACTACATGACCGACTTTGTGAAGGAGTTCATTCGCCAGTCTCCCTTTGTAGTCATGGCCACCAGCGACGTGGAAGGGAATTGCGACGCATCTCCCAAGGGAGGCAAGCCCGGTTTCGTCAAGGTGCTGGACGACCGCCACCTGGTACTCCCTGACGTGGCCGGCAACCGCTTGTTCCAGTCCTATCTGAACATGGACGAGAATCCCCATGTTGGGTTGATATTCATGATCCCGGGAGTCAACGATACGGTTCGGGTCAACGGCACCGTATCCATTGTCAACCAGGATGAGCTGAACCAGAAAGACGTCGAGGTGTCTCTCTACGAGCCGGACGAACGGGGTTACCACTTGCAGGGAATCATTATCGAGGTGGACGAGGCCTATGGTCACTGCCCCCGGGCCCTGCACTTTTCCCGCTTCTGGGATATCGAAACCATCGAAAAGCACAAGTCAGAGCGCCCGGTGCCCACGCGGTAATCGGCGGTCGGCGCCAGCGGGGCGCACACAGCAATGAAGAAAGGGGGCAGGTATTCGCCTGCCCCCTTAGTTTATGCCCGTTTCAATTCCGCGGCATGGCTCAATTGTCGGCCTGTATTTCAGTCCATTACGTCCTTATAGCCTGTATCGTTGGGGTCGAAGCCCTCCGGAAAGAGGGTAGTATCATCGAACTTGGCCATGTTCAGGTCGGACCGGTGAAGGCTGGCCCGATTGAAGTTGGCCCCGCGCATATCGGCCATAATCCACAGCGAGTCGCGAATTTTCGCCAGGGAGAAATCCGCTCCTTCCATTACGGCTCGGCTAAGGTCTGCGCCGTTCATGTTGGCGCCCTGAAACCTGGTTTCCGTGAGGGTGGTGCTGCGAAGGTCAGCCTCGATCATGGTTGCCTGGCTGAAATCCGCCTTAGTAAGGTCGGCGCTGATGAAAGAGGTCCGCATCAAGTGAGAACCCCGAAGCACCGCGCCATGAAGGTTAGACTGCTTCACGTCGGCCCAGAACATGTTCACATTGGACAGGTTGGCGCCAACCATGTTGGATCCGGTCAGCCCGACCCTGCCCAGATCAGCGCCTTCCAGGTTGGCCCCAATCAGGTTGGAACCGGGCATACTGGTTCGGGTAAGACGACAACCGCTGAGATTAGCTCCGCCCAGGTTGGCATTTCGCATTCTAAGGTTCGACAGGTCCAGGCCGGAAAGGTCGGCGCCGGACAGGTCCAGCGGTGTGTCCGGATTGTCCTGCAGCCAGCGGTTCAGAGCGCCGCGACCCTGCCGCGCCGTTTCCACGTGTTCAGAATTTGCCAAAATAATCTCCCCATTTGATTCTCAGAAAGTTTGCAAATGCGCAGCGACGAAAAGTGGCAAATGCGCTTGCCGGGCCGGTCATTTTTGCCAAAAGAGAAACAGCCCGAGGCGCTCCCGCCGGGGCTGCTTCAACGAACTCGGCGCAGAAAGCAGGCAGTGCATCCGGGGATACACGATAACAGGCCGGATGCAGCGCCAGGGCAAAGCTAGGCGTTGGCTACCGCCTCGTCGACCTGGAAAATCTTTTCGTCGATGTCCATCTTCAACTCGTTGGCGCGGGACAGATTGGGATACACTCCGTCCTCATCCATTCGGTCAAAGATCTTGTCGCCGTCAAGGTAAACTTCCAGTCTCCCCTTGTCCGACGGCGTCAACTTGATTGCAATGTCACCGGGGTTCTGGTACTTGAGGAACTCTGTCGCCAGCCACATGGCAACTGCGTGGTATCCTCAAGGTACGCAGTAAACTATATCAACCTCAACCTTTCCGAACTCTGCTCCTGGCATGGTTCTCCTTTTCCTGCGGCAAGGGTTTGCAATCTTGCCGGTCCACAATTTTTGGGTGCGGGTAGTGTAGCGCAATCGGGGCGGCCAGTTCAAGCTGACGCCAACTATTGCACCTGTTGCGACCGGGGCCGTGTTTATGCTGCCCCCGGCGCCCACTTGTAGATTTCACTGAGGGCGCCGCCCATGAGGACAGACCTTTCCGCATCAGACAACTGGTCAGTTACGCGGAAGGCTTCCACTCCCTGCTCCAGGGACAGGACCTTGGTGGCCCGGGTCCAGTCGGTGCCCCACAGGCAGCGTTCCAGGCCATAGGCGGTGAAAATCTGACGCAGGGGCTCCCAAATATCGGGGTAGGGGAACGGTTGGTGGGAAAGGGTACAAGCCCCGGAAATCTTGATGACCACGTTGTCCAGTTCTGCCAGGGCCAGCACATTGGGCAGGTCCGCAAAGGGCTCTTCCGGGGCGGGAGGCTCAGGCGGCTGGGCGATGCCCACGTGGTCAATCACCATCTGCGTATTGGGATGGCGCCGGGCAAGCTCACCGAACAGGGGCAGCTTGGTGGAGCACATAAGGTTAACCGGCACTCCCGCCTGGGCGGCGGCGTCCAGTATGCGGTTTATACCAGGGTGGTCGGCTTCAAAGGGTTCCGCTCCCAGCATTATGCGGGCGCCCACTACGCCGGGTCGTCCGGTCCAGTCGGCCATCTCTTCTTCTATCGAGTCCGAATGGGGGTCAAAGGGACGGATGAGGCCGAAACGGGTGGGGTGCTTGTCATAAACCTCAAGGGCATAGCTGGCGTCATAGCGATACATGGAGAAGGGGGAGATCAGAAGGGCGCCGTCCACGCCCACCGAGTCCATGGCCGCAACCATGTCGTCCCCCGTAACTTCATCCGGTCCCTGGAGGAAGCCAATCCAGGGGCGTTCGGGGCGGTTACGTTCGTAGCAATGTACCTGGCAGTCTATTGTGAGGGTATTTGTGGCCATAGCGAATCTCCTTTCGGGTGCCGCTTGAATGTGTATGGGCCTCGTTAGTGGCGAGGCAAACGAGGAATTGATTCCGTACCAAGTATGCCACAACCGGGGCCTTAATTCAGGCAGCCGAGTCAATGCTGGTGGGGTTACGGTCCCAGTGGACGGGCTACCCGCAGGGTCGGCTCGCAAGCTGCTCCTGTCCCTTCCGTTGGGTGCCGCTTCCGGTGCAACCTGCCTGATTTGGAATGCCGCCTTCCAGTCCGGTTTGGTTGACACCCAAAAGGGCCAACACTAAACTCACATATAACTCAGGAATAAGTTTCAGCATTTTCACGAGGAGTAATACATGACGGCGACGGCGGAGCATACCCATGGAATCAGGCACGCCCATTTCCACGACCACAAGACGGCTGCAGCAGAAATGGCGGAGGCCTGCCGCAAGTTTTTGAACAGCCTATCTGCCGAGCAGAAGGCAAAGGCTACCTTCCATTACCTGGATGGCGAGCGGCAATTCTGGTATTACCCTCCCCTGAACCGGCATGGCCTGCCGTTGCGGGACATGAACCGGGAACAGCGGGACCTGGCCTACGGCATCATGGAGAGTTCGCTGGATGCCCAGGCTTACGAGCAAGCCAAGGCCATAATTGAGCACGAGCTGATACTGGGGCCCCTGGAAAAGGAAAGAAACATCGAGACGTTTATACGGGACCCTGAGCTTTACTATTGGACCGTCTTCGGAGAACCCGGAGGCGACGACCCTTGGGGTTGGCGGGCCGAGGGCCACCATGTTTCGCTGCATTTCAGCGTCTGGGGCGACGAAGTTACGGCGGTAACCCCCTTCTTCTTTGGCGCGAATCCGGCCGAAGTGCCGCACGGTGAGAAGCAGGGGCTACGCATCCTGGGCCACCGCGAGGACCTGGCCATTGATCTGATGGCGTCGCTGACCGACGACCAGAGATCCCAGGCAATCATCCACGAAAACGCCCCGTGGGACATCCTGACCTACAACACAACGAAGGCTCCCGTGCATGAAGGGGAGGGCCTGTCCGCCGCCGATATGACGGGAGAGCAAAAGGAAATCCTGCTGGCACTGATTACCGAGTATGTCAACCAGGTTCGTACCGACGTGGCGCGGGAGCGGCTGGACGAGATAAAGGAAAAGGGGCTGGACCACTTTCGCATTGTGTGGGCCGGAGCCACTGACCGCAGCCGGGACCACTATTACCGCATCCACGGCGGCACCTTCCTTATAGAGTTTGACAACATCCAGGATGGCGCCAACCACATCCACTCGGTGTTGCGGGACGTGGAGAACGACTTTGCCGCCGACGTGCTGCGCGACCACCGGTTGATGTACCACGTCCTGTAGTTGTCCGTAAACGCCATTTCGGTTATCAAGAGGGGCGGGTTGATACCCGCCCTTTGCAAATGCCGAGGTCTTCACCTGCTGAGGGCCGGATTACCCTTCGGTGACATTAGGAGAAAGCAAAGTGCTACAGTTCGGAGACCTGAGAGAGGTCGAGCTTCAGGAAGCCTGGGCCAACGAGGCCCTGGATTTTATGCCTTGGCTGGAAGAGAACATCGGCAAGCTGTCCGAGGCCCTGGGCATGCCCTTGGAAGTGGAAGGCAGGGAGGTTACTTCGGGGCACTTGAGGGCCGACATGCTGGCGCGGAACACCCAGGCTGACCGGCTGGTCCTCCTGGAGTGCCAGTTGAATACCGCCGACCTGCACCACCTGGGACAGGTACTGGCTTACATGGCCGCCTTCCGGGCGGATACCGCCGTATGGATGGCGCCCAGCTTCGCCGAGCATGACTGCCTGGCCATCCGGTGGCTGAACGAAAACACCGACCCGCGATTCAGGTTTTTTGCCGTACAGGTAAAGGCCATCCGAATAGGTGAGTCTCCGGTGGCCGCCTTGTTCGAGGTCCTGGAACGTCCCAACGAGTGGGAAAAGCAGGTGCGCGCCCTGGGAGAAACCAGGGGAGATCTGATAGGACTGAGAAAGATAAGGAACGATTTCTGGAATTTCTTTGCCTCCAGGCACCCCGGCGACGCGGCCATCAGCCCTGGGCACACCAGCAGCACCGTGATCGTGCCGCTGGCCGACGTCAATGCTTCCCTGAGCCTGGCCCAGGATGGGGTGGGCATTTTCCTGAACGGACGGCAAGGTGATACAAACCGGGAAAGCGCCAGGGCCGCTGAAAGGTACAGGGCTGTCATGGAGGAGAAGGGAATCAATATGTGGGAGACCTTTGAAGGTTATGACTCCGACAATTGGGCGGATATGGCCGACCGGCTCCACGAGAAGCTGCTAAAGTACCGGGAGATTATCGAGCCGCTGGCTGCCGAAACCGGCCAGGCATCCGAAGAGTCTTAACCGTTACCAGGCGAGGGAAGTCTCCTGCCAATGCGGTTCCGACGGTAAGCCGGTGAGTGCCCGCCGGTACTTTTCTGAGAAGGTGACTGGCCAGGGTAGTCTTACTGAAGAGAGTAGTTAGCTGGGGTTTCTGGCTAAAATCCTCTTGGTCCAGACCTGAGACTCTGGATTCCAACTTTCTCCCGAATGACGCGCGGGGCGGCAGGAAGACTGTTCGTATTGGAATAGTTAAGACAGCCGGCACAATATGCGCGCCCCGCTATGGCTCTGGTTCAGGGATTCCATTTTTGTGACGAATACGGTGAAGCAATGATTGCCCTAACCGCGGAGATGCAGGAGAGCATCAACAACGCCAGGACCAGTGGAAACCCTTGCATCGTGGCTACCGCCGACCGGGATGGCACGCCGGACCTGGGCTACATTGGCACTATGCTAGCCCTGAACGATACCTCGCTGGCTTATAAGAACCGCAGCAGCGGCGCTACCTTGGTCTCCCCAGGCGAGAACCCCAAGGTCATGGTCATTTACCGCAACTCTGAAACAGGCGCAGGCTGGAAATTCCGATGCACCGCCACCGAATACCGGGAAGGCCCTTATTTCGACGAGGTGAACCGCCGGTTGTCCCCCACGGGAGGCGACGCTGTCCATACCGGCGCTGTCGTCGTGCTGGACATTGACCAGGTGCTGACTCTGTTCGGTGAGCTACTCCAGGAGAAGGAGCCAGGCCGTCGCTGGTAACCATTGCCGTTAAGTGTTGCTGGTAACCGTCGGTAGTTGACCGGCGGGCCTGACCGGTACCCATGATCCTTACCCCGAAAGGAGCGACCCATGACCACCCTGTCTGTTGTAGGCCAGAACGTACCGCGCCGGGACTTTCCGGAGAAGCTGGTGGGCCAGGCCAGGTATTCGGCGGACTTGAAACTACCGGGAATGCTCTACGGCCAAATTCTGCGGAGCCCTCATCCCCACGCCAATATCGTAAGCATTGACACTTCCGAAGCGGAGCAGGTTCCGGGGGTAATGGCTATCGTTACTCCTTTTAACGCTCCTCGCCGGGCGGTGGCGCCCATTGCCCAGGACACCAGCGTCCTGGACTCACGAGTCCGCTTTGTGGGAGACGAGGTGGCTGCCGTGGCTGCGGCGGACGATGACGCCGCCCGCCGGGCGCTGGCATTGATAAGGGTGGAATACGAGACGCTGCCCTTTTACACCGACCCGGATTCCGCCCTGGCCGACAACGCTATCGACATTCACCCTGGAGGCAACCTGGCCATCAACCCGCCCCTTTCCATCGGGAGGGGCAACGTGGACCAGGGATTCGACGAGGCCGACCTGGTGCGAGAGGAGACCTACAACATTGCCTGCCATTCGGCCACGCCCATGGAGCCGAGAGCGGCCCTGGCAACCTGGGATGGTGACTACCTGACCGTTTGGAAGTCCACCCGGGGCGTACACCTGGACCAGGTGGCAGTGGCCCAGGCCCTGGACATTCCTCCGGAGAACGTGCAGATGATCGGCCCCTTTCTTGGGGGTGGCTTCGGCAACAAGGACGAATCGCGGTTGGCGGCCATCGTGGCCCTGCTGTCGCGGCAGGCCGGGCGCCCGGTGCGCATTGAGTTTTCCCGGGAGGACGAATTTGTGGCAGGACGCACCCGTCACGCCGGACGGATTCACCTGAAGGTGGGCGTAAAGCGGGACGGGACCATCACTGCCATTCACGGTACCTCTATCCTGAATACCGGCGCCTATGCCGCCTCCGGGCCCGGGGTGGCCCGCCGCGCCGGTCAAGGCATCATCTACCTTTACCACTGCCCCAACGTACGTTACGAGTCATACCTGGCCTACACGAACTGTCCATCGGCCGGGTCCTACCGTGCCCTGGGCGCTCCCCAGGGGCATTTTGCCCTGGAAACTCTGATGGACCGGGTGGCCGAGGAACTGGGCATGGACCCGCTGGAATTCCGGCAAAAGAACCGGGTCCCGCCGGAAGGCCAGCCCGGCCCGAGGCTGTCGCCGCCGGACCAGATAATAGACAGCCAGCCCATCGAGGGGGGAATCCCCTTTTCCACCAACGGCCTGGAGGAATGCCTGACCCGAGGGGCCGAGGCCTTTGGCTGGGACCAGCCCCTGGAGCAACCGGCCGACCCGTCGAAGAAACGGGGCAAGGGCATGAGCATGATGATTTACCGGGGCGGGCCCGGCTCGACTTCCGCTGCCACGGTCAGCGTGGCCAGGACCGGAGAAATATCCCTGCTCAGCGGCCTCATGGACGTGGGAGAAGGGGCCACCACGGTGTTGCCGCAGATGACCGCAGAGATTCTGGGGGTGAATGCCGGGGAGGTGGTTACCGTGTTCGGCGATTCTGCAACTACACCGGAGGCGCCCATTACGGCAGGGTCCACCGCCACCTTTTCCACTGGTAGCGCCCTGGTTCAGGCAGCCGTGGAAGTTCGGCGGCAACTATTGGACCTTGCTTCCGACGGCCTGGAGGCCCCGGTTACGCAGCTGGACATTCGTGACGGGCGGGTCTTTGTGACCGACGATCCCTCCCGCAGTATGGCCCTGACCGATGTGGCAGCCCGGATGGACGGTGAGTCCATAACGGAGGAAGTGACCATTCCTGTGCCGGGCAGCGCCGACTACATCGTCAACTCTTTCGGGGCCCACTTCTGCGAGGTGGAAGTGGACACCGACACCGGAAGGGTGCGGGTGGCGCGCTACGTGGCCGCCCAGGATTCGGGCCGGATAATGAACCCCCGCATGGCGCTGAACCAGGTGGAAGGAGCCATCTCGCAGATGCTTGGTTTTGCCCTGTCGGAAGAGCTGGTTACCGACGGACCTACGGGCGTCACCCTGAACGCCAGCTACCTGGAACACAAGAGTCCTACAATAGCGGACTACCCCGCCTTGCAGGTAATTTTTGCCGATACCGTCGACCCGGTGGGCCCCATGGGCGCCAAGGGACTGGGGGAGGTGCCCTGCCCGGGAGTGGCGCCGGCCATCGCCAACGCGGTGTACGATGCCCTGGGCCTGCGCATCACGGAGTTGCCAATTACCCCGGACCGGGTGATAAGGGCGATGGGAGAGGGTTAGGAATTGGGCGTATGCATGAGTTACCGTGATCTGGCAACTTGCGGGTGAGAGGGAACAACAATGGCGACACCTGAACCGTTAAATGACATGGCACCGCTGGAGTTCTTGAATCAGGCGGATAAGGAAATGGCTGCGGGGAATGGCCGGAAGGCGGCCGGCCTAATGTGGAGGGCCATTGAGGCAACGATTTTGGGTCTGGCCCAGAACAAGAGAATTGAGGGGAATAATTTAGACCAACTGGCCCTAGCCCTGGACGCGCGGAGCCCTGAAGGGAGTCGCAGCCATATGAGCAGCGTGGTAACTGGAGTAACCCTCTTGGAACATTCCAAGGTGGAAGTGCTAGAGGACTGTGAGCTTGAGTTGGCGTATCAACTGTCCCGCGAATTCGTGGCTAATTCGCGATAGGACTAAACAGTGAATGCGGACAATCCAGGGCGTGTCAACTCGATCCAACGTGAAGAAAAGGCAAGAGAGTACCGCCGTATAGCCCTACTGATCAGGAGTCATGAAGGTGACAAAGACGCCTCCGGAGCACTGATTTATGAGGCCGCCAAGCAATGCATAAATGCGGTGGCCAGTCAACGGGGTACTAACTCTGGACCTACAGCCGCCAAAGTTCGTTTTCTTCAAGACTTAGCGGTTGCCTTTACAGATTTGCCCAAGCTGTTGGAGCATTGGCAAGCTGCGTCGGCGTTGCACGTAAACTCGGACCGCCTTCATCTTTCTGAATCGCAGTATGAGGTTGCCTGGACTGATGCACAGGTCTTTATCGACGAAATGTTGCTAATTTACACAGTAAACCAATAGCTTCAGTTGCTTCACATACCTTTCTCACGAAGTTCACTGATAACTCAGGAGGCCCCATGTATCCCTTCCAATACCATGAACCCGGTTCCCTCGAACAAGCGGTGGCCCTGTTGGGCCAGCCCGATGCCCACGTTATCGCCGGTGGGTCTGACCTGCTGGACGAGGTAAAGGAAGGGATAATCAGCCCTGAGCAGGTGGTGAGCCTGGCCGGTGTGCCTGGTCTGGCCGGCATTGAGGAAACGGATGGAGGTTTGAGCATCGGGGCCATGACTACCATCGCCGATATTGCCGCGAATCCGGTAGTCCGCACCGCCTACACCTCTTTGGCGGAGGCTGCCGGAGGTCTGGCAACTCCCCAGATTCGAAACGTGGGTACCCTGGGCGGGAACCTGAATCAACGGCCCCGCTGCTGGTACTACCGTCATCCCCTGATTCCCTGCCTGAAGAAGGGCGGTGACCGGTGCTACGCCCTGGTCGGCAACACCAAGTACCTGTGCGTCACCGGCGGCGACCGCTGCTTTATCGTTCACCCGTCGGATACTGCCGTGGCGTTGTCGGTGTTTGATGCCTCCGTTGAAATCAGCGGAGGGGAGGGTACCCGCTCCCTTCCCATTGGCGACTTCTTCGCCGGACCCGGCGCTGATGTTACCCGGGAAACTGTCCTGGAGCCGGGGGAAGTAGTGACCCGGGTAACGTTGCCAAGACCGGCTGATTTGGGCGCCGATGGTCAGCCTCCCCTCAGCGTTTATATCAAGGCTCGGGAACGCGAGGCGGGCGACTTTGCGCTCGTAAGCGTGGCGGTGCGCCTGGCCGTGGCGGATGGCGTTGTTCAGCAGGCGGCGGTGGCACTGGGAGGAGTCGCCCCGGTTCCTTACCGTGCCCCGGCGGTGGAGGAATACCTCACAGGCCGGGCCGTTGACTCTGTGGACGCTGCCCACGCCGGTACTCTGAGCATCCCCGACGCCCGCCCCATGACCGACAATGGCTACAAGGTGGTGATGGCGAACAACATGGTGAAGCAAGGGGTGGCAAGGTTGTTGGCGGGCTGAACTTTCTTTAGTGGCAAGAAGGCCTGCTTTGGGCCGGTTATCTTTCAAGATGCGCGAGAAGCTACTCTCCCAACCCCGCCATCCTCCGCATAACCGTGTAAAGAATCGCAAAGTCCTGGTCCGAAAAGCCCTGGGCTCGGCAGGTGTTCAGGTATTCGTTGGTGATCGCGCTGGTGGGCATGGGGACTTCCAGGTCGCGGCCCATGTCCAGGGCCAGCATCAGGTCCTTTTGAATCATGGTCACGTCGAACAGAGGTTCCTCGGGCGGGTCCACGGCCAGGGGAAAGCGGTACTTCAGGGCCGGCGATGCCACCACGCTGTTGAGCAGGGCCGTCATGGCGGCGTCCCGGGAGATGCCGCTCTTTTCGGCCAGCAGCAGGCTCTCGCAGAAGGAGAGTATCTGGATGGGCAGGCTCAGGTTCATTGCTACCTTCATGGTGGCGGCTAGCCCGTTTTCACCGACGTAGTCCACGGTGGGGCCGATGTCCTGGAGGATGGGTTTCATGGCCTCGAAGACCTTGTAGTCGCCACCCACCATCACCGACAACTGGCCGGCGTCCAGGGTTATGGCGCTGCCGGAGACCGGGGCGTCCAGCATCTGCGCTCCCCGTTCTCGGACCTGTACTGACAGGGTGCGACTGGCGGCGGGGCTGACGGTGCTCATGTCAATATAGACCTTGCCCTGCCCAAGGGCTGCCAATATGCCGTCGGGTCCGTTAGTAACTGCTTCCAGGGCCTGGGTATTGGCCACCATGGTGAAGGTTACGTCGGCTGTTTGGGCCACCTGCCTGGGGGTATCGCCCCACATCATACCCATTTCCACCAGCCAGTCTCCGCGTGACCTGGTGCGGTTGTAGCCGGTAACGGTGTGCCCGGCGTCCAGCAGACGCCGCACCATCTTGCCGCCCATGGTTCCCAATCCAATAAAGCCCAGGTTAGCCATGAAACACCTGCCAATTCAGTGTGGATGATTGCGGAAGAAATGGTACCACAAGACAGGAGCCTGACCCCCAATTCTCCTTCGGAAACATTGGTTCGAAGATAAGCCTGGCCACCTTCCCAAAAACGTAGGGGCGCTTCGCGAAGCGCCCCTACAGTAAAAGACACTTATA
>VXOH01000137.1 GCA_009840135.1 Chloroflexota bacterium | reverse complement strand
AACCCACCTTTTCCTTACTCCCTGACTATACCATTCATAATGCGATTGCCCTGGCATGGAGACTACCGGCTGGACAACTGCTTCTTCGCCCCCACCAGGCACCGCAAATCATTGATAGTAATGGACTGGGAATTCTGCGGGCAGGGTCGGGGCGCCTATGACGTTGGAACCTTCGTAAGCGAGGCATTCCCCCCGCAGGACCGGAAGAAGGCGGAATCCGGCCTTTTGCGGGAATACCACTCCGCCCTGGAAGACAGGGGTGTAAAGGGTTATTCCTTCGAGGAATGCCTGCATGACTACCGGGTATCCATGCTGGAACTCCTGATATTCTGGATAGTCACCGGGGGTTACTGCAATTACGAGAGTGCAAGGGCGAAAACGTACCTGCGCAACACCCTGGAACGGCTGGATGCCGCCATCCGTGACCTGGACTCAACTGAAACAGTTGGTTTAAAGCTGTAAAATGGCAAGCGTTGGCGGGTGGCGGCAGGTGCGGATGGACGATTGCCGAGTTTGGCAAATCGCATTTCTGCGCTCATGCGGGGCCCATAGAAGGGTCCTGCTCCACCAGGGCATGGCTTCGAGGAGAAGGGCCCCTTAACGGCGGCGCCAGACTCGTGGCCGGCTTCCTACCTAATCCCTAATCCCTCGCCTGTGGTAGAATCGTGTGTTAACGACAATTCCCCTCCTCAGAGAGGGGCTGGCGGAGGACGGAGAGAATGAAGCTGATTTCATGGAACATCAACGGCATTCGGGCAGGTCACAAGAAGGGGTTCCTGGAATGGTTTCAGGAAGAGCAGCCCGACGTGCTATGCCTCCAGGAAACCAAGGCCCACGAGTCCCAGTTGCCCACCGCCCTGACGCAGGTCGAGGGTTATTCCAGCCGCTTCACCACGCCGGAGCGAAAGGGATACAGCGGCGTGGGCCTTTACACCCGCGAAGGGCACGAACCCCGCAGCGTCAGCTACGGCCTGGGCGTTGAGCGGTTCGACAGCGAGGGGCGCACCATCGTTGCCGACTTCGACGATTTTGTGTTCCTGGGCATCTACTTCCCCAACGGCAAGCGTTCAGCCGAACGCCTGCGGTACAAGATGGAGTTCTACGACGCTTTCCTGGACTACGTGGACAGGCTGCGACAGGAGGGCCGCAACGTGGTTGCGTGCGGCGACGTGAATACCGCCCACAAGGAAATTGACCTGGCCCGGCCCAAGGAAAACGAGAAGATTTCGGGCTTCCTCCCGGAGGAACGGGCCTGGATGGACACCTTCCTGGAACACGGCTTCGTTGACACCTTCCGCCGGTTCAACCAGGAACCGGACAACTACAGTTACTGGGACCAGATGACGCGAGCGCGGGAACGGAACGTGGGCTGGCGCATTGACTATTTCTTCGCCGACAGCGATTTCGCCTCCAACCTGACCAATGGGTTCATATTGCCCGACGTGATGGGGTCCGACCACTGCCCGGTGGGCATCGAAATCTCTTGAGATTACCCATTCAAGGATGAGGTCAGTGGTGGGTGCTTACCCACCATAATCCTTACCTTACCGGCACAGCGGGCTGCTTACGGGCCCGAAAGCCGGTTTATGGGATGGAGTTTAGATTCTTCACTCCGTTCAGAATGACGTGGTTTGCCGTGCAGATTGACGTGGTTTGCCGTGCAGATTGATATGGTTTGCCGTTCAGAATAGCATGGTTTGCTGTGCAGATTGATATGGTTTGCCGTGCGGAATGACGTGGTTTGCCGTGCGGAATTGTATGTGTCAGGTAATTCGTTGACAGATTGGCATAAAAGGATAGTACTGACCTGATATGCCGGGTAACTGACACCTTTCACGATATCGGGTATCATAAACGCGATACGTTGGCCAGGGTTACGGAGGATTTGCTTTAGAACCTGTTTCAAATGTCCGGGTGGGAAGTATTTCCCTGCGGAATGGGCATTGGTCTTCAAGCAGTCACCCCCATCCTGACCTTCCCCCATCAAGGGGGAAGGAATTTTGAAACTGCCTCCCGGGCGACGACCGTAAGTATAAATGCAGGTAACTTTCAACCCTTCCCGGCAGGCATCGGCATCGAGATTCATCTCAAGGAGCATCAACGACCATGGCAGATTCAAAGCAGACACTCTCAAATCGGCTTACCAAACTCCACCAGCGAATGGAAGAGGCCCAGGTGGACGCCTACCTTGTCCTCTCTTCCGATGCCCACCTGAACGAGTATGCGCCCGAATATACCCGCCGCCGGACCGCCATCACCGGATTCCGAGGCTCCGCCGGCGACGCCCTGATCTGCGCGGACGGGAGCCATATATTCGTAGACTCCCGTTATCACATCCAGGCCGACGACGAGGTTGACCACGATAATTTCCGGGTCCACAAGCTGGGGCTGGCCGAGGAAAAGACACTCAGCCAGTGGTTGACTGAAATGGAAAAGGAACGGGGCAGCCTACGGGTGGGGTTCGACCCCTTCGTGGTCTCGATGCAGGCCCACGCCGCGTACAAGGCAGCCCTGAAATCTGCGGATTCGGCCCTGGTGCCGGTCTATGACAACCTGGTGGACGCCGTATGGGACGAGCAACCGGCCCCGCCAGCCAATCCTGTGTTTCAGCTGTCGGACGACCTCACCGGTCGCGGCGTCGCCGAGAAGCTGTCCGACATCCGCAAAGAGATGGAGGACGCCGGAGCCACCGTGCTGGTGCTTACCAAGCTGGATGAGACCGCGTGGGCAACGAACCTCCGGGGTACGGATATTGCCTACAATCCCGTCTTCGAGAGCTACCTGGTGATTGACCGGGAACGCGCCACTTGCTTCACAAGGGTTTCGCCTCCCGCGGAGGTGACTGATGCCCTGGCCTCGTTAATCGCCTTTGAACCCTACGAAGCCTACGCCGACGCGATGAAGGGTTACGGCGCGGAAGCCGCGGGAATGGTCTGGCTGGACCCCAGCGGGACCACTATGGGCACCAGGTTGATGCTCCACGAAGAGCAGAAGCTACTGGAGAGGCCCAATCCGACGGTGGCCCTGAAGGCCATCAAGAACGAAGCGGAGATTGCCGCATCGCGAAATTCGCACCGGCACGCTTCCGCCGCCAAAATCCGCAGTTTCAAGCGGCTGCAGGACTCGATCAATGCGGGCGAGACGGTCAGCGAGGAAGGTTACTGCCAGATATTGTACGAAGAGTACGCCAGCGAAGAGGGTTTCTACGACCTCAGTTTCACCACCATCGCCGCTACGGGAGCCAACGGGGCGATCGTCCACTACGCCGACGCCAGCCCGGATGTTCCGCTCCAGGACGGTGAGCTGTTCCTGGTTGACTCGGGCGTA
Source organism: Chloroflexota bacterium (assembly GCA_009840135.1). Classification (GTDB taxonomy): domain Bacteria; phylum Chloroflexota; class Dehalococcoidia; order Lucifugimonadales; family UBA3495; genus Bin22. Next base: position 11,526 of record VXOH01000137.1, on the reverse strand, counting down.
CAACTGATGGGCGGCACTACCGACGATACGCGCACGGTCATAGTAGGCGAACCGTCGGACCGACAGAAAGAGGTCTACACCCTGGTTTTGAAGGGCCACATCAACCTGGCGATGCAAAAATTTCCCGAGGGAACCGGAGGGGTTGCCCTGGACGCCCTGGCGCGCACGTTCCTGTGGAACGCCGGCCTGGACTACGGGCACGGAACGGGCCACGGGGTAGGCGCCTTCCTGAACGTCCACGAAGGGCCCCAGCGAATAACGCCGAGGGGGGGCGACGAGCCGTTCAAGGTGGGGATGATCGTCTCCAACGAACCCGGCTACTACGAAGGGGGATGGGGCGGCGTGCGCCTGGAAAACCTGTACGTTGTGGTCCCCGCCGATGAGATGCCCGGGCATCCCGACGGCCGGAAGTGGCTGGGAATGGAATCGCTGACGCTGATTCCCTTCGAAAAGAAACTCATTGACTGGGACCAGCTTACCAGCAGCGAACTCGAGTGGCTGGAAGGATACCACCTGCGGGTATGGGACACCATCGGGCCCATGCTGGAGGGCGCAGACCGGGAGTGGCTGCGAGAGGCTTGCCAGACCCCGTGACGGGAGGCGCCTCCCGCTTTGCGGAGCGTTGCGTTGCGTAAGGTCTGAATAAATCCCCTGTCCCCGGTGGCACGGCTGTGTTTCACAATTCCTGGTTTGCAGTGAATTGTGAAACATTAACTGTGGATTAGGCAGGCCCTGGGTCTATTCAGGGTCTGTAGGGACCGAATGGTAGTAGGGCGCTCCACTGTCGGGGTGGTGTCCGTGACCGCTCAGGGCACCCTCCAGTCGGTCTATTTTCTCGCCCAACGTTTCCACGGTTTCCAGGTCGCCGCGTCGGATCTCACTTCGGATGTCCAGGTAAACAACAAACAGCAAGGCGAAGAGAGCGAGCAGCACGGTTGCGGTAGTGGCGCCGATGGTGAATCCGGGATGGACTGCGAACCTCTCGGAAGGGCGGCTGGACTTACCCACGGAGCGCCAGGACTCCCAGGACGACTCCCAACATCGCTCCGGCTCCAGCTCCAAGAAAGAGTCCCATCAACGCCTCGACCTGCTCTATCCATATCCCGGTGATGGCCGCTCCCAGCAGAGCGCCAGCGCCGGCCGCCAGCATTACCACTGGTGGCAGGGATTCACTCATGACGGCCCTCCTGCCCTTCACCTTCAATTCCTTCTTTCAATTCAGCTTTTCGCGTCCAGGAAAGGAACCACCGCCGTAGCCTCGCCTACACACCCATATTCTACTGAAATATTATCTGCCAGGCAATTGACCCACCCGGCAGGACGGCTGGGGCTACTCTTCTGTCAGGGATAAAATTGTGAGGCAGTACGGCTAAATGAGCGACGTTGTTGGATTGCGACACACAGCCCAGGTTGCACAGGCAGGGGGAAATCGCTTTAGGCAAGCTGTCACCCATGATCCTGGTTTTTCTGTTACCTATCTACCAGGTTTGTACTTTCAGAGGTTCCCGAAGGGAGAAAACCACGACCACATCCCAAATCTCCAAGTGTGTGTATAATGGCGGCATCCTACATCAGCAGGGAGGACGCATGGCCATTAAAAACTGGGATGCTACCACATCGCGGGTCGTATATCGCCGCTTGGACGCGGGGGAATCACTCAACAAGGGCATCGAAGCCCTGGCCCATGCCGAAGGCATTCGCGAGGCCTCCGTAATGTCCTGCATCGGGAGCTTGACCCAACTCAAACGCCGCAATCTCTGCAGCCTCGAAAGGGATCACGAGAGGGAAACAATCAACGAAATTCTCGAACTGGTAACCGCTGACGGTTACATTCAACCTTTGGAGGACGGAGAAGTATACGTTCATCTACACGTAGCCGCCGCAAAACCGTCAGGAGAAATTGTCGGTGGACACTGTGAAGACGCTACCTGCTTTACAGGCGCCTTTGTATATCTCCAGGTAATAGAGGACACAAGGGACTAGGGGGTGTCGTCAGACATACCGTCATTCCTGCGAAGGCATCCGCCTCGGGGGGATCGACCCCAGCCTGGCGAGGTTCCCGCCTTCGCGGGAACGACGAACACGTGCCATCGGAGTCATCTGCCCTCAATCGGCAAGGTCAGGCGGCCACGTCCGCCCGTGGCGGGATGGGGGTGAATAGCTTGCCAACCGCCATTCCCCCTCACCCTAACCCTCTCCCACCAGGGGAGAGGGGACATATTCAGACCTTCCCTCGAAAACTATGGCAATGAACCAACAGGGCCCTCCGTAAGGAGGGCCCTGAAATTTTGACCACGAAGGAAGGATTCTTGGGCTCGACCCGCACCGTTTGGGGCGCGAAAGCCAAGGGCGGACTTCTAGCCTGCGCTGATCCCCAATTCTCCCTGGAGGTCGCGGATGGTTTCCGAGCGGCTGCGCTGCGGGGCACGCTGCCTCATCCCGATGGGCTCGTTTTCCACTTCCGGGATTACCTTGATGGAAACGAACACCGGGCCGGTATCCTGCATAATCTGTTCGATGTTGGTGGCGAACTCTTCCAGGTCATCGAAGCTGTAGGCTGAGGAATAGCCGGCTTCCTTGGCTACCCCGGCGTAGTTTATCTCCTGGGCGTTGGGTACGGGCTGGCCGCCGGTGGTGGCGTAGCACTCATTGTCCAGAAGAATGTGGCAGAAGTTATCGGGCTTCTTGCCGGCAATGGTTGCCAGAATTCCCAGGTTCATCAGCAGGGCACCTTCGGAATCGAAAAGCACGACCTTCTCATTGGGCAGGCCCAGGGCCAGGCCTAGGGCTGCCGAGGTAGTATGCCCCATGGCGCCGCCCAGGTTGAGGTCCCGGCTCTCGTTGGTGGTAAATTCTCGCCAGTGACGGCCGGAAGTACCGGTGGGAATTACAATGGCATCGCCCCGGTGTTCCTGGAATACTCGGAATACGTCCGATGACTGAATCATTCATCGCCTCCGTTATGCAAGTCTTTTTGATGTGTACTGCGCTTGTCCCAAGAGCGCTCCCGCAGCGAGACGGGGTGCGCCTGAGGGTGGTACAGGTGGTTTGATTTCAGGGTTTTCACCCTCACCCCAACCCTCTCCCTGAGGGAGAGGGGGCTGTACCGTGGTATTCATACCTGGATGCTCCCCTTCCATATCCGTTTCAGACCGTCGAGGGGGGAGGGAATGACCTACCGATTGAAGCCGTGGTATTCGTCGCCCACCAGGATGGCCACCGGGCGCTTGGTGGCCTTGGCCTCTTCGAAGGCAACGGAAATGCGGTGGCTGTCGGCGTCCTGCTCCACCAGGTAATAGTTAATCCGGAAGGCGTTGAGGAAGGGCTCGGTGTAGCGGGCTACCGAGTCGGTTATCACGCCGTGCCGGTTCCAGCCCCGGTACCCGATTACCATCACCAGGGGAAAACCGGAGTCCAGGGCCATGCCCCGGATGGAGTCGCCGGATTCCATCATGCCGGTATTCTGAATGAGGCACACCGGAGTCTGGCCGCCAATTATGAGCCCCAGGGCGATGGCAAAGGTCTCGCCTTCCCTGGAGGCAGGCACAACGTCCAGCCAGGACTGTTCCTGCATCAGTTCGTAGAGGTAGTTGGTCTCGCTGTCGGGAATGGTAACCACGTGGGTGACGCCATTCTTGCGAAACTCCTCTACCATGGCTTCGGGGCTTAATACCGCTGCCTGCTGTTCAACCATGAAAATCCTCCTTGCCTGTGTGCTGCCCTGGCAGTCGAGACTCCGGGGCCCGTGGAAAGGCCTGTTTGGCCTGGTACTTGGGGCATTATAGTAATACCCATTGGCAGGGTCAATTTTGGGCGCTGGCCATGTAGGTTCCATTCCAGGCAGTTGCCTGACGGTAGGGGCGGTTCGCGAACCGCCCCTACGGGTGACGCGACCATCCAGAGGGGACCCTGTCGCCGGGCTGCGGCATGATCAGGGCAGGGTATCCAGGCCGGGGATTATTACGTCCCGGAAGGCGGCAACTTCGGCTGCCGGCATATCGTAGCCGCCCGCCTGGGTGTGGGTGGGGAAGATAAAGACGTGGTCAATGCCCGATTCCGATGCCGCCCGCTCGAGCCTGGTAAGGCATTCCTCGGGCGTGCCGAACAGGCCGAAGGCATCGCAAATCTCGGCGGCGTCAGCATCGGGTATGTTTTCAGGAACGAAGTCCTCAGCCAGGTCTATTCCAGCCTCCCGCAGCCAGAAGAGGTTGGAGTCGCTGGGGTACTTGAGGTAGGGTTGATCGGGCCGGAACCACTGTTGCGGAAAGCGAAGGGCGGCGGGCCCGTCCTCGGATACCGTCGTAGGGGTAATGAAGATGGTCCGGAAGTCATCGAGGCTGCGACCGGACCGGGCAGCGCCGATTTCCAGGCGGCGGCGGGCAGCGTTGACCGCGTCGGGATGCAAACCCACCAGCAGCAGGGCGCCGTCGGCCACCTCGCCGGCCAGCTCCACCATGCGGGGCCCGGCGGCGGTCATGAAGACCGGCGTTGGCGGGTCGCTGACGTTGCGAAGGCGGGTTTCCACGCCATTGAATTCCACCGATTCACCCCGCAGCAGGCGGCGGATGGTGAGGACGGAGCGACGCATGGCGGCCACGGTGGCCCGGGGCCGGCCGATGTTGCCTACGGCCAGGTAGCCGGGGGCCACGGTAAGACGCACCCGCCGGGGCGCAATTTCCTCCAGGGAATGGGCCAGCGAGGCCAGGACCATGGGATGGCGGGTGACGGGGTTGGAGGTGGCGGGATAGAGGGAAAGGTTGGTGGTGCGCTCGGCGGCCAGGGCCAGGGTGAGGAACACATCCCGGCCGCTATGCTGGTGGTCGTGGACGCCAACGCCGGAAAAGCCGGCGGCCTCGCACCCCGCTATGAAAGCGGCGGTTTCCCGCACGGGCAGGCCAACCGGCACCCGGATATCAACCCTCATTGAACGCACCTGTTACTGGGCCCACAAATGGGAGAAGCGGCTGGCCACCACCTGTTCAAAGTCTATTTCGCCCGAGGCCGCATCCCCGGAGATCAGCCCAACGCTGCGGGCAAATCTGTTGAGACCGGCTACGGAGTCGGGGGAAATGACGGGGCTGTAAAAGGGAATGTCCCGGCGTATCAAATCTTCGATCAAGGCAGCCTCGTCGGGCGGGAACAGGCGACTACCCACCTCGGAGGCGCGAGAGGGGTCGGCTCGCAACGCTTCCTGGGTTTCGACCAGCGCCAGGATTGCAGCCTCCGCCGTGGCGGGGGAGTCGGCAATTAATCTGTCCGAGGCGACCAGAGCCGGAAAGGTGTAGTCCTTGGCTTCCGGCGGACCGAGCCCCTGGCGGGGGTCCAGCACGACAACACCAATGCCGCTGAGCACAGAGACCTCGGCTCCCATGGCGTTAGCCCAGAACCCGTCAATTACGCCTTCCTCCAAGGCCCGAGCAGCATGGACGCCGAAGGACACCCCGGGTTCCGATGCGCCGGGCACCGGACCCAAGTTAACATCGTCCCGCTCCAGGTCTATGCCGGCATCGGCCAGCAGGCAACGCAGGGCCGCGTCGGGGCCGGGCGCCGCTCCGATTCGCCGTCCCTTTACCCCGGATACATCGCCCGGCTGAATACCCAGGCTGGCGCGCAGGACCAGGAGCCAGTAGGTATGCTGGGACAGGGCGGCCAAAAGGCTGGCTCCCTGCCACTCCGGGAAGGCCAGCAGGGCGCCGTGGGCTGGCCCTGCTACCAGTTCAATGTCACCGTCCCGCAGGGCTTCCATGGCCCGGCCTATGGGCGAGATTAGCTCCAGCTCCATGTCTAAGCCATGGGCACGAAAATAACCCAGCTCCACGGCGGCCAGGGCGGGGAAGTAGGAATTGGTGACCAAATCGGGTACCGCAATACGCATGGGAGAAACCTCCAAAAACTCTACGAACAATCAAAAGACTCTACGAACAATTCAGTGAACATTCCCGTTACGGGCCAGGGCGGTCAACCGGTTGAGAACGGCCCTGGCCTCTCGTTGAACCCAAGCCGGAAGTGACGGCGGCAGGCGGTAGCGGACTCTGCCGTCCCCGCCTCTACCGCCAGTCGTGGCGGGGTTGCCAGCCCAACATTCGCTGGGCCTTGGCGGTGCTGATTACGCTGGCGTTGCCCTCCAGCCCTTCCCGTATTTCCACGCGGTCGCCAAAGTAATTCTTCACCAGGTCTATGGTGGGCTCGGTGAAGCGGGTGGTGGGCTGGGCCAGCATGAAAGCCTCGTGTTCCTCTATTTCCGCGTCCAGGGCCCGCACATGGGCCTCGGCCACGTCCCTGGCATCGGCGTAGGCCCACATCACCAGGGTCAACGGGTTCTCGGGAGTGGGCGCGGGCCAGGGGAACTCCGCCTGGACTTCAGGCAACGCGACGTTGGTGAATCTCAGGCTGACCACGGTGGTATCCGAGTTTCGGGCAATCATCCGGCCGATATCCTCGCCAATCTGCTTGGTCAGGCCGTAGGGCTCGAAGGGCATCATGGGATGTTCCTCGTCCAGGGGAAGGTACAGGGGCACAAAGGCGTTGCCGTCGTGGGCCCAGCCCATGCCAAAGGCGCTGGAAGAGAACACCACCCGCCGCAGGCCCAGCTCCGCCGCGGAAGTCATGACGTTGAAGGTACTGTCCACGTTGTTCTTGAAGATGACCCGGGGGTCATCCCGGAGCGGTCCGGGGATGGCGCCCATGTGTACCACGGCCTCCGCTCCCTGGAGAATGTCGTGGGCCGCCCCGGCGTCTCCCAGGTCGCAGCGCACAAACTCCGTTGGCAGGTCGTCAGCAGCCACCTGGTCCGTGGCAAGGACTTCTTTGCCCTGGTCCACCAGCAGGCCCACTACCCTGCGGCCCAGCCGGCCCGCCGCTCCGGTAACTACAATCATTTTTCTCTCCAACTGATTTCCATGAATGGCGTACCCTACTCCGTTGCAGAATTATCGCCTACCAGGGAAAGGTCGTGTCAAATCCCCGCCTGGCGCAGGCCACGCTCCGTTGAAACACCTGATGCCGCCCACAAACCCTGTTTTGTCTCCTGTTCCCCGATTCCCGACCAGGAGTTCAGACCGTTGGACAGGCTCAGGGCGGCAGGGAATACCTGCCTGAATGCCTGGCGCCGGCCACGAAATTGCTGGAGTGAGGATGCCATTTACTCGGATGCCTTTGCTTCAGGGGTGAGACCTGGCCTGGTAGGGGTGCTCGGGTGCCAGGGAATCACCCCTGGCGAGACTATCGGAAAAACGGGCGGCGCGAAAGCCCTTGAGCTCGTGGCCCATACTGTCGCCGTGGATTACCAGGTCGGCCATCATGCGGCCAATGACGGGCGACAGCTTGAATCCGTGGCCGCTGAAACCGGCGGCCCAGAAGAGCCCATCCACCGATTGCGCCCGGTCCAGGATGGGGTTGCCGTCGGGGGTCATGTCGTACAGGGAGCCGTAGCCTCCCTGGGGCGTGGTGGCGGCGAAGTCTGGAAAGCGCAGCCTGGCCCGCTGCCAGTACCGGATGATGGTGTCATGCTCGGCGTTGAGCCCGTAGGCGTCGGGATTGACCACCTCGCCCATATCCTCCGGCGCCTCGCCGCCCATGAGGGTGTAAAACCCGGCATTCAGCCGGAAGTAGGCCCCGTTGGTCTGGTCAATGACGGTGGGAGTGAAGGACTCCAGGGCCGGCGGCCGGCGCAGGTGGACCATCTGCACCCGCAGGGGCGTGATGGGCAGGAACTCGCCCAGGGGAGCTGCCAGCCAGTTGGTCCAGGGCCCGGCGGCAACCACGGCGGCGTCAGTTTCTATAATCCCGGATTCCGTTTCCACTCCGGCCAGGCGTCCGCCCACCACCTTGAACCCGGTAGCCCGGCAGCCGGTCAGGATGGTTGCTCCCCTGGCCTCGGCCTGACGGGCGAAGGCATGGGTGGTGGCAACGGAGTCGGCGTAGCCTGAGTTGGGTTCATACAACCCCAGGGCCACGCCGTCGGTGCTCATTTGAGGGACCAGCCGGACTATTTCGGCGGGGGTCAAGGTCTGGATGTTCACGCCCAATTCACGGTTCATGGCCACATTGGCGCGGCCGGCGGCAACGTCCCCATCGGGCAGCAGGATAATGCGGCCGGTCTGAATGAAACGGACGTCTCCGCCGATAATTTCATCGAAGTTGTGGAAAACCTGGCTGGATTCCTGGGCCATTTTGACCAGGGTGGGATGCAGGTAGTGCTCGCGAATCATGGCCCCGGAACGGCCGGTGGCGCCGCTGGCCAGGTGTTCCTTTTCCAGGAGAATGACCTTACCCGCGCCCATTTGCGCCAGGTGCATGGCGATGCTGGAGCCAATGACGCCGCCCCCGATGACCACCACGTTTGCCGAGTTTGCCGATTCTGAAGGCATGAATCCCCTGTTCGTGAGTTTATTTGCCGGCGTTGGCGGTGGTTGACGGGCGACGGGGCACGGCTATTCGGCAGTCCGGGGAGTGGCGGGCAGGTGGCTTTCCCAATCGGGAATCAGCCTGACCCGGGGCGAGGGAAGCATCCAAGCGGACACGAGGCCCATGAGACTGAAAACCAGGGACATTATCAACGGTGCCACGTAGGTACCGGTTATGTCCCACAGGAAACCGGCGGTTACGGGAGCCAGCCCCATGCCCAGGCCGTTGCCCAGGTTCTGCCAGCCGAAGAGACTGCCCTGGGGGACATTGCCGTAGTATTGGCGGTTGGCAATGGGGAAGGTGGGCACTTCGCAACCCTGGCCGATGCCAAAAAGTACCGCGAACAGGAAGAAAGCCCAAGGGTCATTGAAGAAGAAAATGAGCAGCAGAGGGAAGGCCTGGAGCGCCATGCCCACTATCCAGACATTTCGGCTGCCCCAGCGCTCCGCCACGAAGGGCACCACGGTACGGATTCCCACCCCGGCCAGCTGCTGGGTTACGAGAACCAGGGTCCCTTGCTCCCAGGAAAGGCCCCGGTCCACCGCAATAGCCACTATCAATACATTTATAACCTGGTGACCCATGCAGCCCCAGTAGTGGATGCCTATAAGGTTCCAGAATGTGACTGTGCGCCTGGCCTGCTGGAGAAACACCCTGGCCCGTACCTTGGCGGCTTCGTTTCCTTCCCTTCCCCGGACAGGTCTCTGAACCGGTTCGTCAGCATCAGCGCCCAGGGGCCGCAACCCGATGGCGGCGGGTCCGTTGTAGAAGAACCGTACCAACAGGAGCAACAATGCCCCGCCGACTATGCCCGGAAGCCAGAATATCCATTGCATTCCCAGCTGGCTGAAGGCCGCGCCAATCAGGAGGAGCAGGACTATTACGCCCGATCCCTGCAGCGACCACACGATACCCATGGCCACTCCCAGGTGTCTCCTGAACCACAGGGATACACCGGACACCGGCAGGACGGTGAATATGGAATTGGCGACGCCCAGGAAAACCCCGAAGAACAGGTAGTATTGCCACAGGCTGGTCATTATGCCGGTAAGCATCATGCTGGCTATGAAAAACAGGGCTCCCGCCAGCAGGAGCTTGCGGACTCCGTACCGGTCGCCGAGGAACCCTACATAGGGACTCACCAGCCCCAGGACTATCCACTGGAGGCTGAAGGCAAGGGTCACGGCGGCGTAGCTCCAGCCGAAGCCTTCCACCGGGTCAATGAGGTGCGGCACCAGGGCGGGGGCGGCGAACCGCATTGACGAAGTAATCAACCCCATCGTCCCGGCGATGACCACAATAACCCAGGCGTAGTGAATTTTTCCTCGAAGAATCATCGAATCCGTCAAGCGCCCGTTTTTGAACCCATACTGAGCTCTGGGCCCTACCCGTTGATGTTGCAGTATACACCCGGAGGGAGATTGGCAGAATCCCGTAGAGTTGCCGGGGCAGGGCGATTGCAGAGTTCCCTCGCCCCCGGCGGGAGAGGGTTAGGGTGAGGGGGAGTTAATCAAAGGGCGAGAGAGCCACCCCCTTCCTTACCTTCCCCCGTCAAGGGGGGCAGGAACTCTTGGCTCGACTTTGCAATCGTCCTGACTGCCCCGGGCGCGGTTCTGCTGCGTGTTGCGGCGCCTCTTGTGGTAAATTAGGGTTTGTAGAGTCCCCACCCTGGCGGGCGGGGACGGCCAAGCCTTCCAGAGGTGGACATGAGAGGCGTATCCACCCGCGTTTTCTACGGCTGGTTCGTGGTGATGGGCTGCTCTCTGGTGGCCCTGGGCACTGCCGGCACCCAGTTCTCCTTCGGAGTGTTCCTGCAGCCCATGACCGAGGAGTTCGGGTGGAGCCGGGGCACCCTCTCCCTCGCCTTTGGAATTACCTTCATGCTGTCGGGCCTGATGCGGCCCCTGGCCGGCTACCTGGCCGACCGCTACAACCCCAAGCTGGTGGTCCTTGCCGGCGTTGCGGTGCTGGGAGTGATGCTGCTGGTCGTTCCGTCGGTGCGCACGCTGGCCCAGCTCTACGCGGTTTTCGCTGTCATGAGCATCGGGCTGACCATGGGCGTGGGGCCCATACTGACCAAGGTGATAAGCGCCTGGTTTTTCGCCCGGCGGGGGTTGACCCTGGGGTTTTACACCAGCGCCGGTTCCTTAGGGGCGCTGATACTGGTGCCGGCCGCATCGGTGTTCCTGATCCTGTTTGACTGGCGGGACGCTTACTACTTCCTGGGCGCGCTGGCGCTGCTGGTCATTCTGCCCATCGGCGTGATTTTCATCCGCAATACGCCGCAGGAAATGGGGCTGGAGCCCCTGGGAGGCACCGCAGACCTGCGCAGGAGAGGGGGCGCGGGGGGAGAGGACTCGACGCCATTGTTCGGGAGGGACGCGACTTTCCGGCAGGCGCTGGGGTCGAACCTGTTTTACCGGCTGACCTTCGGTTACTTCGTTTGAGGGTACACGATGAGCTTCGTGAATGCTCACTTCGTAACCTACGCGAGGGACCTGGGCTACCATCCCATGGCCGCCGCCGGGGCATTCAGCCTCATCGGCGCCTCCGCCGTTATAGGCAGCCTGATTATGGGACACCTTTCGGACCAGCACGGGCGGCGGTGGCTGTTGACCGCCTCCTACTACCTGCGGGCCATGGGGTTCGTGGTGGTGCTGCTGTCCATGGGAGTGCCGGCCCTGGGCATTCCCTCGCTGGGGCTGGGCACCCTGCTGGTGGGAGTGCTGCTGGTGGGCTTCTCGTGGAACTCGGTGGTCAGCATCACCGCCGCCTACACCTCGGACCGGTACGGAGTGGCCAACATGGGGGTAATCTACGGGACGATGTTCGCGGTTATGCCCATCGGCAGCGGGCTGGGGGCCTTCCTGGGCGGGCTTTTCTACGACTTCCGGGGCACCTACGACATAGCCATCTGGTCCAACATTGTCCTGCTGATTGCGGCCATGACCCTGGTTGCCTTCCGGGGGGAGCGGCGGCCGCCGGAGTTGAGGGCGGCGGAAGCGGCGGCGTAGGAAATTGGCCGAGCAAGGCGCCGTTTTCCATGAAGGAGAAATCTGTGTAGGGGCGCACGGCGCGACGAGCGAGTCAAAAAAAAAAAAAAAAAGCACCCCAACCAAA
>VXOH01000187.1:3928-14989 GCA_009840135.1 Chloroflexota bacterium | reverse complement strand
CGTAGCCTACTGATACGGTATAGCTGCTGTAGTCGCTTACCAATGGAATCCCGAGCCCTGAACCAAATCTGCCCTGAAAAATCCGTCAAACAAGCGGAGTCCGCCCTGAAGCGGACTCCAGTATAGCAGACGGGCAGGTTCGCCCTTCAACTCCCGAACTCTGGGTCTTCCGATTACCAACAGCATCCCGTACAGTCCGTTCGTGGTGAGCTTGTCGAGCCATAAACGGACGGCCCTTCGACAAGCCCAGGGCGAAGGGGCCAGACAACAATCGAAATGCCCTGCTTCTGAACTGCCGACCTATTGCCTATCGACCCGAGGCGGCGTTCAGAAATTCGTAACTGTGGGAAAGATTCTCGAATACGTCAGGATGCGGGGGAATCTCCATGATGGCCGGCCCCTGGTAGTTCTTGGCTTCCAGCAGCCGAAGCATCTCGCCACAATCCAGGTCGCCGGTGTCCACCGAAGGATGGGGGTCGCCGTTTCTCGCTTGCTTGAAATGGACTATTTTCAGCATATCCAGGGGCAACGCGTCCAGGTCTCCAAGGGGATCCGTACCGGGGAAACGGCGCAACTGGTTCGTCGGGTCCGGGCACAGGCCCAGATACGTTCCTTCCTGCGGACTCAACCGCTTCCGACATTCCTCAACCAACAACGCCATGCTTCCGATGGGTTGACCGGAATTTTCCAGAGAAAGGGTCACGCCCTGGGCCGCCGCTTCCCTGGCGAGGTTAGCCAGGTCCAGGGCGGATTCAGGTATGTCACCGGCGGACTGCCAGGCGGCTTCCGCTGCATCGGGGTCCACCAGCCTGAGGTGCGGCGCCTCACGTCCCACTATCTTCGCTGCCTGAAGGGCCATCTGAAATTGTTCGCCCTTGGGGTCAACACCCCCGGACAGGCAGGGCAATGCCATGGCCAGGTCGAACTGCAAGGCCGGAAATTGGTCGGTGATGGACTGCAATCCTGGCAGGTTGGGCCGCCAGTCGTCGCCCTGACCGCTCTCGCAATCGCCCAGGCAGGTCTGGCGCAGCTCGACGTGCCCCGACCCGCGCGCCTCGGCTTCAGCGATGAGCTCGGCCAGACCTTGTTCCGCCAGATGGTTACGCCACGAATTAGTAATGGCTCCAAAAATCATGGGTGTCACCTCACTAAGATACTTTCTCTTGTGGTGAATATACTACCGAATTGGTGGCGGACTCAAGAAGCTCACTCAAAGAGACAACCCTCCGAGCAAGGCGATTACGCTGCTCCGGCGGAAGCCACGGCCAAGGTCTGTGTTGGTTCGCGACCCTATCCGACGGAAAAGACGACCGCCCGGGGGACTCATCCCACAAAGGGCCAAAGATGCTGGGCGGGTAGAATAGAGGGGCAACGGGCAATCTTGAAGGCCGGATTTTCAGCAGAGCGACCAGTGCCGATTCAAGGCAGGCAGACCGGTTATGCTAAAATGGCGAAGCGCCAAGAGGGGGCATGACTCCCTATTCTGTATGCGCAGAATCCGAAAGTAATCCGTACTCATTCGGCCAAATCGAGGAGGTCCCATGAGCCAGCTTTACCAGGAAAAATGCACGGCCTGCCGGCGAGATTCTCCCTCCGTGACCCTTGATGAAATCAGCCAGCTTCATCCCACAGTGGCTGATTGGGAACTCGTGGACGATGGCGGGATTCCCAAACTGGACCGGGTGTTTCGATTCTCAAACTTTCAACAGGCCCTGGATTTCACCAATTCCATTGGCACACTGGCAGAGTCCGAGGGGCACCACCCGAAAATTGTCACGGAGTGGGGCCGCGTGGGCGTGACCTGGTGGACCCACAAGATAAGAAACCTACATCGCAACGACTTCATCATGGCCGCCAAGACCGACAGGATATTCCAGGACCTGGAGTCTGTTGAATAACGGCTCTTGATGATCGGGTAAAACCACGGGGAAGCGTATGAAGGTTATTTACCACCTCAATTCCAGCGACCTTGGCGCCGTGGCAGCGGAGGCAGCCTGGGCGGAAGCAATGGGATATGACGGGGTCGCCACCAGTGAAACCGCCCACGATCCCTTTCTGCCTTTAGCGCTGGCAGCCACGGCCACCTCCCGGGTAACGCTGGATACGCGGGTGGCCATCGCCTTTCCCCGTTCCCCCATGGTGCTGGCCTACACGGCGAGGGACCTGCAGGACCTTTCCGGCGGCAGGTTTCGCCTTGGACTGGGGACCCAGGTAAAGGGTCACATCGAACGGCGCTATTCTACTAGCTGGATATCGCCGGGGCCCCGGCTCAGGGAGTATATCCAGGCCCTGCGGTCAATCTGGGACGCCTGGGAGTCAGGACAAGGACTGTCATTCTCCGGAGATTTCTACAAGTTTTCGTTGATGACCCCCTTCTTCAGCCCGGGACCTGGGAGTTTTCCGCATCCAAGGATTTTCAACGCGGCGGTGAACGCCTACAACTGCCGGGTAGCGGGAGAGGCAAGCGACGGGCTGGCCCTGCACACGTTTACGTCGGCCAAATACGTGACGGACGTGGTACGCCCCAACGTGGCGGCGGGGGCGGCAATGGCGGAAAGAAAAGTTTCAGACGTGACGATAAGCGGTGGCGGGTTCATCATCACGGGGCCCAACAAGGCGGCTATTGAGGAAGCGACCCGGGAAGTCCGGCAGCGGATCGCCTTTTACGCTTCGACGAGGACCTATTTCCCTGTCCTGGAGTGCCATGGCTTCCAGGAAATTGGGCCCAAATTGCACCGGATGTCCCTGGAAGGCCGGTGGGAAGAAATGGGAAACTTGGTCAGCGACGAAATACTTGAAGCCTTTGCGGTCATAGGCGAATACGACGAGATAGCGCCAAAGGTGCTGGAGCGTTACGGGGGACTGGTACAGGAAGTGGGTCTTTCCATTGCTACCTCCGGCGCAGCGGACGAAGTTCAACTGAAGCGAATCATTCGGGACTTGCAGGACGGAGAATAAGGCGCGGATGGCGCTGTGATTGGCCACGGACCTCGGTGAAGGCAAGGGCTGAACAGCAGGACTAGACAAGAGAAGCGGTTGGGAGCGGGTTGAGGTGGCGGCAGGCGGGCACGAAAGGGACGGCAAGAAAGGCGATAAGCAGGTCTTCAAGCGGGGAAACGAGTCCGGGCTGACCTATCAGCTGAAGTGGGCCGCCTGGGAGTGGCTTTATTCCGTAAGACGTTGCCGGTGCATCGGGTTTGAAGTAAAGCTGGAGGGACCTGGCGGGCGGGTCGTGGACCTGGCAGCCGTGGGCCCCGGCAATGCCATATACATAGTGGAAGTGAAGGCTTCCCGCGGGGACTTCGCCCGGGACAATCACACCCTGAATGACCTGGAAGCGCTGAAGGAGTTGAACGAACCTCTCTTGCGGCGAGGACGCCTGGCCCGGCGTACGCTGACCCAGGCCGCGAAGTTCGCCCAGGCGGAGAAGGACCAGGGCTGGGAGTCTGAACCCTCCTACCAACTGGCCCTGGCAGACTACGAGCGGCTACGCCACGAAGAACAAATTTACAGGGAACGGGTAGCCACCTACAGCGTGAAGTTTCATGACCCTCGCTTCCTGGCCATAGCCGACTACCACTACATCATGGCGCCGCAGGGGCTCGTTCCCAGGAAGGCGATGCCGCCTGACTGGGGATTGCTCAACGAGACTCCCGCCGAACTGATTCCCGCTCCCAGGAAAGACGTAAGGAAGAACGGCGGCATCATTTCCAACGTTCTGAGAGCCATTGCCCGCAGCGGTTCCACCTCAATGATGCGGGCGCAGGGCGTACTTTTCACCGAGGACGGAGCGGTGTTTCCCCAAGATACGGCTGGCGAAGAAGGCAACGTATAAGGGTACGAAATCCCCGAGTCCTTGGTAGGCCATTCCGCCAGAGGCGGATTCTGACTGTCGGAACGGAGTCCGTTCGTCGTGAGCTTGTCGAATCCGCCTGAGGCGGAAGGCCCTTCGACTAGCTCAGGTTAAGCGGCACAAAACCCATAATTTCTAATTTGCTGGACTACTAGCCCTGGGGCGACTGGTCTTCCAACCGGACGGTCGCCGTGATGCGGGGAACGCTGCTGGACACCCTGGTGGTGTGCCCCTGCCCCGTCAAGTCTTCGACAAGGCTGACGTGGCCGGGTCCGAAGCGGTGCAGTGAGCCGTCCGCCAGCCCGATTTCGCCTTCGCCCGACAGGGTAATCACATATTGCCGCCGGGGAGCGGTGTGCCAGTCACTGAAATGACCGGGCTCGGCAATGCTGAAAGAAATCCCGGTGGCGGACTGCAGTTCCTGCAGGGTGGGGTGAGTGCTCGGATCCATTTCCTCAATGTGCGACTGACCGTCGCCGCCGGTGTAAAGCCTGGTAAATGGCATTTTCTCTTCTCCTTGCCCTGGCGTAGCCTGATGTGAAGCTAATCAGGAAGGGGCGGTAGTCCGCCGCCTTCCAGGGAACGTCTGAATAATTCAGGGGCCGGTGGCGACAGCATTGTTTTGACGGTTTGAACGGGATTCCGTTCGTGGTGAGCTTGTCGAACCATCAATTGGCGACCCCTCGGCAAGCTCCGGATGAGGGGAACATAACCGTCATTTCAATGTTGCCGGGATAGTAGTGGACCCATCTATTTTGAAACGATCGGTGGTAACAGTATTCCGCCCTTTCAGCCTGGACCCGAGATCAAAAAGTCCCGCTAGGTTCCCTCCTGCGTGGGAACGACGGTTAAATCCCAACCCATCACTTCAATAGCTACCGCCTGCTATGTATTCAAGAGCTTCCAGTCCAGGGAACCGATGTTGAACTTCACCCTTCGGAATCCCTCGGCATACATCAGCCCGGCCTCTTCGCCCTGGCGGGCACATCCCCTTTCAATCCTTTCCAGCCGGTCGGCAGGGGTGCGCAGGCGCATCTGGCTGGCGTGGAGACTCAGGGAAGTTGCCTTGGCTTCCAGGTATCCTTCAACGTCAATGTAAACGTCCGCCGCTTCAGTGCCCCACAAGAAGGCTTCCTTAACCTGGTGGGTTTCAAGCCCCTCTTCGGTTATCTGCTCGGGGAAATGGAGGTGGCTCCAGGCATAGGAAAACGCGGCATCCAGGGCCACCTGCCCGCTCATACGGTGATCCCGATGAGTGTGGCTGGCCACCCGGAAGGGGTCAATACAGAAAACAACCTCCGGCTTGTAACGCCGAATTTCCCGGACCACCTCGCACCTGAACTGGAGTGAATCCTCCAGCGTTCCGTCGGGATGGCGGAGAAAAACCACGTTGCTTACGCCCAAGTATGCCGAAGCGTCCTGTTGCTCTTTCTCCCGTATTCCAGCAAGCACATCGGGGGCCATATCCTTGTCGCCGGTGCCTTTGTCGCCGTTGGTGCACATCAACACGGTGATGTCGGTTCCCCCTTCGGTTATCCACTTGGCCATGGTGGCCCCGCAGCCACCTTCCGCATCATCGGGATGGGGTGTCACCACCATGGCGCTGCGAGGTGGTTCGGTAATAATCTCGATTCCCAAATGTTACGACCTTCCTTCCTGTCCGGTTCACGCGCTCAATGTCAGCGCCCCGCCGAGTCCCGTTACAGGAAGTCTGACGGGGCGCACAGCCCTTTTCTACATTTGCCATGCCCTAGAGGTGGAACACCACCATTTTCAGCTCGGTCATTTCCTCTATGGCGTAGCCCGGCCCTTCCTTGCCCATGCCGCTGTCCTTTAGCCCGCCGTAGGGCATCAGGTCCGCTCTCCATTGAGGGTGGGAATTGATGTGCAGGTTTCCGGACTGGACTTCCCTGGCAAAGCGCATGGCCCAGTCCACGTTCTGGGTGAAAATTCCCGCCGAAAGACCGAACCGGGAATCGTTGGCCATGGAGATGGCCTCGTCAATGTCCTCAAAGGAACTCACGGCCACCGCCGGCCCGAAAAGTTCCTCGCGGGATATGCGCATATCGGGCTGCACATCGGCAACTACCGTAGGAGCGTGAATGGTGCCTTCCTGGTCCCCGCCGGCCACTACGCGGGCGCCCTGGTCCACGGCCTCATTAATCCACCGGCTGACGCGGGAGGCGTCGGACTCGCGGATCATGGGGCCCATCTTTATTGATTCATCCAGGGGATTGCCGGTGGCAAAGGCATCGGTGGGCACCTTGATGGCATCCAGGAAATCGGCGTATATCCGCCGGTCGGCCAGGACGCGCTGGGTGGATATGCAGACCTGGCCTGCGTTGGCAAAGCCGCTAGCCACCGTGGCAGCCGCCACCTTTTCTATGTCGGCGTCGGACATGATAATCAACGGGCTGTTGGAACCCAGTTCCATGGTGACTTTCTTGATTCCGGCATTGCGGCAGATGCGATCACCCACCTCCATGCTGCCGGTAAAGGTAATCTTGCGGACCCTGGGATCGCCGGTGATGGCATCGCCAATTTCGCCGCCCGAACCGGTGACGCACTGTATGGCTTCGGGGGGCAGACCGGCTTCAAGCAGAATCTCCACCAGTTTGAGTCCGGACAAGGGGGTGTCTCCGGCGGGCTTCAGCACAACCGCGTTACCCGCAGCCAGCGCCGGGCCAACCTTGTGGCATACCAGGTTTAGGGGGAAGTTGAAGGGTGCAATGGCAGCTACGACACCCACGGGCACCCGGATGGTGAAACCAAACTGGGAAGTTGCGCCGGGCGCAGCATCCAGCGGAACGGTCTCACCGTGCAACCGCTTGCCTTCCTCCGCTGAGCCGGTAATGGTCTGAACCGCGCGGAGAACCTCGCCCCGCCCTTCGGCAATGACCTTTCCTTCCTCCATCGTGATGATCCGGCCCAATTCCTCGACGCGTTCGGCCATTATGTCGGCAGTGCGGCGAAGAATGGTATAGCGTTCAAAGGCCGGCATCCTGGCCATGACCTCAGCCCCGCGCACCGCGCTGGAGATTGCCTCGTCAACGTCGGCTGCATTGCCCCGGGGAACCGTGTCAATTACCGATTGGTCAAAGGGATTGTAAACCGGCATGGTTTCCGGTCGGTCCACCCAGTTGCCACCGATGTA
Source organism: Chloroflexota bacterium (assembly GCA_009840135.1). Taxonomy (GTDB): domain Bacteria; phylum Chloroflexota; class Dehalococcoidia; order Lucifugimonadales; family UBA3495; genus Bin22. Next base: position 7,982 of record VXOH01000187.1, on the reverse strand, counting down.
CATCTTCATGGGGAGCGTCTCCTAGATTCTTGATTGGCTGCCGAAAACCGTTTCACGGTCCTGGCAGGAAAGTGCCGGATTTCGAGCTAATATTAGCACATAACCACTTCGCCAAGCGGCCATCCGGGTTTACATCTCTTCCCGGACTAACGACGCGGGCAGAATGGGTAAGCCTTGTCGGGGAACAGAAAGAGGCAACACCACCGGTTGCCTCGTTGCCTCAGGGCAATAAATTGAAGTGCCCTCGCTCCCCCTGGCAGGGCACAAGAACTGCCGCCTATTCTTTCCACCCGGTTCAATTTTACCCAGTCCTATCTACCCAGCGCGGTGGACCTGCCCACACTTGTGACCGTGTAATGGCCGGCGCGACCGGGAACGCGCTCCAGCCAGCCGAATTTGCTGCGGGCGGCGTTGCGCAACGTCTGCACGAAGTTGTGGGCACGGGGCCAGCCAACTATGTCGAACAGGCGGCCCAGGGAGTCGGCGTCCACACCCTCCATAGCCAGGTAACGACTGGCGCCCTCGGCGGCCACGACTACCCGCCGCATGTCTCCCAGAGGATTTGCGGCACGGCAAAAATCAACGAAGGCCTGCTCTGATACGGCGGGCACCAGGTTGGAAGGATTTACCTGGCTGTTACCACCGGCAGGGTAACCGTTGGGCCTGTCGGTCATACCGCCAAGGTTTTCCGTCGTGGCCCATTCGCCAACTACTTGCCTTGCCGCATTAAGTTCTCCGGGCCGTAGGGACACCTCGTCAGTCGGGGCCTGGCGTTGAGTACCCACACTTTCAAACGATGGGGAAGTCTGGGAGGACGCGGGTTCGGGCCCAGTCGAGGCTTCCGACGCTTCCGGCGCTTCGACCGGAGATGATTGCTGCTCTGGGCTGGGGCTTTCCTGCCCTGGAAGGGAAGGTGACTCCCCCTCCGGGGAACTTACTTCCTCGTTTTGGGTAACGATGGGAGTTGAGGCCCTTGGCTGGGCCAGAGATACACTGCCCAGGTCTCCGGTGGGCGATCCCGACAACAAGGCCCGGGTAACATTTTCCAGCACGGTACCCAGAATCTTGTCAATTACGACCGTATCTTCAGATTCCAGGTTAATCTGCGCGCTATTGGGTAATGTTATCGAAAGCTTCAGCATAGGCGAGGGCTGTTAACGGCTGGAATAAGGTGAAGAATCTACGTTATGTTACATAGCTGGGCAATTCGAATCAAGCATCCTTATTGAATATCGCATCCAGGCAAGCGTCGCAGCGACGGGCCTGGCAGACAGCGGAAGGGCGCGAACCGGGGGTGGCCTCCAATGCTCCTGAAAATTCGCAGATCACTTCGTTTTGGATAAGGAATACACAGATTCCAGCCAGCCATAAGCAATTGAATGCGATATCGGATCCGCGCGCCGACTATTCCAGTCAAGTCGAAGAGGGCATTTAGAAGACACCCGCTAAAGAGTCTGCTTCAACCTAACGGCCAGCGACCGGGTAAGGCCGGGCACTGCGGCGATGTCGTCAACGGCAGCGTCTTTTATGCCTTGAATTGAGCCGAAACGACGCAAGAGCATGCGCTTACGCTTGGGCCCGATGCCGGTAACCATATCTATTGAGGATTTCAGGCTGGACTTGCTGCGCAGGTTACGGTGATAGGTAACGGCAAACCTGTGGGCCTCGTCACGTATTCGCTGCACCAGGTAAAGACCCTGGGAGTTTCGGGGCAGTTCTATTGGCTCACTGGAATGGGGCACAAATAGCCACTCATTCTCTTTAGCCAGGGCAGCCAGGGGAATGTCATCAAGGCCCAGTTCCAGCAGCACTTCCAGGGCCGCGGTGAGGTGGCCTTTGCCACCGTCAATTATGACCAGATCGGGCTCGATCCCCCAGGCAGCGCCATCCTTGCTCTCGTCCAGGGGGGCCGTGGCTGCGCTCTTTTCCCTTTCCACGCGGGCGTCGGCCAACCTCTTGAACCTGCGGCGCAGCATCTCCTGCATGCTGGCGTAGTCATCCACTCCATCCACGGACTTAATCTGGAACCGCCGGTAGTGAGGGGTACGTGGCCTCCCATCCTGGAAGACGACCATGCTGCCGACGAGATTGCTGCCCTGGACGTGGGATATGTCGTAGCATTCCATTCTCAGGGGCAAGGCCGGCAGGCTCAATTCTTCCTCGAGCTCAGACATGGCCTGCAGGATTACGTCGGAGTTATTCAGCCATTTGACACGGTGCTGGGCCAGCCCCTGAACGGCGTTCTCTGCAACAACGTCCATCAGTTTCTTGTGCTGCCCCCGCTTTGGGCAGACCAGACGCACCGCTCCTTCGCGCCTGGTACGAAGCCAGTCCCGGATGAGGTCCTGGTCCTCGGGGGGGTGCTGGATGTAAACCACGGGCGGGATTACCAGGGCGTTCTGGTAGAACTGCCGGATGAACTGGCTGATTACCAGCTCGGGCGCCTCGTCCTGGGTTCCTTCCATGAAAAAGTGGTCCCTGCCAATGAGCTTGCCCCGCCGAATGAAGAAAATCTCCACCCAGGTCTCGTTGCTGCCCTGGGCCAGGGCTATGAAGTCCATATCCCCGCCAGGGTTGGACTCGACCTTAACCTGCTGCTCCTCGGCGACCTGGTCTATGCCCCGGATCTGGTCCCTGAGCACCGCCGCGCGTTCAAACTCCAGCTCTCCAGCAGCGGATTCCATTTTCTTCCGTAGCTCGCGGGTGACGGCCTCGGTATTGCCCTCCATGAACATGATGACCTGCTGAATTACCTGCTCGTAGTCTTCCCGCGAAGCCAGGCCGGAGCAGGGGGCAACGCAACGGTGAATGTAATATTCCAGGCACGGGCGGGGGTCGCGACCAGTGATAGTCTTGGTGCAGGACCGGTAGGGGAACAACTTCTTGATGAGGTCCATGGTCTTGCGGACGCTGCTGGCCGTGGCGAAGGGGCCAAAATAACGGGCGCCATCCTGGGCAACCTGCCGGGTAATGTAAACCCGGGGGAATTCCTCGGTGAGGTCTATTTTCAGGTAGGGATAGGTCTTGTCGTCCTTGAGGCGCGCGTTGAAGTGGGGCTTGTAACGCTTGATAAGGGTATTTTCGAGGATCAGGGCTTCCGCCTCGGTATCCGTAACGATGAACTCGAAATCCGTCATGCGGGACATCATGCGGCGGATTTTGGAGGGCTGCCCGCTGGGAGAACCGAAATAGGAGCGCAGGCGGTTCCGGAGTATGCTGGCCTTGCCTACATACAACACTTCATTCCGGGCGTCCTTCATCAGGTAAACGCCCGGTTTTTCCGGAGTCACACGGAGACGGTGTTCAAAAAGGGCCTGGGTCATCTGTCCAACCCGAAAGGATGATGCTCCTGGCACCCAGGGAACGGGTCAAATTTACCCGCCGCGCTGGACGCCGAGTCACATGAGGAAGGAGACAGTCAACAATATGACGGTCAGTATTCCGGCCAGGATGAGTATCCGGCGCATCTCCGTGGCCAAGTGGCGGTAGGCCAGAGCCTGGTCAACCCGATTCAGACCCGCACCCCTGGCAGCATCCTGACCTGATGAGCCCCGGGTACGTTCACGGTCCGGCTCGAGAGTATCACCAACTCCGTCTGCAACCGACACGGTGGCCGGTTCGGATTCTTGGGGAGGAGCAGCGATAGTAGCTGTTGAATGCGACTCCTGGGCCTCATCATCCTGCTGTAAGGCGAGATCACCGGCGCTTCTGGCTTGCCGTCTTCTTCTGCGATTTAGCTGGGCCTGTCTCGACGCCACCCTCTTACCCCTGGCCGGCATGGTGACGTACCTCCTGATGTGTCGAAATTTGTTTCTTCCCCTTTACCTGCATGGGTTGCGGGCAGGGGCAGGAAACAATATGGGCGCCGATGGGCCTGGGACGGTCCATCGAGCAATTTTCTCTGTTCCTATTATGGCCCATTCATTAGGCCTAAAGCAAATGAGGCGCCGGGCCGGGTTGACGCCCCGCGTTCCGGTATCTTAAAAATAAAAACAGCAAAAGAAAGCCCAGGGGTGGGGCTTCTGGTAAATATGGAGCCAGTTGGTGTGGGGAA
>VXOH01000187.1:0-3918 GCA_009840135.1 Chloroflexota bacterium | reverse complement strand
GGCTGCGTATGATGTTTATAACTTACAGATTATGCCCCATTATTTTGGCCTAAACAAAAGGTGGCGCGGGGCCTGGTTCAGGCCCGGCGTTCCGTTCTCTGAAAGATAAAAGCAGCATCAGAAGGCCCTGGGGTGGCTCTTCTCGTACTCGTCGCGCATGTGGGTGTCGGTCAAATGGGTGTAAACCTGGGTTGTGGAGATACTGGAGTGACCGAGCAATTCCTGGACGTGCCGCAGGGACGCCCCCTTTTGAAGCAAATGGGTTGCGAAGCTGTGGCGCAGGGTATGGGGCGTAATCTTGCGATCAATACCCGCCCGCTTGCTGTAGGTCTTCAGTATGTTCCATACCCACTGCCTGGTAAGCCGCTCACCCCGATGGTTTACGAAGAGCGCCGTCTCATCCTTGTTGGAACCGATGAGAGACATGCGGCTGGTGGACAAATAGTCCTGCAGCCCGTTGAGGGCCCGGTCGTGGGCGTAAACAATGCGCTCCTTGGAGCCTTTTCCCCAGCAACGGATGAAAGACTCTTCAAAGTCAACATCCTGGACGTTTAGAGAAACCAGTTCGCTGACCCTCAGGCCGGTGGCATAGAGAAGTTCAAGAATATTGGCGTCCCGCTGGCCCTCAGCCGTACCGGACTTGTCAGCCTCTCTCAGCAACAGGTCAACTTCGTCCTCGGTGAGGTACTTGGGCAGGGCGCGGCCGACGCGGGGGGATCCCAGAGACTCGGTGGGCGGTTCCTCGATGACACCGTTTTGCGCCAGGAATGTGAAGAAAGATTTTATTGCGGCAACCTTGCGGGCAGTGGTGGTGTCCCGATAGCCTTTTCTGTCCCTGAGGTCGGTTATGTAGTCGTTAAGCAGGTCCAGGTCCACTCTCTGCCATACGTCTTCCCTTTCGCTGGCCCCGTTGAGCCGTACCCGGAGAAACTCGGTGAACTGCCCCAGGTCGTTCCGGTAGGCATCAAGCGTGTGCTGGGAGAAGCCTCTTTCTACCACCAGGTGTTGCAGGAAATCCTCGATAGCCTTCTGCATTCGGATAGCCCCCTATATCTATAACCCTCACCTAGCCGGTGGGGCTAGAATGTTGTCCCCGGTTCTCCCGGGGATGGCCGAAGTCTAGCAGGATTACGTAAACTAGCTCCCTTCACGGTCGGTGCGAGTTAACAGAATTTCCCGTCTTCTGCGGAGTCACTACAGTTATGTTGCGTCAATTACGAGAGGGTCAGGAGTCGAGAAGGTATGCTCCCAAATTGAACGTTCTCCAAGAAACGCAAAAGATGGACTTTCATGCGTGAAAGGGAGCGCCCAGGCACAAGTGAAGACACCGCATGGTTCATCCCGTATATTCTTTTGGCACCGCAAGGCATCAAGATGACGACCAGGAGCTTATTGCGCCGGTAAGTGTCCACTCGCTTTACCCTATAATGGGGGCGGCACAGCAGCCTGCTCCAGGTTCGCGGATCCTGCCTGCGCTGGAAGGACGGCCCGGACCAAAGCTGAAAGGCGAAAGCACGACAATGAGGCGCTCAGGTCCTTTTTGGCAAGGTGTCTTGGGGAGTTGATATCAAGGTATGGAATTTCGGGAAGACTCCAGGGTTCGTGAAGAGGTTGATCGCAATTGACTACCTTTGTGGCCTGTGAGACAGGTCCGATGTCCGACAGCCTGGCCGCTCTGAAATTATTGAGCCAGGCCCAGGACCAGGCTGCCGCTCCGAATCCGCTCTTGTACCTGGATATCTGGCTGTTCGGTGGTTTGGTACTGATAGTCATGGTGGTGGTTATTGCGAGGTTCTTATGGCGGAGCCTCCGCCCCGATTATCGGGACCCGTCTGAAGGACTTCAGCCGTGGGAAGACCCGGACTACGACCCAGACCAAGACCCAGACCAAGACCCAGACTATGAACGAGACTACGGCCAAGAAGAAGACACCAGGACATAGACGCCAACCGCTTGCCAGATAAACTCTAAGCTCCGAAAATCAACCGTGGGTGTCGAATTGCTTCTTTTGTCCCGTCGTTTACCTGCTGGCAGACAGCCTTTCCAGTCGCCCGCCATTCTTGCGAGTATAGAGGCAAAGGGTTAGAGTATGGTCTGACCATTGGGCGGCAGGGAGCCATGCGATTGGTTGCCCGGTCGGCCCAAATGGCTTATTCAGGAAAAGCACGGTCCGATTCCGACTTTGTAATGCCTTCGACCGAGGGCTAACCATTCAAGGCAGGACCGGCAACAATTTCAGGAGGTAATACGTGTACAAGACCATCAGCAAGGAAACCATGGCTGCCCTGGGGAACATTGATACGCCCAGCATTTGCAATGCGATAGAGGGCTTCAATGTACGCCCCAAGAATGACGGCTTTATGCTCCCGGAAATTAAAGGCGTGTTTCGGAACCTGCCGCCGGCGGTGGGCTACGCCGTAACCGGGGTAATCAGCGCCGTCCAGCCTGAGGGTCGGAACGTGTCCCGGGAGGACTGGTGGGACCTGATTGTGTCCGTCCCCGAGCCCCGGTTTATTGTTCTTCACGACATTGACAACCCTCCCCTTGGCGCCTATTGGGGCGAAGTGCAGGGCAATATTCACAAGGCGCTGGGCGCAGTGGGCGTCGCCACCGACGGTACGGTGAGGGACATTGATGAAGTGGAAGCCCTCGGTTTCCAGTTCTTTGCCAAGGAAGTGTCCGCTTCCCACGCTTACGTGCACCTGGTGGAGATTGGCATTCCGGTAACCATTGGTGGCCTGACGGTACAGACCGGGGATCTTTTGCACGGGGACAAGCACGGTGTAACCAATATTCCGTTTGAAATAGCCGAGCAAATTCCCGACATGGTGCAGACCATAGCCGACTATGAACAGCAAACCATCGGGCTGTGCCAGTCACCAGACTTTTCCCTGGAGAAGTTGAAGGAAGTAGCCAAGATCACCCGTCCATATTAAGAAGCCTTGCTCTTGGTCCAGGCTTATTGATTTGACAGGTAATATTTCCGCTCATCGTGGGCTTGTCGAAGGGTCATCCGGTGGCGGTTCGACAAGCTCTCTGTGAACGTACTTCTTACCTGTCAATCAAACCAAGTGGTTTGGACTACCGCAAGCCGCTTCGTGAGCACAGGGATGAAAGGTTGGCCGAATAAAGGGGCCGCCCTAAGAGGATCTGTATCCCGATCTTGAACTTCCCCCATTTGGGGAAAACGAAAATCGAGATAGGTTCCAGGGTACCGGAAAGCCTGGCAATTACCACGCGCCAGCGGCAAAATTCTCACCGTCATGGCGTGTTTGTTTCACTTTTTTGGGGAGTCGCGGTAAGCCGATGAAATCTGCTTTTGTTATAGGACTGATTGCACTGGTACTTTCCCTGGTGGCTTGTGAATTGCCTGAAGAGGCTGCCACTCCAACAGCAATACCGGACGTGATACCCACACCCCGCATTGCCGATACTCCGACGCCGCCGGTAATAGGGACGCCCACACCCGAGAGTGTGGAAACTTCCGCCGGAAAGCAGGTCAGGCAGTACGCCACCGCCCCTGAAATGGTGATAGACGAGGAAGCGGATTACTCCGCGGACATTCAGACAAACCTGGGCACCATAACGGTGGAGTTGTTGGCCGAAGACGCTCCCGTGACAGTCAACAATTTTATCTTTCTGGCCCGGCAGGGGTTCTACGACCGGGGGATATTTCACCGGGTAATTCCCGGCTTCATGATCCAGGGCGGGGACCCGACCGGATCTGGATTCGGGGGTCCGGGCTACCAGTTCCAGGACGAAATAGTGCCTTCCCTCATCTTTGACAGCGCGGGACTTCTGGCAATGGCCAACGCCGGCCCGGGAACAAACGGCAGCCAGTTCTTCATAACGGTGGCGCCTACTCCGCAACTGACCGGGAGACACACCATCTTTGGCCGCGTGACTGCTGGCCAGGAA
>VXOH01000011.1:50127-75381 GCA_009840135.1 Chloroflexota bacterium | reverse complement strand
GATGTTGCCACCGTCACCGAACACTCAAATACCCCGCAAAACTAAACAGAACCCTGATTTCGGTTCTTCGCCAATAAACCAGGGCAGGCCGTTAAGCGCCTGCCCTTTTTCGTTTCTGGGTTGTTCCAGTCCCGACGTAACGATGGATTACTTGCCTGCCCGGCATTCAGGCGGGCGCACTAGCCCACCCGTGAGATCAGGTAAGCCTCGATAAAATCGTCCAGGGCGCCTTCCAGCACCGCGTCAGGGTTAGTGCTCTGGAAGTAGGTACGGTGGTCCTTGACGGACTTATAGGGGTGCAGCACGTAGCTGCGTATCTGGTTCCCCCACTCCGCGGCTATCCGCTCCCCTCGTAATCGCGCCAGTTCCTCGGCTCTCTCCTCATTCTGTTTCGCCAGGAGGCGCGCCATCAATATGCGAGTGGCGTACTCCCGGTTTTGGTGCTGGGAACGTTCCGTCTGGCAGGAAACTACGATACCTGTAGGCAGGTGGGTCAACCTGACGGCCGAGGCAACTTTCTGGACGTTCTGACCTCCGGGCCCGCTGGACCGGAAGGTGTCCATCTTGAGGTCTTCGGGCCGGATGACGAGGTCTTCCTCTTCTCCGGCTGCCGGAACCACCTCAACCTGGGCAAAAGAAGTATGGCGCAGGTTGTTAGGGTCAAACGGTGACAAACGGACCAGGCGGTGAACGCCCCGTTCAGCGCTCAAATATCCGTAGGCGTAAGCGCCACCGATTTCCAGCGTCGCGCTTCGCAGGCCCGCCTCATCTCCGTAGGACAGGTCCATGACCTGAACCGGCCGCCGCTGGGACTCACCCCATCCCAGGTACATCTTCAGGAGCATTTCCGCCCAATCCTGGGAGTCGGTGCCACCGGCGCCCGAATAAACAGAGACTATGGCCGGTCGGTCGTCATAGGGCCCGGCGAGGGTAAGGGCGATTTCCTCCCTGGCCAGTGTCCGCGACAGGGTTCTGGCGTCGGACGAGAGTTGCCCTTCCAGGGAATAGTCGCCGTCCTCCATGGCCAACTCAGTGAGTTCAAGAAGGGTGGTAGCTTGTGAAGTGAGGTCAGTCCAGAGGGCGACCGTGTCCTTAAGCCGACCGAGAACGCGCATATCCTGCTGCGCGCGGCGCGGGTCGTCCCAATAGCCGGGTTCGGCGGCCTCCTTTTCCATTTTGGTAATGGTCGTTTCCTTGTCTGCGAGGTCAAAGACGCTCCACGACGGAACTGATCTTTTCTACAAGGCCAGCTAGTTCCTGCCTGAGTTCTTCCATTTCTCTTCTCCTGCACACGGCCGCCGGCCCCTGGTTCTTTCCCGGGAGTAGTGACGTCTTGACCGGGTGGCAAAATTATCTACGCTTTCAGCAAGGCCCATTATACGTTTCAATCTTGTTGGCTGCCAATGGAGCCTGCAAGTCGTAGCGGCATTCCCAGGAAAAGAGGGAAGGAGACGGAAAGTGTTGTCCCCGACTGCTGATGTAGCGTACACCGTTTCAAGTGGATTGGTCTGCCAACCCCTGGTTGGCCTCGCCTGAAACGGTCAACCGGTCAAGGTGCTGGCCGACCGGTTAAACAATTATGCAGGCTTGCTGGTCAGCTGCGGCGGAAAATAGCATGTCCGATTCAAAGCCTTTTCAGGTCTTGAATGGAATGTTGCAGCCTTGCCGGATGTGCGGATAAACTGTCAAGCCACCCGGAATATCGATTCTTGGGTCACATTCTAGTCCCTCCCGAGGTAGTCCATTGGAGATTGCTGCAATAGCGCTGCTGGGGGTAGCGTCTTATCTGATTGGTTCTATTACCCCGGCCTATTACCTGGTCAGTTTCTTTAAGAAATCAGACATTCGCACCGTAGGATCCAGAAATGTTGGGACTTTGAACACGTACCACCAGTTGGGCGTGGAGTGGGCGGCGCTGGTCTTGATATTTGATGCCGGCAAGGGTGTTATAGCCGTGCTGCTTCCGGGCTGGATAGGCCTTCCCGATTGGGCAGTGTTTGTGACGGGTGCGTTGGTGATCGCGGGTCACAACTGGCCGGTGGTGCTGCGATTCAAGGGAGGTAAAGGCGCCGCCACCCTCATCGGCTTGCTCCTGGGGATTCTCCCAGTTGCAACCTTGATTGCCGCGGTCCCGGGAATTCTGGCCCTGATCCTGGCGCGGAACGGCATAGTCGGATTGACGGCTGGGTTCATTACGGTAAATGTTCTAGTTATCGTTGCCTGGATATTCGGATTCGCCTGGCTGGTCCCAAACCCCGGCCTACTTCCGTTCCTCTTCTCCCTGCTCCTTACGCTGTTGGTGACCGTGGTTTACGGTGTCTCGATTCGAGGACAGTTGATGGAAGCCGTGCGCCAGAGAAGTTTACGCCAGGCCTTTTACGGTTCCTGACCGACGGTTGCCTGGCGTACCGAAGGCCCAGGTAAGAATAGCCATCCTGACTCACGGCCGGCTATCTCATACCAATGCCCTCGGCCCTTGGTTATAATGGCCTGGGAAGCTCGCCCGAAACAGAGCGGCCAGGCTGCTGGCAGGGAAATCCATTAAAACCGAACCAATTTTGACAGGAACGAGAATCCTTTATGCTGGACCATGGAGCACTTGACCACACGAATTCTGATTCCACGCAGGCGCTGCGCCACCGTATGCGACATTCGGCGGCCCACGTAATGGCAGACGCCGTGCTGAGACTTTTCCCCGAAGCGAAAATGGGAATTGGCCCTCCCACCCAGGATGGCTTCTACTATGACTTCGATGTCTCCCGTCCATTTACACCGGAAGACCTGGAGAGCATTGAAGCCTTGATGCGAGAGACCATTGCTGCTCAGCAAACCTTCAAGAGAGAAGAAATAAGCCGAAACGATGCCCAGAGCATGTTTTCGGATCAGCCCTACAAGTTGGAGATTATCGAAGACTTGCCGGACGAGACTACGCTGAGTATCTACCGGCATGGCGAGTTCATTGACCTTTGCCAGGGTCCCCACGTGGACGGCACGGCGGATATCCAGGCCGTCAAACTGCTGAACATTGCCGGCGCTTACTGGCGAGGCGACGAGAAGCGGCCTATGCTGCAGCGCATCTACGGCACGGCCTGGGAGAGCCAGGAAGCGCTGGACGACTACCTTCACAGGCTGGAGGAGGCCGAGCGCCGCGACCACCGGACCCTGGGGCGCCAGCTGGGGCTGTTTTCCATTCACGAGGAAATTGGCCCGGGGCTGATTGTCTGGCATCCAAAGGGAGGAATTGTTCGCAGCCTGGTGGAGGACTACTGGCGAGAAATTCACTTCAGGCATGACTACAACATTGTTTATTCACCCCATATCGGTAGGGCGCAGCTTTGGCAAACCAGCGGCCATCTCTCCCATTATCGGGAAAGCATGTACGCGCCGCTGGAGGTGGATGAGCAGGAATACTTCCTCAAGCCCATGAACTGCCCCTTCCACATCATGGTTTACCGGTCTTCATTGCGAAGCTACCGGGAGCTTCCTTTGCGAATAGCGGAGCTGGGTACGGTATATCGCTACGAACGCAGCGGAGTGCTTCACGGGCTGATGAGAGTAAGGGGATTTACCCAGGACGATGCCCACATCTTCTGCCTGCCGGAGCAGGTTGAAGGGGAAGTCGGCGGGGTCCTCGACCTGACCTTCGAGTTGCTGGACGCCTTCGGATTCGCCGAATTTTCAATTTCCCTGTCCACCAGGCCGGAAAGTTATGCCGGTGAACTGGATATGTGGGAACACGCCACCGAGTCCCTGCGGAGGGCGCTGGAGGAGCGTCACCTGACCTATGACATAGACGAGGGCGGCGGCGCCTTCTATGGCCCCAAGATCGACATCAAAATTGAAGATGCCCTGGGACGCGAATGGCAATGTACCACGGTGCAGTTCGACTTCAACCTTCCGGAACGCTTCGACCTTAATTTCATGGATGCCGACGGCGGACGAAGCCGTCCCTACATGGTGCACCGAGCCATATTGGGCTCCCTGGAGCGGTTCCTGGGCGTGTTGATCGAGCACTATGCCGGCGCGTTTCCCTTGTGGCTGGCTCCCACCCAGGCCATGGTCATACCCATAGCGGACCGTCACCAGGAATATGCCGATTCGGTCAAGGAGCAGCTCGAATCAGAGGGGTATCGCGTAGAAGTGGACGGCCGCAGTGAAAGGATGAACCTCAAGATTCGGAATGCCCAGTTGCAGAAAATACCCTACATGCTGGTGGTAGGGGACCGGGAGCAGGAGGACGGCGCGGTAGCCGTAAGAACCCGGGAAGGCGGCAACCTGGGTGCAATTTCCGTGCGGGAGTTGCTGGAGAGACTGGCGGGGGAGTTGACCTGAATGGATGAGAGTCGTGGCTGCAAATACTTTCCCATTTGGCTATTGGGAGACTCCAATCCCAAGAACTGGGAGGACAAGCTAGACGTGCCATTGGATACACGACATCCTGCAGTACACAACATCTGGACTCCCATAGTCGATTTGGTTCAGGAAACTGTCTTCGAAAAGGACTGCAAGAGAATAAACACATCTCGGCTTTATGTAAGGAATGCGGTGGAGGATGCCAACGAGAAACCGGAATATGGGGTTAAGAACTGGGATCCAAGATTGAATGAGAGAACTAGAAAGCTGAGAAAGCACATCGAAGAATACAAGCCCAAGATAGTCTTTTCCCTTGGAGCCTTTGCTTTCGAATTTGCCAGGCGCGCATTAACATCAGAGGAAGGTGAATATCAGGGGAGTCGGTATTGGTCAGCAGAAAAACTGGGAGAACAGTTTCGCCAACGGACTAAGGGGTTTTGCGTTGGAGAAACAAACCTTTTGCCACTGCTTCACGTGAGCATTGCGCGTGGCAAATTTCTGGAAGCCCACAGGAGTTTCACCCAGTGCGACAAGGGGAACTACTTTGAATATGTGGCGAAAGAAATTTCGAAGGTCTTACTTTGCAATGAGAATGACTTCAGTACAATTTGGAAGTGATGAAGTTTTTGTAAGATAGTTTCGACTAATCCACTATTTCTGGTGGCTTTATTGTAGGGCCCATCTCCCGTTTGCCGAAGCGGCTTTGTCTGTACTCTCCTTGAATTCCCCCTCAAAGGACTTTTTCCCATGCCTAACCGCTTAATAAACGAAACCAGCCCCTATTTGCTCCAACATGCCAATAATCCAGTTGATTGGTATGCCTGGGGCGAGGAAGCCCTTTCCAGGGCGAAGGACGAGGACAAGCCGATTCTGCTCAGCATCGGGTATTCGGCTTGCCATTGGTGCCACGTGATGGAGCGGGAATCCTTCGAGGACGACGCCATTGCCAGCCTGATGAACTCCAACTTTGTGAACGTCAAGGTGGACCGGGAGGAAAGGCCCGATCTGGATGCCGTTTACATGGAGGCCGTGCAGATGCTTACGGGCAGCGGTGGCTGGCCCATGACCGTCTTCCTGACCCCCGACGGCAAGCCCTTTTACGGCGGCACCTATTTTCCTCCCTCTGACCGGATGAATATGCCAGGGTTTCCACGGATACTCCTGGCGGTTACCGAGGCCTACCGCACCAACCGCGGGGAAGTGGAAAGGGTAACCGCTCAACTTACTGAGCAGATGGGCCGTTCCGGCCAGTTTCCCGAAAGCAACAACCTCCTGTCTGCGGAAATTCTCCACGAAGCCTATTCCCGGCTGGCGGGCAACTTCGATTACCAGAATGGCGGATTTGGAGCGGCCCCCAAATTCCCGCAACCAATGACTCCCGAGTTTCTGCTTCGCTACTATCACCAGGGGTACAATCCGCGGGCCCTGGACATGGTGGAGCTTACCCTGCAGAAAATGGCTTATGGCGGCATGTACGACCAGCTGGGCGGAGGGTTTCACCGTTACTCCACCGACGCCTTCTGGTTGGTTCCCCACTTTGAAAAAATGCTGTATGACAATGCCTTGCTGGCCAGGCTTTATCTTCATGCCTACCAGATTACCGGCGACGCCCTTTATCTGCGAATTACCATAGAGACCCTGGAATATGTTCTAAGAGAGATGACTGACAGCCTGGGCGGATTCTATTCGGCCCAGGATGCGGACAGCGAAGGTGTTGAGGGAAAGTTTTTTGTATGGAGTCCTGAAGAAATCCGGCAAGTTCTTGGGGAATATGAAGGCAACCTGGTGGGCGGATTTTACGGAGTTAGCGATGCCGGGAACTTCGAGGGGTCCAACATTCTGAATATTCCCCAGTCCCTTGAGGCCTTTGCCCTGGAACACGGCATCGGCGAAGAGTTGCTGGAGTCGGTCATTAGTCGTAGCAAGCCCAGGCTTTTGGCCGAGCGGGAAAAGAGAATCCACCCTTTCAAGGACGATAAGGTCATTGCCTCATGGAACGGCCTGATGCTTCGGGCTTTTGCCGAAGCAGGCGCCGCCCTCAAGCGACCGGACTTCCTTGCAGCGGCGGTAGCCAACGCTACCTTCCTTCACGAGCGGATGTTTCAGGACGGCAGACTGCTTCGCACTTACCGGGAAGGCCAGTCCAAGCTGGACGGTTACCTGGAGGACTATGCCTGCGTGATTGACGGTTATATCGCGCTCTACGAGGCGACGTTCGAGAGATTGTGGCTGGACCGGGCCGTTGAACTGGCGGATATCATGATCGAACTGTTCTGGGATGAAGGGATTGGCGGTTTCTATGACACGGGGATCGAGCACGAATCCCTGGTCACCAGGCCCCGCGACGTCTTCGACAATGCCCAGCCCTGTGGGGGTTCCGTCGCTTCCGAAGCGCTGCTGAAGCTGGCGGTGTTCACCGGAAACGAAGATTACAACCTGAAAGGGGCCAAGCCTCTCCGTACCCTGAGCCGTTTCTTTTCCCAGGCTCCAGGAGGAGCCGCTTACTGGCTTGGCGTTCTGGATTTCTACGTCTCTCTGCCCAAGGAAATTGCCATATTTGGCAAAAAAGACGACGCCGAGACCCAGAACTTGGTGGATGAGGTATTCTCACGGTATTTGCCAAACAAGGTAGTCGTCGGCTCCCTTGACGCTGCGGGGGCGGAGCAAGGCGAGGACCCCGGTGAGAATTCTGCAAGGGAAATCCCGCTCCTGGCAGGGCGGGGCATGATTGGCGGCAAAGCGGCGGCCTATGTATGCCAGAATTATGTTTGCCAGTTGCCAGTCACTGACCCGACTGCCCTGGCGGAACAGCTGAGCAGATGACGCTCGGGCCATTGCTCGCCTAACTCTCTGCGGCTGAGTCGGCGGGCTCGAAAAAGACTGCCAGCACGGGAGTGTCGGGAGGACAATCGTCCGGGACCTTGGCCCACTCGGCTATTCTGTAGCCCACAACCCACGCTATTCCCCTCTCCGTGACCAACAAAGGCACTTTATCGCGGCGCGAGCGGGGGACCTTGGCGTCGCCCAGGAAATCCTTCAGTTTCTTGTTGCCAGTCATCCCCAGGGGCTGGAATCTGTCTCCATGTTGCCGATTGCGTAGGGTAATTACGGTTTCATCCCCATCGAGTACCAGCAATGCACGGTGTTCGAAATATTCTTGGGCAGTCGAAAGGGTCACCCGGTTGGTCAGGGTCAGGGTAACCTGCCATTTTCCCGCCCTGAAAACCCGGTGTGGGGCCGATTCGGTGGGGACTTCGACGGCAAATTCCCCTCCCAGTTCGGGATAAGGGGCGCTTTCTTCCTGGCGTCCGCCGGCCAGAACCGCTCGCTCGCCACTTACACCGAACCGTAACCCTCCGGGGAGGTCCAGCGACCCTTCAGAGAGGCCACTTTCGACCAGGCCCGACATGGCCTGAAGGTGGTTTTCCCTTAGCCTCCTGGGGTCGCCATTAACCTCGGTATAAGCCCGGCGCAGGGCCATGTGCCGTAGCGCGGGATGTAAGGCGGCCAGTCCCGGTCGGTCCAGTGTAATGCTCCCTCGTTCTGAACCATTGGAGGGAATTTGCCCGACGTCAAGTATCAGGTCATTCCAGGATGCTTCAAGACGTTCCTCCAGGTAGGCCAGTTCCTGGGAGGAAGTGTGAGCCAACCGGACCAGCGCCTCTCGAATCCGTGGATTGAATTCGGAGGCCAGCAAGGGCATTAGCTCTCGCCGTACCCGGTTGCGGGTAAAGCGAAAAAGGGAATTGCCGCTGTCGTTTCTGAAGCTGCGCCCAAGTTCGTTGCAGTATTCCTCGGTCTCGGACTTGGAAATATCCAGGAGGGGCCTGAAGAGTACCGGCGTGGTCAGGCCGATAGGCCACGGCCACGGAGCAATCTCAGTCATCCCCCGCAACCCCGGCAGCCCTGTGCCTCTCAGTATGTGCAACAGGACGGTTTCCGCGAGGTCGTCGGAGGTATGGCCGACAGCTACGGCTGGCGCCTGGACTTCCTGGGCGACCCTGGCCAGGAAATCGTAGCGCATTTCTCTCGCTCCCTGTTCGAAGGAGGAAATGCGGCGTTCCTGCTGGTAGGCAATGGGGTCTCTTTTCTCCACGGACACTGGGAGCCCCAACCCATGGGCCAGGGCTTCAACAAATCTCGCGTCCTCGTCCGCCTCCTCGCCGCGAAAGTCGTGGTTGAGGTGCGCCACATGCAGATGAATCCCGCACCGATCTTGCAGGTTGTTAAGGCCAAGGAGGAGGGCGGTGGAGTCAGCCCCACCGGATACGCCGACTACGAGCGTTGCGTTGTGGTTGGAGACGCCGGCCCGGCGCAGGGCAGCCGCCAGGTTTTTCTCTACCTTGGAGGATACCGGCATGGAAGGCCGGGCTAGTTCGAAGGGGCAGGAAGCTCCTGCTCCAGGTGGGATGTGGAGTTGTACGAGAGGAGCCTGCGCCCCCTGGGAACGCTTTCAAAAATGCTCACGGAGCTTAAAGCGAGGTGCAAGCGGTGGAAGTTACAGAGGGGTATGCCCAGGAGCTTGCCGCAAATGGCCCGAATAGTGAAGTTATGGGAAATTATCGCCATGTTGTCATCGGGGGCGTGCGCCTTTTCCAGGTCTAGGATTACCTGCCAGGAACGTTCTTCCAGGGTCTTGAGGCTTTCGCCGCCTGGCATTTCCGTCAATTCCGGATGGCCATTCCACGTTTCGTAGACCTCGGGCCACCCGGCGCGCATTTCTTCGCCTCGAACGCCCTCCAATTCTCCGAGGGCCAACTCCATGAGGCCTTCCCTGGGGTGGACCGGCAAGTCCAGCAGGTTAGCAAACTCGTCAGCTACATGCATGGTTCGGGAAAGGGGGCTGGAATAAATGGCGGTGATGTTCCAGTCCAGGGCAGACCGGGCCGTGAGCTTTGCCTGGGAGACTCCCCGGTCATTCAGGAGAGTATCGTACTGGCCCTGGAAGCGTCCCAGCTTGTTCCACTCGGTTTCTCCATGCCGCACCAGGTAAAATTTCACTGGGCTGCCCCTTCTGCGGCACCTTCAAATTGCTGGACCATTACCTGCTCAATCCTTACGCCATTCATGGAACGGACGGTAAGCTTCAAGTTCTCGTATTCGACTATCTCGCCTGCTTCGGGAATATAACCCAGACGGTAAAGGATGAAGCCCGCGAGTGTCTGATACTCCCCTTCGGGCAGACCCAGGGCCAGGCGTTCATTGGCATGAATAATGGTGATGCCGGCGTTTATGCGGTAAGTGTTTTCGTCGAGTTGAAGGACCTCATCATCCGCAGCCTCACCCCGTTCCTCGTCCACATGGCCGACTATCACCTCAAGCAACTGCTTCAGTGTGACCAGCCCGGCGATGCCTCCGAACTCGTCAACGGTGAGAACGAGGCCATAACCGGCCTGCTGCATTTCCGAAAAGGTATCGGCCACCGTTTTGGTTTCAGGTACGAAGTGGGCGTTGCGCAGCAGGTCGGTAACGCTGTCCTCCAGCTCCATTTTTCCCTTGCCCAGGGCCAGAAGCACGTCCTTGTTGGAAAGAACGCCTACCACGTTCTCCATGTCGCCATCGTACACGGGAAACCTGGTGTGGTTGCGTTCCGCGTAAAGGGACAGGAACCGCTGGAGTGTAGTTCCCTGCTCAACCCACACAATCTCGGTTCGCGGAGTCATTATTTCCTGGACTTTCTGGTCCCCAAACCTGAATACCTTGTCCAGAAGCTCTGCCTCTGTCTGTTCCACTGCTCCGGTTTGCGCGCCGGCTTCGATCAGGGAACGAATCTCGCCTTCGCTAATGTCCCCGGTGGAATTAGTGATGCCCAGCATTCTGGTGAACAGGTTGGTTATAACCTGGAGGACGCGGACTCCCGGCGTAAGTATGAACTCTACGGCAGTGAGCGGCTTGGCGTAGGCAAAGGCCAAAACTTCGGAACGGTTCCAGGCAACAGTCTTCGGAAGGGTTTCGCTGAATATCAGAAGAAGCAAAGTTACGCCCACTGTCGCAACCAGCACCGCAATGCCGTCGTTCGCGATCATATTCAGGGCTATTGCAGTACCCAACGCAGCTGCAGCCGTATTGACCAGGTTGTTGCTGAGAAGTACAGTTGCCAGCAACCGTTCCGGGCGCCGTATCAAGCGCTCAACCAGCCTGGCGTTGGGCTTTCCGATACTCAAAAGATGTAACAGTCGGGCCCGGGGAAGGGCAATGAAGGCTGTTTCCGAGGAAGAGAAAAAGGCGGACAAACCAAGGCAGATTACAAGGAGAATTAACCTACCTAAATCGCCGGACTCCATGAGGGAACTCTTGTGCCTCCTGTTGTACTAGGGTTGTAGCTAAAGGACCATTCTGCAGGTCAGCCTCGATACTGCTTGGAATCATAGCATTAGCGCGTTTGCAGTGTAAAGTTGACCGTAGTTAACGGTGGCTCTACCATATTCCCTCAGTTGCCAGTGCAGTTTCCCGGACATTTGGTGAAACGACTCGGAGGGATTGGAGCTATCCATCAGTAATTACGTTGCAACCGAGGACTCTGCACACATCGGCCGGCAGCGATGAGTGGGCGAAGCGCCCCGGGGAATTGGTTGGGCCTCCACCCACTTTTGATAACCGTCGAGGCTCTAACCACATAACTGATTCAGGAAAATACATGGGCTTGAAAATTCTCGGTATAGAAACTTCCTGCGACGAGACGGCGGTTGGTGTGGTGGAAGATGGTTGCCGACTGCTTTCCAACGTAGTCTCCTCCCAGGTGGAACTTCATTCTCCCCACGGCGGGGTGGTTCCGGAGGTAGCATCGCGGCAGCACATCAGGGACATGGCGCCGGCTCTGGAAAGGGCTCTTGCGGACAGCGGCGTGGCCCTTCAAGACGTTGACGTTGTTGCCGCCACCTACGGCCCGGGCCTGGCCGGGTCTCTCCTTACCGGACTGAATACGGCAAAGGCGCTGGCTTTCAGCCTGGGCAAGCCCCTGGTTGGCGTTAACCACCTGGAAGGCCACATTTACGCCTCTTGGCTGGCTCGGGGGGACACGGAAAGCCCCGCCGATTCGCCCGGCTTTCCCCTGGCCTGCCTGGTGGCCTCGGGTGGGCACACGGACCTGATTTTAATGGAGGGTCACGGCATCTACCGCCTGGTGGGCCGCACCAGGGATGACGCTGCCGGTGAGGCTTTCGACAAGGCGGCCAGGATTCTTGGGCTGGGGTTCCCGGGAGGGCCGGAAATTCAGAAGGCCTCGGAGAATGCGCAGGACAACGACCTGCCGCCACTGCCCCGGGCCTGGATGCGGGATACCCTGGACTTCAGCTTTAGCGGCGTCAAGACCGCCCTGCTGCACATGGCGCAGAACCAGGGATTGTATCCCCCCGAAGTTGATGACAGTTCGAGACCCGAAGACGAGGAAAGAGCTGCTCGGCTGGTGGGAGAGCTGGCGGCTAACTTCCAGGAGTCGGTGGTGGAGGTTATGGTAGTCAAGACCCTGGAAATGGCCAAACGCTACAACGCAAAGGGAATTGTGCTGGGTGGAGGGGTAACCGCCAATTCCCGGCTGCGAGCTGAAATTACCCGGGCGTCCAACCTGCCTGTAATCATTCCCCCGCCGGTGCTTTGCACCGACAACGGGGCCATGATTGCCGCGTGCGCCTATTTCCAGTACGAAAGGGGCGAGGAAAACGGGCTGGATCTGGATATTGATCCGGCGCTGCCCCTGGGGTAGCTCGCCATCCACCGCCGCTTAGTGCGCTGTCGGCCGCACCAGCGAACTCCACCTCTCCTCCCGGCAGAGGTAGAGGCATTCAACCACGGAGTTTATGTCCGGTATGCGCTCCGCGCCCAACACCGTAAACGATAAGTTCCAGCTCGACCCCTGGAGGGTTACCTGCCCGCCGGCCCGGCGAACATTGTGCCTCCAGTAAAGCCACGCTCCCACCAGCACCGCGGCCAGCAGAAAGAACGGTATGAAATCAATGTTCAGGCCCGGCAGGGCAGGACTGTCAATCTGCCCTGAAATCCAATAAGCGACCAGCAGGTAAAAGGCCAGGGCGGCCAGCATGGTCAATATGCCGCGCAGGGGGGAAAGGGTACCCTTCTCGCTGGTATCTATGGTTATGCCATTCAGTTCTTCAATGGGTAGAAGGGTCGCTTCCCTGGAGTTCCCCTCGTCCTTGAAAAACAGGATCCGGTG
Organism: Chloroflexota bacterium; assembly: GCA_009840135.1. Classification (GTDB taxonomy): domain Bacteria; phylum Chloroflexota; class Dehalococcoidia; order Lucifugimonadales; family UBA3495; genus Bin22. The sequence goes on along the minus strand of VXOH01000011.1, from coordinate 62,858 downwards.
ATTGGTGGCAATCAATAATTGCCCAGTGCCGGAAGGTTCCTCCAGCATTCCCTCTTGCAGCGAAAATACCCTGGCCACCCTCTCGCCGGGCATCAACGCAATCCCGCGCACTCTCGAAAGATAATTCCTGGGTTGCCCAGCCTGGTCTATCACTCACCACCTCCCGAAAGTTCACGTGGCTTTTTTGCCGCTGCGGCCAACCGCACCTGGGGGAAAGGGAACCCGCCAGGAAAAGGCCCCACTGCCTCAAGAGCCGCCTCAAAGTTCCGGCGTATGTTACCATTGCGGTTACTAACAGGCCAGTCTTTCAGCTTTGCGCGGGAGGAATTTATGGCGGATTTGACCAACCAGGAAATTCACGCCCTGGGACGTTCCGTGGGTCTGGATATCCAGGAGCCGGAACTGACCCAGGTGGGTTATAGCTTGAACGCAATTCTTGAAGCAATGGACGGCATCGAGGTTCCCGGTGTACACCTGGTGGAACCGTTGCCGCTCATCCTCAACCCGCAGGAGGTGCAGGATGAATCCCAGTGACATTCCCTTTTTGTCTGCGACTGAACTGGGCGGCTTGATAAAAGCCAAAGAGATTTCCCCGCTTGAGGCGGTGGACGCCTATCTCGCTCGAATCGAAGAGGTTGACTCCAGGCTCAATTCCTACATAACCGTCTGCGGGGAAGAGGCCAGGGAAGAGGCCAGGAGAATTGGAGAGGAAGTCGCTCGGGGTGAGAACCGAGGCCCCTTGCACGGTGTTCCTGTTGGAGTAAAGGACCAGATTTATGTCAAGGGAGTCCGCAATTCCGACGGTTCGAAGATTCGAAACGACTTCATTCCGGAATTTGACGCCACTGTAGTGGCCAATTTGCGCCGGGCGGGGGCGGTTATCCTGGGTAAGCTCAACATGAGCGAATTCGCCATGGGTGACCCGATCAGCTCTTATTTCGGCGCAGCCCACAATCCCTGGGACCTGGACCGAAACCCGGGAACTTCCAGCACCGGGTCAGGCGCCGCCACGGCTGGCTTTCTCTGCGCCACATCGCTGGGTGAGGATACCGGAGGCTCAATACGAGGGCCGGCGGCCAACTGCGGGCTGGTGGGCATTCGCCCTACCTGGGGTCGGGTCAGCCGGTACGGAGTGGACGGCGCCTGCTGGTCAGTTGACACCATAGGTCCTATTTCGCGAACGGTATCCGACTGTGCGGCCACCATAGGCTCCATCGCCGGATATGATCCCAACGACCCGTACACCGGCAAGGTGGAGGTACCGGACTATCTGGGTTCATTGACGGGAAATATTCGGGGCCTGAAAGTGGGGTTGGTTACCGAACTCATGGACCCTGACCTGGGGCTGGATATGCAGTCTCGGGATGCGGTGGCTGCGGCGGCCCAGGTTTTCGCCGAACTGGGAGCAGACGTGAAGGACGTTTCGCTTCCCCTGGCGAAGCATTCCGGGGCCATAGTGAGAACAATCACACACACGGAGCGGGTCAGTCTGCGGCCCGAATGGCTCAGGGAAAGGCCGGAAGACTACCATGTGAACACTCGCATTGCCTTTATGGCGGGCAACCTGATACCGGGCCAGGTGTATTACAAGGCCCAGAAGCTGCGGGCCATCGTAAGGCAGCAGGTGCTGGACTTATTGAAGGAGGTTGACGTCCTGATTCAACCCACTTCATCCGGTCCGGCCGGGAAGCTGGACTTTACTACGGGCGTGGACAGCAAGGAGTCGGCGTTGAAGGCTCTGTCTGAAGGAAGCTACCGAGGCCCCTACAGCCTGAGCGGTGCCCCGGCGCTTTCCATCCCCTGCGGGTACACCGACCCAGGCGAGGGTGGACTGCCCCTGGCTTTGCAGATTGCCGGGCGTCCCTATGCCGAGGCCACCGTATTGAACGCTGCCTACGCCTACGAACAGGCGACTCCCTGGCACAACCGCAAGCCCCCCATTTAGGGTTACCTGAACGTTGACGGTTTTATTTCAAGCCGGTAAACCAAAGGACTACAGTCCAGGAGCGCTCTGATATGACACTACCCAACCCTGGCGCGTGGCAGGCCAAGCTAGAAAGCAACTCCCCCGAACTTTACAAGGAAATAATGGACGTCAGGAATCACGTCCTGACCGAGGGCGCCCTTCCACTGCACGTGAAGGTGCTGATGACCATGCTGTGCGATGCCATCGTGGCCCACCCTGACGGAGTGAGAAACATTGCCAACCGGGCTCGTGCGGTCGGCGCCACCGAGGAAGAAATTGCCGAGACGGTAGGAGTGGCTTTCGTCATGGGCGGTACGGCTGCGCTGACCACCGCATGCAACGCCTTTAAGGACTGACGCAGGCTCCCGCGGTTTTGAGGGTTCTTTCGACCGACTTTGTTTAGCCAATGCCGGTGTCAGCAGAAATCGCAATCAGGGAAGACAGTTGAAAGGCAATTCATGCCGGCGCACTGACAAGTATTTGATGCCGGGAATTAGGGCGAATGGGAGGCATTATGGTGAATGGTAACCTGTCCCGGAGCCTGGTTTACGGACGTAGGGGCATAGTCTGCTCCAATTCTCCGCTGGCCGCCTCAGCGGGCATCGAGGTAATGCGGCGAGGCGGCAACGCCTTCGACGCCGCCCTGGCAGTAGCGGCCACCGAGACGGTGACCCTGGTGCCCCTGTGCGGCATGGGAGGGGACTCCTTTATCCTTGCCTATGAGGCCGAGACGGGCCAGCTTACCGGAATCAACAGTAGCGGCGCCGCCCCCACCGGCGCTACGGCGGACTACTACCGTTCCCAGGGCTACGAGACCATGCCCATAGACGGTCCTCATTCGATAACGGTTCCGGGCGAGGTAGCGGCATGGGAGGAGTTGCACCGCCGCTTGTGTACCATGCCCTTTGCCTCCTTGTTGCAGTCTGCCATAGGTTACGCGGAGGAAGGGTTTCCCGTTTCTCCTGGCATCGGCCGGAGCTTTGACCACGCCATGGACAAGTTGTCCCGGTTTCCCGCCAGCGACGCCATTTATTCATCCAACGGTGGGATGAAGAAGGAGGGAGAACTGCTGGCCAATCCGGATTTGGCCCGCAGCCTCAGGCAGGTCTCGGAGGGAGGCGCCAACGAGTTTTATCGGGGCGATCTGGCCCACCGGATGGTCAAGGGGCTGCGGGATGCGGGAGCCCTGTTCACCGAGTCGGACTTTGATGCCCATCGGCTGGACGTTTACGATCCCATATCCACCGAATATCGGGGACATAGGGTGTACCAGACCCAGCCGCCCACGCAGGGATTCCTGCTGCTTGAGATGCTCAACCTGGTGGAAGGCTTTGATATGGCTGAACTGGGGCAGAACTCGCCTGAAGCGATTCACCTGATGACGGAGGCCAAGAAGATCGCCTATGCGGACAGGAACGGTTTGGCGGGAGACCCCAGGTTTGTAGAATGGCCCCTGGACGAGTTGATCTCCAAGGACTACGCCGGGCGCCGGCGACCGGAAATTGATCCCCGCAAGGCAAACAACAGCGGGTTCCCCGTCTTTGGCGAGGATGGGGATGGCAATACCACCTATTTCTGCGTGGCCGACGGCGCGGGCAATTGCGTGTCGTGGATTCACAGCCTGTCCAATGCCTTTGGTTCCGGGTTCGTTGCGCCGGGCACCGGGGTATTGTTCAACAATCGGGGCGGGAGAGGTTTCAGCCTGGAGGCGGGCCATCCCAACATCATTGAGCCGGGCAAGCGAACGATGCACACGCTGAACTGCTATTTGGTATTTAAGGGAGGGCACCCGGTGATTGTGGGCGGCACCCCTGGAGGCGATTACCAGCCCCAGTGTGGCCTGCAGGTACTTTCCAACCTTATCGACCATGGAATGGACCCTCAGGAGGCCGTGGAAGCCCCTCGTTGGTGGAGTTTTCCCGGCACCGACCCGGGCAGCATCAAGACACCCTTTGAGCTCAGGCTGGAGTACGGAATGCCCGTGGCTCTGGACCAGGCGTTGGAAGGGCTGGGCCACAAGGTGGTTCGCCGCCGCCCCGGAATTAACGACGGCAAGGTCCAGTTAATTGTTCGCGAACCGGATTCGGGAGTCCTCAAGGGCGCATCCGATCCCCGGGGAGACGGTCACGCGGCGGCCTGGTAAGCGGGGAGTTTGCTGCTGTGAAAGAAAGAGTGGGGGAAGGGTCGAAAGCTCCTTCCCCTTTTTTGGCGGACTCGGTGTTGATTAGAGGGCCGGCGGCATGAAAAATTCCCGTTCGCGGTCGTCGAAACCCTGCATGCTTTCCGGGGCTATCCCCGGATGGTCCAGCGCTGCCCTTACAATCCGGCGGTTAAATACGCTGGTGGCTTCGGATCCCAGGTAGTCGTCCACGGGCATCCACAGACACTCCTCAATTTCCTCTTCCTGCATGGTTATCTGGCTGCTCAAGGGACTCAAGCGACAGACGAAGTAGATGTCTGACTTGCCGTAGCGGTAGCCGTGCCAGTGACGAAAGCAGGCCAGGGACTCGAACTGGGTGTGGACGCCTGTTTCCTCCAGCACCTCGCGAATGGCGGCATCCACCAGGTGTTCCCCGGGATGTACCGCCCCTCCCGGCAGCTTATAGAAGGGTGGCTGGCCCGGATTGCGGTGCCGTTCGCATACCACCAGCAACTCCCGCTCCCCGTTCAGAACCACCCCGCCCACGCCGATATAGTGGGTGGCGAAGGGAGGAATGAACGCTCCCGGTTCCAGTTGGAGGGTCAGCATCAGATACTCGTCACTCTCCATGCCTGGCGAGTAGAGGTTGGGACGTTCCCCGGAGTGATGAAAGGAAAAACCGGCAGCCACGGCCACCGGTATGAGCGCGGCCAGACCAATAGGTATTTCCAGCCATACCGCCTTGAATCCCTCTTCCCGCCAGGCGGCGAGGGCCAGGGCCAGTCTGTTCCGGAAATCGTTAGCGTCGGGCGGCAGCGCAGCTGGATTGGGAATGATTCCGCCGAAGGGATTGGTTGTAGCTTCCAGGGGACTTGTCATTGGCCTTACCCTTACCTGAAATCAAAATCTGCTGAAGTATAGCACGGCAGGTTTTGCGGGCAGGACTGTCCAGATCGGGTTCCCCCAAACCGGGCAAATGCTCGCCATGAAGCAGTCCGTCGATTACTCAGACCTTCGAAATGGGAAGAATTCCAGCCGTTTCCGACGCTAAAACCGTCATGGAAGCAGGGGGCTATGGTCAAATCCATCCGTCACTCCGTTCTTGAAACTGAATCCAGAAATCTTGATAGGGTAAACCGGAAGCCTGCGGCGGCGGCCCCGGATTCCGGCTTAAGCCGGCAAGGCGAATGGGGCAATTTGACGACACTCCCTATTGGTGCAACCAACTTTCAATATTTTGGATGTTTGCTGCTGATAAATGAATATTGCATTGTGGATTGTATTCGGTGTTATAATTGGCAGCACAAGGAATCGGGCGACGTTCGAGACTATTGCAACGGCTGAATCTGTGGTCGGCCAGGGCCATTAAGTGATCAATCAGGTCAGGTAAATGGTTGGCTTGCCGGCTTCCCTTCTGTTGTTGTAATCTATCGGCGCTAGTTTGATTCCCGAGAATATCTCAAAAGGAGGTAAACCCCATATGCAGCAGGCTGCAAGGACCAAGATTGACGCTGGCGGAGTAAGCTTCGTCGTCCAGCATGAGCTTTGGGATGGCAATCTTCAGGATCACTCCGACCAGGGCGTAGTAATTCTGGTGGAAGCCAACGACACCACTTTGCTCCGGTTCAATTGCTTCGACATTGAGAAGAGCTATGTTTATGGACCGGATAGCAAGAACCGGCTTTGCCGGATGGACCCCACCGTTGACGGCAACCCGATCATGTGGTCGGTCAAGCAGATCCGCGAAAACCTTACTACCATGCTGACGGAAGCCGGTTACGAAGACGTGGCCGGGAGCGTAAACATGGACGAGGTTAAGGGTGCGCTGGGCGAGGTCGAGGCCTGTGCCCGGGAGACCTACGCCAATGGTCGCAACACCGTAAAGCACAACCGGGGCCACGATATCTTCGAGGCCGGCAACATCCGGTTTGGCTTGGAACTGCGCAAGCAGGCCGGTGGCGACGGCGGCTTGGCCATTCACGTGCTGGCTGACCTGGCCGGTACTCCTGGCCGAACCTATTGCGAAGAAACCGAGCTCCTGGCCTTTGACTGCTTCCGGGACGCCCCCCACTACCACTATGGCCCCCGGAACAAGAACCACCGGATCTTCTGGGACAGGACTCTGGTTCCCGATACCTTGGAGTGGACCCTGAACCGCTTCAAGAACAAGGACCTGAAGAACATGATCGAGCGGGCCGGTTACCCCGGAATCGCCGCCGACATTGACCAGGACCTGATTGACTCCATCATGCCCTCCCTTGAGGCCAAGGCTCGCGAGTTGCAGCCCGGCGCCGAGGTGGAGGTTATGGACGGTCCCGCCACCCCGAACCTGGTACCCAGATAATCGCGTCGGTTAATCCAGCGTGAATACCGGGTTGGCCGCATCTTTGGCCAACCCGGTTCTTCGTTTCTCGGCGCCGCAATTGCGGGCACAAGTCCCGCGTCCCTTCCTCCATATCTGTTTTCCACCCAACGAGCTCCGCCTCTTCCCTGTGACTGGCTGGTTTCCTTGCAGTCAGAGCAGTCAGAATATTGCTCCGCGCGGTCGGAAGGATTCCCGCTCCTACTTCACGGCCAGCATGTCGCAGGCAACTCCCAGCATAATTTTTGTGCCGCTGATCAGGCTCTTGATTCCCACGGACTCATTGGTGCCGTGGGTAAAGTTGAGCATGGGGTCATCGTCAGGATGGGATCCGGTAAAGCCATAGGTTACCGTGCCCAGGGGGCGCGTAAAGCGGGAGTCGGTAAAGCCATTGCTGATGGCCGGAACCCACTGAATGTCGTCCCGCTCCAGTGCCTGCCCGGTGATTCGCCGCAGGCTGGTGGATAGGTCGGACTCGAAGGGTGAGGAATTGGGGCGGGCCATGTAATCAATCTCGTAAGAAATGCCGGGAATGTCGGCCAGGACCTGGTCCAATTGGTCCCGGACGTACTCATCGTCCTGGTGCGGAAGGGTGCGAACGTCGCAGGTGAGCCGGATGGACTCGGGAACGCTGTTGGACTTTATTCCCCCCTGGACCATGGTGGGTGTCAGCGTCATCCGCGAGAGGGCTCGCAGCATGGAGGCGAACCTGGGATTCTCCGTCTGAATGTCCGCAATGATTGCGTCCACATTGGAGGGGGAAGGCTTGTCCTCGATGGCAAAGGTCGAAAGGTGGTCGAAAATGGCGGTGGATGTGTCGCGTTCCGGGCTGTAGACCTCAATGGAATTCAGGGCGGAGCTCAACCGGTAAAGGGCATTGGTTCCCTGCCAGGGCACCGAGGCGTGGGAACTGGTCCCTTTGATGTCGATTTCAACCTGGAGGCGCCCTTTTTCGCCCACCCCCAGGATGTAGGTGAGCGCCCCGGCCGCCTTGATGGGGGTGCCGCCGCCCTCGTTAATGGCAAAGGGAGCGGCCAGCTTTTCCGGGTGGTTGTCCGCCAGCCACCCAAAGCCATATCGTCCGCCGTGTTCCTCGTCAGCTCCCGCCGCCAGGATTAGACCGTCTTCCAGTTGGATTCCGTTGCGTTTGAGCAGACGGACAGCCACCAACTGGCAAGTGAGCAGACCTTTGCAGTCTGAAGCGCCCCGGCCGAAGATTCTGCCGTCGTGAATAGTGGCGCTGAAGGGCGGGAACTGCCACTTGGCTTCGTCCTCCACCGGAACCACGTCGGTATGGGACATGAACATCAGGCCGGACTTGCCAGAGCGACCTTCCAGACGGGCGATGAGGTTGCCCCGGTTGGGAGCCGACTCAAGGATTTCCGAATCTATCCGGTCTTCAGCCAGGTAGTCCCTGACCAGTTCGCAGACAGGAGTCTCGTTGCCGGTTGGCATAAAGCCGGTGTTTACCGAGGGGATTCGCACAAGGGCCTGCTCCAGTGCAATAATCTCATCCTCCATCGCGTCAACCTGGGAGAAAAGGTCTTGCATATCGGCCATATTTTTACCTCTTCAATGCCCGTTTAATTGTTCGTTTCCGGGTCTGGATTCGGGGCCTGACTTCCGTGTCTGAATTCGCTCCTGGTTGCGGGCGAGTGTAAACAGGGGCGCCGGAAGGTGTCAACGAATTGCCGGGTATAATGGGCTGCCAGGGTAAAAACAGGGAGGGCTGACATGACACAGCGTGACTTCATCGGGTACGGAAACCGCGTGCCCCAAATTGAATGGCCCAACGGGGCCAGGATTGCGGTTTCAATAGTAGTCAATTACGAGGAGGGGTCGGAATACTCTTTGCTGGACGGCGACGACCACCACGAGTCCAACAACGAGGTGCCGTCCCCCATACCCGCCGGGCAGAGAGACCTTTATAACGAGTCCTTTTTCGAGTACGGCAGCCGGGTAGGCGTTTGGCGGTTGCTGGACATGTTCGACCGGCACCAGGTGAAGACCACCTTCTATTGCTGCGCCCAGGCCCTGGAGCGTAATCCGGAGCTTGCCAGGGAAGTAGTTGCCCGAGGCCACGAACCCTGCGGCCACGGCTACCGGTGGGCGGAAGTGCATCGCATGTCCCTGGAAGAGGAAAGGGAAGATATGCGTAAAACGGTGGAGTCCATCACGGCCACCACCGGCGAACGTCCCCTGGGCTGGTTTACCCGCTACGGTCCCAGCGTGAACACCCGGGAACTGGCCGTGGCCGAGGGCGGGTTCATCTATGACAGCCTGGCGACCAACGATGACCTTCCGTACTACGTTACGGTGGCCAACCGGCCCTGGCTGGTTATTCCCTACAGTTTTGAAACCAACGATGCCCGGTTCTGGCGGGGCGGGCTGGTGAGCACCGGGGACTTCTTCGAGTACCTCAAGGACTCTTTCGACTGTCTCTATCGCGAGGGCCAGACCCATCCCAGGATGATGTCGGTGGGATTGCACTGCCGCATAACGGGAAGGCCTTCCCGCTCCCAGGCCGTGGAGAAGTTTCTCGAGTACGCCAAAGGATTTGAAGGTGTGTGGTTCGCCCGGCGGGTGGATATTGCAAACTGGTGGCTGCAAAATTACCCGGCCTAGCCCGCCGCCTGTTATCGAGCCGGCTTTATGCCCGGTGTTGTCCCTCGTCAGATTCAGGCGTTCATGGGTCATTGGGGAAGGTCTGAATAAGCTCTCTCTCAACTGGTAGGAGAGGTTCAGGGTGAGGGGGAAATGGCCGTTGACAAGCTATCCACCCCATCCTAACTTTCCCCCGTCAATGAGGAAGGGCCCTATACAATGGATTTTCGCGATCATTCATCAGCCACAGCGTAGCAGGGGCCAGCAGTGCCTGGGAAATTTTTGCCTACGACGGAATGCCTGGCGGCATTGTGTCAGAAGTAGCTGCGAGAGGCGCTTGCAAGCAAAATTATTGCGTCAGATAGACCATTGTGGTAATTTTATGCTTGCAGTAAAGGGCTCATGATAGTAAACGAGGTGAGATAATGAGCTACAAGCCCAAGTTCCTGGGACACGTCAACATCTATGTCCGGAACGCCGAGCGTTCACAGAAATGGTACGAAGACATACTCGGCCTTCATACCTATGATTTCATGCCGGGTCGCGCCGCGTTCATGTCGGCCGATATTGAACAGTCCCACGAAGTAGCCCTGATTGAGGTCGGGGAAGAGGCTCCCGGAATCCAGCCGCGGCAGGTGGGCCTTAACCACATGGCCTGGATGATGCACAGCCTGGAGGACCTCGAGGAGTTCTATCACCGTCTGAAGGAAAAGAACGTCCCCATAGGGCACGTTTCCGATCACGGGATATCCATTGGGATCTATTTCAACGACCCCGATGGCAACGGCATTGAAGTGTCTTACGAGTTGCCCCGGAGCCAGTGGAATCGCCAGGAGAACATCTTCATGGGCGAAGGCAGGCTTTCGGGCCAGTTCCCCGGCCCCTGGGAAGAAATGATGGCGCCCCAACAGGCCGCCGCCCGATAGTAGCTGTGCCGGGGCGGACAGCTCCGGGTACAAGGAAGGTTAGGGAGGAGAAGTATGCCGAGCCAGGAAGATATTGCGTTAATGGCTCACCTGATGCGCCGGGCGGGTTTCGGCGCTTCCCGCGCGGAGCTTGAGGAGCGAGCCGCCAGGGGCTATGAAGCCACGGTGGACGAATTGCTTAACCCAGGCGCCGACTCGGGAATTGACGAGGATGAACTCTATCGCTATTTCCCCCAGTTTGAGAGTTCGCTGGCTCCCGTAGCAGCCCAGACCGAGTGGGTTTACCGGATGGTAAATACCCGCTGGCCGCTGAAGGAGAAAATGGCCCTGTTCTGGCACCAGCTTTTCGCCACCGGCAATTCCAAGGTTGATAATCCTCCGGAAATGCTGGCCCAGGTTGCCATGTTCAGGGAGGAAGGAATGTCCAACTTCCCCAACCTGCTGGTGAAGCTGGCCCAGAATCCGGCCATGATTTACTGGCTGGACAACAACGGAAATCACTACGGTTCCATTAACGAAAACTGGGGCCGGGAGTTGCTGGAGTTGTTCTCCATGGGCGTTGGCCATTACTCGGAGGACGATATCAAGGAAGCCTCCCGGGCCTTCACCGGATGGACAATTGGGGCCAAGCCCCCGCGGCAGCCGGTAGGCCGCTTCTACTGGAGCTTTGAGTTCCGGCCCGAGGACCATGACTACGGGCAGAAAGAATTCCTGGGCAATGTCGGAAACTTTGATGGTGACGACATCATTGACATCATTGTCAAGCAGGAGGACACGGCCCGGTTCCTTGCTCGCCATCTTTACAATTTCTTTGTAGCCGACGAGCCCCAGGTTCCGGCGTGGAATATCACGCCACCCAACGACCAGAAAGCAATAGATTCCCTGGTCAAGGCCTACATGGAATCCGGCGCCGATATCAATTCAATTCTACGCGTCTTGTTCAACTCCGACTTCTTCAAGAACGCCCGCTTCGCCCACGTCAAGAGCCCGGCGGAACTGGTGGTCAGCACCGTAAAAATGGCTGGGAACTACAATCAGCCTCGAACGGGTTTTACCCAGCTGGCCTTTGAATGCGGCTGGCAGGGGCAGGAATTGATGAACCCACCCAGCGTCGAAAGCTGGCATACCGGTTCGGAATGGATTGACGGAGGCGCCCTGGTTCGCCGGGTAAACTTCGCTGCGAAACTTCTCTCTGACACTTCCCTGCCGGGTGTGAAGGCCATAGTGGCAGGACTGAAGGAACGCGGGACCCTGAGCCCCGCCGAATTCGTTCGCGCCTGCCTCGATCTGGTGGGACCGGTGGAAGTGGACGAGGGCACTTTCCAGGAGTTGTTGAGCCAGGCCCAGCAGGGCGGAGACATCAGCTGGGATTCGGAGGAAACATCGGCCGATTCAGAGCGGCGCGCGGGCGTAATGCTGGCGCTGATTGCTGCAACCCGGGAGTTCCAGTTCGCTTAGGCCGTAGCTGAGCGACTTACCAAAGTCAACTAGGAGGGCAACTACATGGCCTCAACCAAGAAAGACCCGGTGCTGGTGGTATTGCAGCTTTCCGGGGCGAACGATTACCTGAATACGGTGGTCCCCTTTACCAACCCCCTATATCGGGACTATCGGCCCAACCTGGGCCTGCCGGAAGACCAGCTGATCCAGTTTACGGATGACTTGGCTTTCCACCCGAACATGGCCCCGTGGAAGGAAATCTGGGACCAGGAGAAAATGGCGATAATCCACGGCATCGGGTACGAAAACTCGTCCCGGTCCCACTTCCGGTCCATGGATATCTGGCACACCTGTGAGCCGGACAAGGTCGGAACGGAGGGATGGCTCGGACGGGTTATCCGCGACCTGGACCCCACCGGCGAAAACGTGCTGAAGGGTGTCAATTTCGGGCAGGGTTTGCCGAGGGCCATGGCCTTGCGGGGCGTACCTGTCACCTCGGTGTCTGACCTGGCTTCGTATGGTGTCCTCACGGACATTCCCGCCATCGGCAACGGAGAGGAGCGGGAGGAGATGCTGGAATTGTTCTCCCGGGTCTATTCGCCGGCCATCGGCGCCGGCGCGGTGATGGACTACCTGGGCCAGACGGGCCGTGACGCTCTCAAGGGAGCGGACATCATTAAGGCGGCGCCGGAACAATACACCTCCACCATCGAGTACGCGGAAAATCCGATTGCCAAGAGCCTGAGGAGCGTGGCGCAGGTACACCTGGCCAATCTGGGCACGCAGATTTTTTACACCCAGTACGGCAGCTTTGATACCCACTTCAACCAGTTGCCCACCCATGCCAAGCTTTGGACCGACGTTTCCGGCGCGGTCAACGACTTCTTCGCTGACCTGCGGGAACACGATGCCGCTGACAACGTGGTAATGCTGGTATTCACCGAGTTCGGACGGCGGGTGCAGGACAACGGCACCGGCTGCGACCACGGCCGGGGCGGCGTGGCCTTTGCCATGGGTGACGGCGTGAACCCTGGAATGTACGGGGAGTACCCCTCCATGAAGGCTGAAGACCTTATGGAAGGGGACCTTGTTCCCAGCTATGACTTCCGTGGCTTCTATTCCACCTTCGCTGAACGCTGGCTCGGCCTGGACGCAAAACCCATCGTGGGTGGCGAGTTCGAACAGCTCAATTTCCTTTAGGCCCGGTTAGGTAGGCCTGGTAAGGTAAGCCGATTTGATTAACGTAGGGGCGGGTTGCAGACCCGCCCCTACCGGGTAGCGGTGCATTCGACC
>VXOH01000011.1:0-50117 GCA_009840135.1 Chloroflexota bacterium | reverse complement strand
TTTCTTGTTCTTTGTTTTTTTCCTGTTTTCTCACTTTGCGGCCCCACCTGCCCGCCCCCCCCCCCCCCCCCCCCCCCCCTACCGGGTAGCGGTGCATTCGACCCTGGCGACATGCCATTGAAGTTCACAAGGAGGCTGGAATGCTAACCACCATCGCCGCCGGGCGAGTCTTTGATTACAGCCATTGCATCGGAATGTACTCAACTTCCGGCGTGGGATTCCTGGCGCCCATGGATTTCGCCCTGGGCAGCAACGGCACTGTTTATGTCCTGAATCGGGGTGTTGACGAGATCACCCTCCGAATCAGCAAGTGTACCCTGGAGCACGAGTTTATCTCCGACATCGGCCGATACGGTGTGGCCGACGGTCAGTTTGTCTGGCCCATGGCTATTGCCCTGGACAGCAACGAAAACCTCTACGTTTCCGACGAGAATCTAAACCGCATCACCGTCATGGACAAGGACGGCCAGTTTCTGAACAAGTGGGGCGATTCCGGGTCAGATGCCGGCCAATTGCGGGGGCCGTCGGGGCTTGCCGTGGATTCAGACGACAACCTGTATGTCGTGGACAGCATGAACCACCGGGTGCAGAAGTTCACTGGTGAGGGCCAGTTGTTGGGTGGCTGGGGCTCAGAAGGAAGCGGACCCGGCCAGTTCTGCAAGCCCTGGGGAATCTGCCTGGATGGGAACGGCAGCGTTTATGTCGCGGATTGGAAGAACGATCGGGTGCAGAAGTTTTCTGCCGATGGCCGGTTTGTCGCAGAGTTCAAGGAAACCTCCGACGGCGTAGGCGACCTGAATCGTCCCACCGGCGTTGCCGTGGATTCGGACGGAGACGTTTACGTTGCAGACTGGGGCAATCACCAGGTCAAAATCTACGAGCCCGACGGCAAGTTCATCTGTTCGCTGGTGGGCGATGCGGAGACTCCTTCGCCCTGGGTGCAGGACTACATAGACGCCAACCCCGACGTGGCCAAGGCTCGCCGGCGGACAAACATGGAAGTCGAATGGCGGTTTAACCGGCCTATTTCAGTCAAGCTTGATGACGAGAATCGCCTTTACGTTGCTGAAGCGGTGCGCCATCGAATCCAGGTCTATACCAAGGAAAAAGAATACGCTGAGGCTGCCATCAACCTCTGAAAGAGATGCATACCTCAGGGAAAATCGGTAAAAGAAGCAGGGGCGGGGAAAAACCCGCCCTTTCTTGCTGATCCACGGCAAGGTATCGGCCGTTTCCATAGATGCAGACAGCCGGGTGTACTAATTACACTTCGGGAAGTCTATTGCAGGATTTGATCTTGCCGCAGATGAACATTTCGGGAGTCCGGGCTCTGCCCGCCTGGCGTCAATGGTCCCTCCTGCCCGGGACACTCACCTCTCCAGCTTAGGGCCAGGCGGAAGTCGTACCCTTAGTTCAGAGCCTCCAGCAGGCCCGGAATGTGCTGGGCACCTTCGGGAACGGTAATGGATGCGCCCTCCAGGTCCTGACCCAGCGGTTCGTAGCGGCCGCCCAGGCATTCTGAGAGAAACGCTTCGGCTATGGCGAAGAAGGAAAGACTGTTTTCAGGGCGGGCGAAACCGTGGCCCTCGTCCGGGTAGAGAACGTAAGTCACGGGAATCTCTTTATCCTGCATGGCCCTTACTATCTGGTCGGACTCGGACTGCTTAACGCGGGGGTCGTTGGCTCCCTGGCCGATGAGCAGCGGTCGTTTGATGTTGTCCACGTGGCTGAGCGGCGAGCGCTCCAGCAGAAACTTCTTGCCTTCCTCGGTACGAAAGTCACCAACCCGGCTGGTAAAAAGGTCAATAGTGGGCTGCCAGTAAGGTGGCAGTGTTTCCATCAAGGTCACCAGGTTTGATGGGCCCACTATGTCAACGCCACAGGCGAATACATCGGGCGTGAAAGTCATGCCTGCCAGGGTGGCATAGCCGCCGTAGCTGCCGCCAAGAATGGCCACTCTACCGTCGTCGGCCATTCCCTGCCCGATCGCCCATTGCACGGCATCCACCAGGTCGTCGTGCATTTTTGCACCCCATTCCAGGTTGCCGGCATTTACGAAGTTCTTGCCGAATCCCGTGGAACCCCGGAAATTCACGCTCAAGACCGCGTAGCCCCGGTTGGCCAGCAGCTGAAAGACCGGATTGTATCCCCATGAGTCCCGGGCCCAGGGCCCGCCGTGGACGAGAAGCGCCATTGGCAGCGGTGACGTTAACTCCCCGGTTTGTTGGGGGTCTGCATCCAGGGGCAATGAATAGTAGCAGACCAGGTCCAGCCCATCGCGGGCGCGAATTACCACCGGGTGGACCTTTACCAGGGGCATACCCTCCAGGGCTTCCCGGTTAGTGAACAGAAAAGTTGCCTCCTTTGTCTCCCGCAAGTACCGGTAATAACGGACGGGGCCGTCATCCCTCAAATAGGCCACTATCCAGCAGCCGTCGTCCAGGGTGCGGCTTACCACCTCAACATCGCCGGGACACACGGTTGCCAGGAATTCCAGGTCGCCGGCCACCGATTCGTCCAATATCTGCCAGGTCTTCCGGTCGTAATTGAAAGAGACGGCCTGGATTGTCTTTTCGGTTGGGTGAATCATCGTACCGGAAACATCTGCCCGATCGTGGGAGGCCAGGACCGTTTCGGCGCCGCTCGCCAGGTTAATGGCCTTTAGGACGGCCGTGTCCCTGCCCCGGCTGTCTTCCATGTACAGCACTTCGCCGGACTTGTTGAATTCCAGTGGGGATGTGGTGACTGCGTCCTCCATGCTGATAGTGAAGGCGTTCTCCCATTCTCCATCAGCGGATTGGCGAAGATACTCAGATCCGCCGTCGCCGGTTAGCCGGGCAGCAAAACGAACATTGAACTCGTCGTCGGCGACGAACCAGGCGAAACCTTCATTGTGTTGGACCAGTTCCCGGTCTCCGGTCTCCAAATCAATGAGGTAGAGGTCATGCAGTTGGGGATCGCGGTCATTCAGTCCGACCAGAATCCGGTCCGGGTGCTTATGACTGTCGCGCTGAATCTGGGCCTGGACACCCTCCAGGGGCGTCAGGTCCCTTATGTCGCCGCTGCTGAGGTTTACCCCGTAAATGTGCCAGTTTTCATCCCCTTCGCTGTCCTGCAGATAAACGATCTGGTCACTCCGGTATGTCCAGCCGAAAAGGCGTACTCCCCTGCCGGTGTCCTGGGTGACCGGGGTGGCCGCCGACGGGTCTTCCGCTGGGGCAACCCACACGTTGAGGACACCATTAACCGGGGCCAAAAACCCGAGCTGTGACCCGTCAGGACTTATTTGTGGGGAGGCCTTATCCGGGTTACCGAATAGCAACCGCCGGGGAATCATGGGTGTTTCCTGTGCCGAAGAGGGTTGAGGCATATGGTTTCCTTTAGCTTGTTTGTATTTGAAATTGCCTTGAAATCGCTGTTCAATTTTTTGGGAGAGGAGACAATGGGTAACCCGACGTCAGAGTTAACGGGAATAAGGGGAAACCACGCCTCCCACCGGTATGCCGGTCACATCCGCGCCTGTTTCGGCCAGCAAATTTCGGATGTGAAGCTCGGTTTCGAGGTATGCGCCCTCGCCGATACGGTCGTAGCGTATGGTGCCATCCTGGTCAATCAGGTACTTGCGGGGCCACCACCGGTTGCCGTAGGCCCGCCAGGTTCTAAAGTCGTTGTCCATCGCCACTGGCCAGGAAACTTCCAGCCGGGGCAGTGCCTCCCGCACGTTTTCCTCGTCCTTCTCAAACTCGAACTCGGGAGAGTGAACTCCCACAACCACAAGGCCGCTTTCCGAGTATTTGCTGAACCAGTCCCTTACATACGGCAGGGTACGCTTGCAGTTGATTCAAGAGTAAGTCCAGAAGTCTATCAGGACAACCTTGCCCCGCTGCTCCTCCATGGAGAGAGGTTCACTGTTCAACCACTTGACAATTCCCTGAAAGTCGGGAGCGGGAGTCGTGCCCGCCGGCGTGACTACAGATGGCGTGGGCTCGGGCATGGCTACGGTTGTCGGAGGCGTCTGAACCTTCTTTTGCGGCGCCAACTCTGCTGCCGGGTTTTCTGCCGGTTGACCGGAGTTGGACAGGTTAACCCAAAGCAAGCCGACCAGCACCGCGATGACCGCCACTGCGCCCACCAGGGGAAGCCAACCCGGAATTCTCAATTCGCCACGCGACGCCATCGGTAGGGTTTGCTCAGCCCTCTCTTCCTGGATTCTTGCCCGGATCAATCAAAATACGAAGGGAAGGGAAACCCTGGATGTGTGCAAGGTCTCTCTTCCCTGGAATCGGCCGGTTATGCCCGATACTTCAAGAGCAAACTAGCAGGCCAACAACATTGGTTTGACGGTTAGAACGGGAGTCCGTTCGTGGTGAGCTTGTCGAATCATGAATCGGCGGCCCTTCGACAGGCTCAGGGTGAGCGAAGCATAACCTATCATTCCAAAGTTCCTAGACTACTAGTCATCGGCAGGGACGGGTTCAGCAACGTTGGCGCTGAAGGAGGGCATTACGTCGCGGGCCAACCATTCCAGTTGCTCCAGGATCACTTTCTCGGGCGTGCCGACGGGATGACTCATGCCCACGCGGTCCAGCCCCGGATATTGCTCCTCCAGTTCCTTCAGTTGCTCCACGATCAGCTCCGGCGGTCCGCACAGGAAGCCTTGCCTTTCCACCGCGCGCTCTATGGTGGGCAGTCCTGCGGTGGGAGCCCTCTTTGGGTCGCCCATGGCCTCAATATGCTCGTCGCTTAGCGAACGTACCAGCCGCAGCGGGCCGAACATCTTGAGATTTTCTTCGTAATAGCTGGCGGCCTGCCTGATGGCGGCTTCCTGGGTGTCTGCCAGAAAGAAGTGGAAACCGATGGCCAGGTCCTCGCCCAGTTGCACGTTTTCCCTGCCGGCCCGCACCAGGGCATCGCGGTAGGCGGCGATTACATCGTAGATGGCGCCACCCTCGGAAACCCCACCGCCGATCATGCCCTTGATGCCGTGTTTCGCCATGAAGTCCAGCGCCCTGGGCGTCGCGCTCTGGATGGGCTGCCAGGTCTCTACGGGCAGGTACTTGGGCCGGGGAACCAGGGTTATTTCTTCCAGTTCGTAGCCCCGATATGGGACACGCGGTGGAATGGTGTAATTCTTGCCCCGGTGGGAAAAGGAACGCTCGTTGAAGGACTTGAGAATAATCTCGACCTGCTCCTCAAAGAGGTCGCGATTAGCGGGCTGGTCCAGGAGGGGCGAACCGAAGGTCTCAACTTCGCGGGTGTGGTAACCCCTGCCGACGCCAAAAATAACCCGGCCGTTGGTTAAGATGTCGGCGGTGGCAAAATCCTCCGCCAGCCGAAGGGGGTTCCACATTGGAGCGATATTGAAACCGCATCCAAACTTCAGGGTCTTGGTGAGATGGGCCAGGTGGACGTTCAGCATCAACAGGTTGGGAATGCACTCGTAGCCCTCGGGCTGGAAGTGGTGCTCGGCCATCCACATGGTGTCGTAGCCCAGGCGGTCCATAGTCTGGGCAACAGCCTGGGCCTTGTCGAATGCGGTGGCCAGGTATTCGTCCGTAAAGGAGCGGTCATTAACCGCGGTGCCGCCGTATCCGACGTCATCCATGTCCACGTGGCCCGCATATAGACTGTCAAACTTGGTTATCACGTCGCGCCTCCTTTGGATTTTTCCTGGGCAGGTTGTCTGTGGGTGACAAATTGTCTGTGGGTAGATGGTTCCTGGGCGGATTATAGTTTATCGGGCGGGAATGGAAAAGGCGGGGGAAGACTTAGAGCCGACGCAGCCGGGGCAGGGCGAAGCCCATCACCACCGCCAGGACTATCAAGGCGGCCCCATTCACCAGCAAGGCTGTCCGGGCGTTGGTCTCCCCGGCCAGGTAGCCCACTTCCAGCTGTCCCACCGGGGCCATGCCAATTCCGAATATCCAGGAACCCATGGCCCTCCCTCTCTGCTCGTTGGATACGCTGAGCTGAAGCAAAGTGTGGTGCAGGATATCTGTGGCGGAGGCCAGCATATTTATGAACATGACGCAGACCACCGCTACCCAAAAAAAGGGAGACTGGCCCAGCAGTATTTCGCCAATTCCGAAAGCGCCTATGATGCAGAGCAGCATGAGACCCTTGCGATGGAAGCGTTCCATGGCAGCCACGGTAAATACCCCGACGGCGCTGCCGAGGAACCGGAAAGCGGTCAGGAGCCCCAGCCCGAAGGCGCCGACGCCCAGGACCTCCTTGGCCAGGATTGGCAGCATAACCTGGTGGGAAAATCCCAGGACTTCAGCGCCGGCCGTGGAAATGATGAGGCTGAGCATCGCCCTGTTGTTCTTCAGCGCACGGAAGTAGTTAAGAAGGTTCTCGAATATAGGTTCCCTTTCGACAGGGGCCGAGGTACCGGCATGACGCAGCCGCCCCATAATCGCGGTGCCAACGCCGTAGGTGATGCCCATCAACAGGAAGGCTGCTGCCGGACCCTGCCAGGCAATGAGGGCCCCGGTGGCCAGGGAACCGATAATACCGCCGATCCACTGGGCCAGCGAAACAAGGGCGATCCCGTTTATGGCGCGGTGTCCGCCCACGATGTCGTAAACGTAAACCTGCCTGGCCGTCATATAGAAGGCCTGGGCGGCGCCCAGCAGAAACGCCGCCGTGAGCAAAAGGACTATAGACAGGTTTTCCTGGTAAACCAGCCAGGATGCCAGAAGCGAAAGAAGGAGCATGACGATACAGGAGATGCGCATTATCACGCGCCGGTCGAAGCGGTCAGTGATGGAGCCGGCCACCAGTCCCACCACCAGGTTTGGCGCCGAGCGAGCCGCGAAAATCGCCCCTACCATGCCGGCGTTGCCCGTCATTTCGAAGACCAGCCAGCCCAATAACACCTGCTGCATGCCCCAGCCCAGTTGGTTGGATACGGTAGAAAGCCAGAGGACGCGAAAGTCGGGGTAGCGTAAAGCGATGCCCATCCGGACCAGCGGATAGCGGAGCCTGCTGCGGCGTAGAAGGTTGAAAGAAGAGGGGCTGGACATTGAAGGTAAGGAATTTCCCTGCCGTTGGTCTCTTAGTTGGGTTATTGGAAAGTTCGGCTGCTGGCGCCAAGAATACTCTTTGCCGTAACGAAGGCGCAAGCAGAGCGGAGTTTAAGGGGCCAGTTAAGAACAGGCCGAGGGAAAACCCACGTTGTCGGTCATGCCGGCAGATAACGGAGCACAGTTTTCCTGTCATAGGGGAGGCTGGATGTAACGATGTCCTGGTAGTCAGTCGCTATTGATGTGACTGCTTGTGATATAACCGACGTTCCTGCGAAGGCGTCCGCCTCAGGCGGATCGCGAGACTTCTTGATTTCTGGTCCGGTACTCAGTCAAGCTCGTAATGACAGGAAAAGACCCGTTCGCCCTGAGCCTGTCGAAGGGCCACCGTACTGTGGTTCGACAAGCTCACCACGAACGGAACATCGTGCAACCCCTTATTCCTGCCTTAACTGTGTTCCAGGCTGAAAAGGCGAAACACCGTGGCCACCCATCAATGCAATCCGGATGGTCCACAAGCGGAGCCTGGCTCCCTATGGAATCGCCAGTTAAGCGCCCGCCTCTTCCTCTCCGGGGCGAACTGTCCAGGTCTGGGACGTATGTAAGAATGGCTGTTTGGATTGTGGCCAAGTCTTGTCGCCAGGATTTGCTTGTCTTGCGAGGCGGGTTGAATCGCCCTGGTATTTCTGGCAATATGTGGGTATGAAGATAGGCGCTTTTGAAATAACGGAACCGGTCCCCGAACTGAAAGACCCTCATGCTTTTGCCATGATTCGGCCCTGGGTGGATGTGGGCAGCGTGGGCACCTTGACCCTGAGCCGCCTGGAGCGTTTTCTCGGGTCAAAAGAACTGGGAAAACTGGCCCGCCCAGGCAATTTTTTCGACTTCACCAGGTACAGGCCCAACATTCGCCTGGTCCAAGGTGAACGAAGAGTCACCATTCCCAACAGCAACCTCAGGTATGCCAGCTCGGAAGAGGGCCCCGACTACCTGTTTCTCCACATGATGGAACCCCACGCCAGCAGCGAAGACTATACCGACTCCATTCTCCAGGTGGTCGAATACTTCGGCGTGAAGCGCTATTGCAGGCTGGGCGCCATGTACGACGCGGTGCCTCATACGCGTCCTCTGCTGGTTACGGGCTCCCTGGGCAACGTCACCCAGAACAAGTCGGTTCCAAACCTCAAACTGCGGAGCAGCAACTACCAGGGCCCCACAACCATAATGAACCTGGTGTCCGAGGGCATTGACCGGCTGGGCATCGAGACCATCAACTTTATGGTCCATTTGCCCCAATACCTGCAGTTGGAAGAGGACTTTACAGGCGCCTCGCGCATGATCGAATGCCTGTCTTCCGTGTACCCAAATATCCCGGCCGACCTGGCGCCCGTGCGCCGGGGTCAACGCCAGTACCGCGAGTTGACCTCTGCCGTAGAGCGGAACTCAGAGCTAAAGTCCCTGATTCAGCAGATGGAAGCCTACTACGATGCCCAGCAGGACGAGGAAGATTCGAAGGACGAGGCGGCCCCGTCGGAAGTCAGCCTTTCCCCGGAGATTGAAAGGTTCCTCGACGAACTGGGCCAGCAGATGGATGACGAAGAGGGGCAATAGCTCACTTTCTTCGCCCCCATGCCCCCGCAATGGGTGGGCTCAGTCCTGCTCAACCCGGAGAAACAGGAAAGCGGTCTTACCCCAGGCTATCCGCCGGAGATCTGGCAGCCTGGGGTTTCCTTTTCAGGAAATTCCCGGCATCTCGCGGGCCGGTCATCGTAGATGCTGCATCGGAAAGTCACGGGATTCAGCATAGGGCATTTTTCACCTGGATGGTCGGCGAACCTGAGCCAGCCCCTGCCGTCATCGGCCCTGTGGACTTCCAAGCTAACGTCGAGCCTGCGGGCGTGCTCTTCAAAAGCCCGCAATTCCTGGGGAAGGAGTTCTAGCAGCAGCGGCCCCCGGCAACACATGGCGCGGCACACATTCATGCAGATGTGACTGGCTTCGGATATAGTCAAGCCCGGGCGCAAATATGAAGCCATTGCGACGGTTTCCTTAATGAGAGGTCTAATCAGGGCAGGTTGATTGTGAATGAGATCAACCGGAAATCAAGGGGTGGGAACGGCGGAGCATGAGGCTGGTGGCGACGGATGGATTCGAACCAACGACCTAGCGCTTATGAAGCGCCCGCTCTGCCACTGAGCTACGTCGCCACCTGGGAGACGCACCGACCAGCCGCCAAGTGTCGCCTCGGACAAATATAGTAAACGGGCCAGTCCAAAGCTGTCAATTGGGATTGCCAGCTTGCCAGGGTTCTGTTGAGGGTGAATTGCCGTCGGCTCAGGCAGGATACACATGGCCTGCCCCTGGCAATTTCCCCACTGGACCATCTGATACGAAAAGCCGCCTGCAAACAAATGGGACGAAAAGCGAAGTTTGGCCGAGCGTCACAAATTCTATCATCCTGAACCCGTTGAAAAAATGTCCCCGGAGGCAATGGAAAGTTTAGCCGCTAGTAGTCGATCGGAATTGAAGTGATGGGTTGGGGTTTAACCGTCGTTCCCGCGCAGGCGGGAAGTTCGCGAGACTTCTTGACCTCCATTCCAAGCTGGAAAGGCGAAGTACCTTTTCCACCCATAATTTCAAAGCGGACGGTCCACTAGCGGCCCAATGGACTACTTTACCGCCCTGTCAAAAATTAGACGGAGATATCCTGAATTCTTTCAGGGGTTTAACTCGGAATTTGAACCAGGACATAAACGAAACAACTGCCGAACACCTGGAGAGAGAGGCGCCCGAAGCACTTGGCGACGCCGGAGCTCGACTGGAAGCGGCGCTGGTGGCGTTGGCCCGAAGCCTTCGCCCCTTTCCCGCCTTCATGGGCATGGTGTCGGTGCAGGCTATCGAACTGGAACCGCCCTTCAAGCCGTTACGAGACCTGGGCTGCGTAGTGGTGGACCCGGAAGGCCAGATATGCCAACTGGATGTAACGTCGGTAGGTGGTCTGGCGGGCGTTATTGAGGCGGACCAGGTCGAGGTATTCCAACCCCTGGAACTGACGCCCCTGGAGTACTTGGTCTATGCAGATACGGCGATAGCTCTGCTGTCAGAGGAGCTAAGGAGACGAGGGAGGTGAAGAGCCTTCCAGTAAGACTGAGCCTGGCTTATTCCAGGTCAATGTCGCCGCTTTGGCCCCCGCGTTTGCTGGCCAAACGGACTGATCCAATCTGCATACCCCGGTCAACCGCCTTGCACATATCGTAAACCGACAGTGCCGCTATGGAAACCGCGGTCAGGGCCTCCATTTCCACCCCGGTCTTGCCCGAAGTGCTGGCGGTGGCGGTTATGTTTACGCGACAGTTGGCCTCGTCGGCCTCGAGTTCCACATCAACCTTGTTCAAGGGCAACGGATGGCACAAGGGGATCAATTCGGAGGTCCGCTTGGCTCCCATGATCCCCGCCAGTTGCGCAATGGTGAAGACATCCCCTTTCTTGACCTGGCCTTCCATGATGAGACGCAGGGTTTCAGGCAGCATCTGCACATGACCCCGGGCAACCGCCTCCCGGTCGGTGACGGGCTTCCAGCCCACGTCCACCATCTTTGCTCTGCCCTGCTCGTCCAGGTGCGTCAAAGCAGGGGATACCCCGGGAATTTGCTGGTCGCTGGAAATGGTCATTAGGTGTCTCCTAATCCGGTGAACCGGAAAAGTAACTTGCGATTAGTGGGAATCAGGGAGCCCGGCAGGGCGTAAAATCTCGGAGTTCAAGACCAGCAGATTTTGCAGGGCACGAGGCCAGCGCTCACCGCTTCATCGTGAGTCCCAAACTCCCTGTAACCGCCTTCTATCGCCATGAATCCCTTGGTGAACTTGCAGCCCCGCAAGTGAAAGGTCTTGCGGTTCGATGTCACGCTGGCTACAAGATCCAGCTTTATCTCCCCGGCTACTTCCCCCAGGGAATTGTCACCCTGCTCCAGGGTTTCAATCCTTTGCCGGATCTCCTCAACCGCCGCCCACAACTCCTGCATGGTCGAGTCCTTTATCATGGGTTGCCCCCCGGCGTAAGTAAGAATGTGTCCGACGAGTATTCCTGAAATCTAATGGTGGCGCCAGGGCTCCATTGCCATTCGGCGGGCCAGGAGCCGTCATCGCCGATGCAGCTATCCGCCGATATGGTACATTTCTACCTTTTGACGGCGGTTCTGGAGAGGGGCCAATTCGGTACGTTCTTCCGAATAACGGTCGGCTCTGCGGTTCCAGATACCGGTTATGCGCTCGACCAGCTCGTCGTCGGTTGCTCCCGAACGCATTGCATCCCTCAAGTCCAGGCCACCGGATGCAAACAGGCAAGTGTAAAGTTTTCCATCGGTGGAAAGCCTGGCGCGAGTACAATCTCCGCAGAAAGGCTTGGTAACGGAGGCAATCACGCCAATCTCGCCGCTGCCGTCCAGGTACCGGTAGCGGTTGGCCACCTCACCCGCATAGTTGCTGTCCACCGGCTCCAGGGGCAGCTCGGCGCCAATGGATTCGACGATTTCTGCCGCCGATACCACGTGGTCCCATTTCCATCCGTTGCGGTTGCCCACATCCATGTACTCAATGAAGCGGACAATATGACCGGCTTCCTTGAAGTATCGGGCCAGGTCAACGACGCAGTGGTCATTGACGCCCTTCTGGACTACCGCATTAATCTTGATGGGTGTCAGCCCGACCTCGGCCGCCTTTTCTATTCCATCCAACACCCGCTGCACCGGGAATCCCCGACCGTTCATTTGCTTGAAAACTTCGTCGTCCAGGGCATCGAGGCTCACCGTAACCCGCTTCAGGCCAGCTTCCCTCAAGGACACGGCCTGCTGCGGCAGCAGGTAGGCGTTAGTGGTTAAGGTGAGGTCTAGGGATGGATCAATGCTTGAGAGCATTGACACAAGGTTTGGTAGATCCGTGCGCAGCAGCGGCTCACCGCCGGTTATTCGAAGCTTATTGACTCCCAGGGAAACGAAAAGCCTGGCTAACCGGGCTATCTCTTCAAAAGTGAGTATCTCGTCCTTGGGAAGGAACTGGTAACTCTCGCCAAAAATTTCAGCCGGCATGCAATAGGTGCAACGGAAATTGCACCGGTCGGTGACCGAAATTCTCAAGTCTTTCAGGGAACGTCCCAGTAAATCGGTTATTGCCACTTGCAAAATTCAGCGCTAAGAATTGGGACTTGTGCGGGTCGCTAAGACCGTGCCATTAGCCTGTCCAGCGCCCTGACTGCCCGAACGGTCGCGTCGCCCCGGTGACTGATCCGGTTCTTGATTTCCATTGAAAGTTCCGACATCGTCCGTGCAAAGGAAGGCAGATAAAACACCGGATCGTAGCCAAACCCTTCGGATCCCTTCGGTTCGTATTGTATCATTCCGGCCACTGAGCCTACCACCGAAAGCTCCGCGCCCTCCGGTTGACAAATTGCGATGCAGCACCGGAATCGCGCCGTCCTGCGGGGCCAGGGTACGTCTTTCATGTTGGACAGCAGCAGGGAAAGCCGGTCTTCATCGTTCCTGCAGGCCTCGCCGCCGTAACGGGCGGAATGAATGCCCGGCTGTCCGCCCAGGGCATCCACCTCCAGGCCGGAATCATCGGACAAGGTCAGGATGCCCCCAATTCTGGAATAAGTGCGAGCCTTGAGCCAGGCGTTTTCCAAAAAGGTGCTGCCGGTTTCCTCAACGTCCTCGGAGATTCCCAGGTCGTTCAGGGAGACCAACTCCAGGGGTAAGTCATCGAGCAAGTGTCGGAACTCCTGCACCTTTCCCTGGTTGTGGGTAGCAATGAGCAGCCTCGTGGATGGCAAGGGTTCCCACTCCTTCTGTTACGGTTGCAACCCCCGGTTCCGGACTGAGCGGAAACGAGAATTTTCGGAACTTTCCTAAATGACACCCGAGTCTTCCAGTGCCTGAATCCTTTCCTGGTCGTAGTCCAGCCAATTTCCGAGCACCTGCGAGTTGTGCTCCCCAAGTCGGGGACCACCATATTCCACGGCGCCTGGAGTTGCAGTGAACTTGGGAACCACACCGGGCATTATGGTGCGGCCCAAGTCCGGGTCGTCTATCTCCAGCACGTCCTCGCGCTCACGGTAATGAGGGTCGTTGATTATTTGAGAACTGTCGTAAACCGGCCCGACCACGCCGCCGGCCGGCACCAGCTTCTCCAGGATTTGGTCCAGCGGCCGGTCGCCCAGCCAACCCTGCAGTTCCTCGTTGAGCGCATCCTTGTTTTCCAGCCGTGCGGCATTGTTCCCGAACCGGTCATCATCGAGAAGATGGGACAGGCCCATGGCCTGGGCCAGGGCTTCCCAGGTACTTTGGGAGGTGGCGGACAGGCCCAGCCAGCGCTGGTCGCCCGTTCGATACAGGCTTCGAGGAGCGGCATCAGGAAAGTCGTTGCCTACCCGCTCCCGGACGATTCCCAGCAGGTCATACATGGGCAAGTGCGGGATGCACAGCCTGAAGAGTGGCTCGAATAGGCTGAGGTCAATTACCTGGCCACCAGCACGCCTTTTTGGTATGGCCGTATCGCCGTCCGTGTCACCTTGCTCCGTATCGCCTGCTACCGATTCGCCTGCTGCCATTTCACTCGGCGCCGTTTCGCGGCGATAAAGAGCCATCATGCCAGCCATGGCCCCGAAGACACCCGCGATTTCGTCGGCCAGCGGTATGGGGGGCAAGACCGGCGGGGTTTCGGGAAAACCGGTCATGGCGATGTAGCCGCTCATGCACTCGGCGATGGTCCCGAATCCTGGCCGATCGCGGTAAGGGCCGCTCTGGCCAAAACCGGAGAAGCGCAGTATGACCAGGCCGGGGTTTGCTTCGTGGAGCTGCTGAGGCCCCAGGTTCCACCTTTCCAGGGTCCCGGGTCGAAAGCCCTCGATAAGCACGTCCGCCTGGGCGGCCAGTTCCAGCAGCAGGGCTTGACCTTCCCTCTTGCCCAGATCAAGGGTCAAGGATTTTTTGTTTCGGGAATGGACCTTCCACCAGAGGGAGACTCCGTTGGCGAAGGGTCCCCAGTTACGCAGGGGGTCGCCGCTGCCGGGGCGTTCAACCTTGACAACGTCGGCCCCGAAGTCCGCCAACAGGCTGCTGGCGGTGCCGCCGGCCACGATTATGGACAAATCCAGGACCTTGAGGCCTTGCAGCGGGCCGAAGGGTATTCCGCCGGCTGCGGCCCGTTCCCGGTTGTCTTCCCTTGCTTCAGCTTGCAATGTTCTCCCCTGATCCGAAGAATTGGCTTACTTCCGCTGTTACTTCCCCGGGGTGTTCCATGGGCAGGAAATGAGAGCCCATTCCCATCGGTTTGACCCTGGCGCCTGGGACACCTTCGAGGAACCGCTTTACTCCCACATCCTGCAGGGTCTGCGCCTCCGGGTAGTCCCCCAGCAGCAAGAGGAAGCCACCCTGCAGGCCATCAAAATAATGAGAAACCTGAAGGGAATCGCGTTGTTCGTAAAAGGTTGCTTCCACATCGGGGTGGCATTTCAACTCGACGCGGCCATCGGCCAACGCGCGGGCGCCTCCGTTGATGAAGGCTCCGAACGCTTCTTCCGTCCAGTTTCGGAAAGCCGGGCGCTTGCGGTAAGCCTCGTACATCGCCTGCCTACTTTCCCAGATGGCCCGCTTCATTCGGGTACGGCGGGCCCTTTCATATAGCTCTCCCGGCGGCGCATTGGCGGGACTTTCTCCCACCCGGGTCTCCACAAGGCAGGTTTGAACAATGCGTGCCGACAGCTGTGAGGCGGCCATTAAGGACGCGAGCCCACCGGAGGAATGACCAACCACCCTGAGACCCTTCAGGTCCAGGGTTTCAATTATTGCCTTGAGGTCATTGCCCACCATTTCGAAACTGTATCCGCATTCGGAAGGCTCAGTGTCTCCGTGGCCTCTCTGGTCCAGGGCCATAACAAAGTAATCCCTGGCAAGGTTCCTTGCGATGGGCAGCCATGAGTAAGCGCACAATCCCGTAGCGTGGACCATCATCACCGGCGGTCTTGACCGCTCTCCCATTTCCAGGATGTGGTGCTTAATCCCATTGGCAACTACAAAACTGCTGGATTGTGACATTTGTGGTTGTGACATTGCTGACAGCGGCGTAAATTTCCGGACTTGCCGAATGATTCATGCTTCAACGGACATGGAGCCCCAATGGGCGACCGTTGACTATTCTAACTGCACAGACCGACCTTAGCCACACCTACCTGGTGGGGACAGGGCGGCTGGTGGTGAATACCGGCTAATAGGGACGGGGGACCAATTGGGGCTGTCCTTGGCAGCTCCGCATTCCATGCAAACGGAAATGGTGCGGTTTGCTGCTCGTTGGATGTACAGTTACGACAATCCCTGTAACTGGGCTGATTCGCGGGCCGTGGCGAGCTTCGAAACTGGGTGTCGAGCGCTTGTATTAGCGAAAGGGCAACCCACTTCCGAGGGTACTGGTTGGACCATCCCTTTGGTATTCTGGGCTCTCCCTACAAAGAAGGGAGATTGTGCTAAATTTCACTATCGGTGTGCAATACGTTATGTTATAATTTCGGGCGATAGTTACCAAAGGGGCATTACCTGCAATAATGCTTGAAGATTACTTTCGGCAATACGGGCTGTTAGCCCTCTTCGGATTGGTAGCTGTTGCAGTGCCCACCAGCCTGCTCATAGCATCCTGGCTCACCTCTCGCCTGGGACTGCGTCCCCGGAACCCCACTCCCGTCAAGCTGGAGCCCTACGAATGTGGGGTGCAAACCATTGGCGGTTCGTGGAACCAGTTTAATTTCCGCTATTACCTTTACGCCATTCTTTTCGTCATATTCGATGTAGAGGTGATCTTCCTTTACCCGTGGGCTACCAAGTTCATCACGTTGGAACTTTTCGCCCTGATCGAGATGGGCGTATTTGTGGCAATTCTGCTGGCCGGCTGGGCCTATGCCTGGCGCAAGCGAGACCTGGAGTGGAGCAACTAAGCCATGCAATTGCCGACGGGAAATGGGCCGCTGCATGAACGTACCTGGGGTATTGACCGAGAAGAAGGTCAGATGGTAAATGACCTGATTTCCATCTCCTCAGAACCTATAGAAGTTCCGTTTATTGAAGTCCCCGACGACCTGAAGAGCAACCTGCTGGTTACCTCGGTGGACGCGTTGGTCAACTGGGGGCGAAAGTCCGCCCTGTGGCCCGTTTCCTTTGGGCTGGCCTGCTGCGCCTTTGAAATGATGGCTACGGCCATGGGAAGGTTTGACATTGCCCGATTCGGCATGGAAGCTTTCCGCGCCTCACCCAGGCAGGCCGACCTGATGATAGTGGCGGGCACGGTGACCTGGAAGATGGCGCCTCCTATACGCCGCATTTACGACCAGATGGCGGACCCCAAATGGGTTATCTCCATGGGTGTCTGCGCCACCAGCGGTGGTCCCTATTTTGGTTCCTACAGCGTAGTTCCGGGTGTTGACCATATCATCCCTGTGGACGTTTAAGTGCCTGGTTGCCCACCCCGTCCTGACGCCCTCCTGTACGGAATAATGGAACTGCACGAAAAAATCAAGAAATACCATCACCTGCGCAAGTCCCCATCAGAATTGCCCGAAGTTGGTCCAGCCGAGGCGGACGCAGACTGATGGCGGTAAGGGAATGGGCAGGCCAGGAACTCTCGGAGGCGCTCCGGCGGGAGTTGCCGGAGGCGGTGGAGGGTTTTGACGAAACCGCAGCCTGGGTGAACCCTTCCCAGGTTGGCGCCGCAGCCATTTTCCTTCGGGACGAGCCTTCCCTGGACTTTCGATTTCTCAATTCCATCACCGCCATAGATTATGTCGAGTATTTCGACGTGGTCTATCACCTGACCTCCCTGAAGCAGCAGTGGTGCGCCGTCTTCAAGACTCGCCTTTACGGCAGGCAGGACCTTTCGCTGCCGTCCGTTTACCAGGTCTGGAAGGGGGCGGATTACCAGGAACGGGAGATCTGGGACCTGATGGGTGTTTACTTTGAGGGTCATCCCAATATGAAGAGAATCATGCTGTGGGAAGGGTTTGAAGGACATCCTCTCCGCAAGGATTTTTTGTAGAGGACCTTGTAAAAGTTCAGTTTCAGCCGAGCGATGGCTTATGCCTCCACCGGTCCTGCCGGGAGTCTTTAGATTGCGGGCATTTCAACCAGGTCAAGTATGACAATTCGCACCGAACCGATGACCGTCAATGTGGGTCCCCAGCACCCCAGCACCCACGGGGTGTTTCGGGTTCGGATTACCTTTGATGGTGAGGACATCGTAGAGGTGGAGCCGGTTTTCGGCTACCTTCACCGGGGCACCGAGAAACTGGCCGAGGAACGAAACTACGTCCAGGTGGTAACCCTTACCGACCGCCTGGACTACACCTCGTCCATGATTAACAACCAGGCCTACTGCATAGCGGTGGAGCGTTTGCTGGGGGTGGAGCCTCCGCCCAGGGCCAAGTACCTGAGGACCCTGACTGCCGAACTCCAGCGGATCGCGGCCCACTTGATTGCCGTCGGGTTTTTTGTGCAGGAGCTTGGCGCCTTTGGCACTCCGCTGATGTACGCATTCCGCAGCAGGGAGAGGATACTGGAACTTTTCGAGATGCTTTGCGGAGCCCGCATAACCGTAAGCTACATGCGGCCCGGCGGCGTATTTGCCGATGCTCCCCGGGAGTTCTGGCCTGCGCTGGACCGATTCCTGGAGGATTTCGAGGTTGAATTCGCGGAGATGGAGCAACTGCTCCTGGAAAACGAGATCCTGATGATCAGGACCCGCGGAGTCAGCCCGATTCCTCCGGAAGTAGCCGTCAACAACTCGGTAAGCGGACCGGTATTACGGGCCAGCGGCGTCAACTGGGACTGGAGAAAGCAGGACCCCTACGATGCTTACGACCAGGTGGAGTTTGACGTGCCCGTTGGTTCCCATTGGGACAACTACGACCGGTTCTGGGTGCGGATTCAGGAGGTCCACCAGAGCCTGCGTATTATCCGGCAGTGCATTGAACAGATAGAGCCGGGGCCAGCACGCCTCGAGCTTCCTCTTGTGCTTCGGCCGGACCCGGGCAGGGAAGCCTATGGCAGGGTTGAAGCCTCCAAGGGCGAACTGGCCTTCTATCTGGTAAGTGACGGAGGCATCGCTCCTTACCGGTGCAAGATAAGGTCTCCATCTCTGATAAATCTGACCATAATCGAAGAATTACTGGTCGGCTGGAAGCTGGCCGACATGATCGTATCTCTCGGCAGTATAGACATTAACATGGGCGAGGTTGACCGTTGAGCTGCCAACTGGCCGCCGACAATGTGCTGTACGCCAACGGGCTTTATCGTCTGGTCTATGACCTGGTCGGTACTATTTTGCCCTGCTGGCTTTCCTACGTTATCGCGGGACTGGTGATGATTTTTGTCCTGGTGAACGCCGTGCTTCTCGGAGCGGCGGTGATCACCTGGGCCGAACGACGTCTCCTGGGAAGGTTCCAGAACCGGGTGGGTCCCAATCGGTGGGGACCCTTCGGGCTCTTCCAGCCCCTGGCCGACTTGCTGAAGCTCCTTACCAAGGAGGACCTGACGCCTGATGGCGCCGACAAGCCGGTGTTTGCGCTGGTACCCATTTTGATGGTGGCGCCGCTGGTGATGATGACGGCGGTAATTCCCTTTGCCGAGAATACCAGCCTGGCTGCGCTGAACGTGGGTGTGCTCTACATCCTGGCTGTCAGTTCCATTACTTCAATAGCCATTTTCATGGCAGGCTGGTCGTCCAACAACCGGTATGCCATGTTTGGGGCCGCCCGTTCCGTGGCGGTGTTGATCAGCTATGAGGTGCCGGTAGTGCTGTCGCTTCTCGGCGTTGTGATGGTGGCGGCATCCATGTCGCTAGGCAGCATTGTAGAAGCGCAGGTACTGCCCTTTTTCCTGGTCCAGCCGCTGGCTTTCTTTGTGTTCATGGCCGGCATGTCCGCCGAACTGAATCGCTCTCCCTTCGACGTGGCCGAGGCGGAATCGGAAATCATCGCCGGGTACCATACCGAATACAGCGGCGTAAAGTTCGCCCTGATCCAGGCCGCAGAGTTCGGCGGAGTGGGAGTGGTGTCCGCCATAGCAGCCACCCTGTTCCTGGGCGGCTGGTCCGGTCCGTGGTCCGAGTACCTTGGCTGGCTGTGGTTCCTCATCAAGACCGGCGCAATAGTTTTTCTGTTTATTTGGTTCAGGGCCACGTATCCCCGCCTCCGGATTGACCAGATAATGGCGGTGTCGTGGAAATTCCTCCTGCCGCTGAGCCTGGTTAACCTGGCGGCCGTCACGCTCGAGGTTTTTTTGCTCCGGGGCCCCGAGGGAGTCCTGACTACGGGCGACCTGGGAATTATGGCGGTGATTAACGTGGTTGTAACCGTTGTGGCAATCTGGGTATTCGGGAACCTGATCCGGGACCGGGTGAAATTCCAGGCTCGCCAGCCGTCGGACGTGGTGGTGCCCGGAGTAACCACCATAGAGGTGCACTGACATGTACGGTTTCGCCATGGTTAAGGGCCTGCTGGTCACGTTGAAGAATCTGACCAGGAAACCGTTTACCATCCAGTATCCCGAGGAAAGGGCCAGACAGCACCCGCGCTTTCGGGGGGAAGAGTTCGTGTGGTACGAGGAACGCTGTACCGGTTGTGCCTCCTGTGCCAAGTATTGTCCGCTGGGCATCATCAAGATTGTTACGTCACCCAGCGAAAGCGCCATTCCCCAGGGGGACAAGTACCGCCTTGAGGTTTTCGACATCGAGCTGCAGCGGTGCATGTTCTGTGGCCTGTGCGTGGAGGCCTGCCCTTACGATGCCCTGTTCATGGGCAGTGGTTTTGAACAGGGACAATACAGCCGCAAGAACATGGTCATTACCATAGACCAGCTCCGCAACGCTGAAAAACATCCGAGCACCTGGTTCCGCCCTCAACTGGAAGGATACGAGGGTGAACCCAGCAGCGGCCGGGGAAGTCGAAGCATAGCCCAGGGCGATTCCAGGTTTACGTATGACCCCAGGGGCGGCCCGCCCCTGGGATGGCGAGAGGTTGGTCGCGAGGGTTGGCGCTGGCACCAGCGCGAGAAAGCCGGCATGCGGCTGGACACTGAAAGTGCGGAACAGGCGGGAGCCGGCGATGAGTAGCTGGGCTACTGCATGGAATGGGGCAACGGCTTCGGAAGCAGATGAAGCTTTCCAGTCCTCGGTCGTTTTGGAGACGGCATGCTAGCAATCCAGGATTTGGCATTCTGGGTTCTTTCCGTTGTGGCCATAGTGGCGGCCCTCGGCGTTGTCCTGGTCAGGGACTTGTTCAGGGCGGCGTTGCTGCTGGCGGTGGTGTTCATCGCGGTTGCCGGGTTTTTTGTTCTCCTCAGCGCCGAATTCCTGGCCGTAGTCCAGGTCTTGATTTACGTGGGGGCAATTTCCGTCCTGTTCATTTTCGGAATTATGCTGACCCGCAATGTACGGGAAGGCAATTTGCCCAACCACCTTCAGATACCGGCCGTATTATTTCCGGCGCTGTTGTTGGTTGGCATGGTTATCGCAGCGGTGGCAACGGACTGGCGTCCTATTCCAGAGGCTGCGACGGACATGGTTGAACTGGCCCAGACCCAGTCCGTTACCGTGCTTACGGAAGGAGCGCTGGAGTCCGGAGGTTTCGATTCGAGCCAGGCCAGGGAAGAGGCCCGGCAGTCGGGCCTGGCAGACCTGCTGATTGGCCGCTACGTGCTTCCCTTCGAAGCGGTATCGCTGCTGCTGCTGGCCGCCCTGATAGGCGGACTGGCGCTGGCCAGGTCTCGGGGGAGCTAGTCGGCATGTCCCTGGAAGCTATGCTCATAGTTGCCGCCGTGCTTTTTGCCATAGGCCTTTACGGCGCTTTGGCCAGGAGCAACGTCATTGCCGTGCTGATGTCCATCGAGATTATGTTCAACGCCGTAAACCTCACCGTTGTAGCCTTCGCCAGGTACGTGGCCCCGTTGGCTCTGCGGGAAAGCATCAGCAGCGTTTTGACCGGGCAGGTGTTTGCCATCTTCATCATAACCGTGGCGGCGGCGGAGATTGCCCTGGGTCTGGGCATTGTTTTTGCCATGTACCGGAATACCGAAACGGTGAATCTGACCGAAGCCAGCCAGCTGCGAAACTGACGGCGTGGACTTCTATACCTGATGTGGATTGAATTCAAGAGAGCGCCAAACCTGATGATGGCCGAAATGTGGAAGGAAGTCCTCGAAGGCGAGGGACTCCCGACCCGCATTTTGCCCGAAGGGGATATTTTGAGCTGGAGCGAGAGAGTCCCTTTCGTGATTTACGTTCCCAAGGGCCGTGAGCACGTGGCCGACGAGATTCTGAGGAAACTGTAGATGGTCACCGAACCACTGGTCTGGGCAATATTCTTCCTGCCCCTGCTTTCATTCCTCCTGATTACCCTCGTTATCAGGCCCTTCTTCAACCGCTATGCGGTGGTGAGCGGCTATCTGCTCATACTTGCCCTCGCGGTATCGTTGGCGCTTTCGCTGGTTGTCCTGCGCCAGCATTACGGTGGCGCGGAACTGGACTTTGAACCCCATACCTGGCTGAATCTCGGCGACGTAGTAATCCAAATGGGACTCCTGCTGGACCCGGTTACCAGCATTATGCTGGTGGTAGTGAGCGGGGTAAGTCTGCTGATCCAGATTTACTCCCTGGGCTACATGCGGGGAGACCCGGGCGTTGCCAGGTATTTCGCTTACATGTCCCTCTTTACTGCGGCCATGCTTGGCTTGGTCTTGTCCGTCAACGTGGTGCAACTCTACGCTTTCTGGGAGCTTGTAGGTGTATCTTCCTACCTTTTGATTGGCTTCTGGCACGATCGGCCTTCGGCTGCGGCTGCGGCCAAGAAGGCTTTTATAGTTACTCGAATCGGCGACGTGGGATTCCTGCTGGCGATTATCTACCTGGCTTTCCACGGTCCGGAATTTGCGGCACAGGGCCTCAACCCCCTGCACATCCCGGATATCTGGCAGGCTGCCCAGCCCCTGGCTACCGGCGGTGCCGTTCTCGGGGGCGGCGCGTTGACCCTGATTGCCCTGGGGATTTTTGCCGGCGCCGCCGGCAAGTCGGGCCAGTTCCCCTTGCACACCTGGCTGCCCGACGCCATGGAGGGTCCCACCCCGGTCAGTGCGCTGATTCATGCGGCCACGATGGTGGCGGCCGGTGTTTTCCTGGTTGCCCGTTTCTTCCCCCTCTTCCAACAGACTCAGGAAGCCATGACGGTGGTGGCGCTTATCGGAGGGTTTACGGCGTTGGGCGCCGCAACCCTTGGCCTGGTTATGGACGACATCAAGCGGGTAATGGCCTATTCCACCGTGAGCCAGTTGGGTTACATGATGGCTGCCCTGGGCATCGGGGCTTTCGGTCCGGCTCTCTTCCATCTTTTCACCCATGCATTCTTCAAGGCCCTGCTCTTCCTGGGGGCCGGCAGCGTCAATCACGCCTCGGGAACCTTTAATATGCGCTACATGGGCGGCTTGAGAAAGCACATGCCCTGGACCTACGCCCTGGTGTTGATTGCCGGCCTGAGCCTGGTGGGCATAATTCCCCTGGCCGGCTTTTGGAGCAAGGATGAAATTCTTACCTCGGCCTGGGTTTCGGGCAGTACCGTGGATCCGTGGGTTTACCAGGCCGTGTTTGGGCTCTTGATAGCGGGAGTGCTTCTTACCGCCTTTTATACCTTCAGGATGATAATTCTCACATTTCACGGTGATTTCCGCGGCGGCGGTGCCAGGGAACTGGAGGACGCAGAGGAGAGTGGTCTGCCGCGACCCTCGTCCGTATCGGAAGAGGTCCATCTGGGCGAGTCGCCTCGGGTTATGGTCTTGCCCATGGCCGTACTCGGCGTAGCAGCTATTCTGGCCGGTTATGTTGCCAACCCGCAATGGGTCAAGAGTTTCCTTCTGATTCCCGGACATTGGTTTTCTTACTACGTGGAAGCGGCCGTTCCCTTTGACCATCCCAAGACTCCGGCGTTCAACTGGGAGGTGGCCCTGATTTCCACCGCCGTCGCGCTGGCTGGCATCGTCCTGGCTTACCTTCTTTACCAGTTCATGGGAAGGAAGCGGACACAAACCTTGGAGGTGCCGGTGGAAATCGGGGAGCCGGAAGGTGCGGGCGTCGCAGAGCCGACGCTGGCTGCCGAAGGTGCTGATGGACCTTCGCCTCTTCATGGGCATGAACCGGTACCGGTTGCTCCACAGCGTCCCGAACCGCTGGAAAGGGGAGGGCCCATTTACGCCCTGTTGTCCCGCAAGTATTTCATGGACGAGTTGTACGAAGGTCTGTTAGTCCGGCGGGTTTTCTACCGTTCCTTTGCCGCCCTGACCGACTGGTTCGACCGGACCCTGGTGGACGGATTGGTGGACCTGGCGGGCAGCGTGTGCCGAAATGGTGGTCGAGTTGTTGCCCAGCTGCAGACCGGTCAGGTCCAGTTTTACGGGGCCGTAATTGTCCTGGGAGCCGTATTGATTCTTGTCGGATACCTGGCCTACAGCGCGGGGCTGGGAGGATAGCGGGATGTTCCACTTCCCCGGAATGCTGACACTGACGGTGTTTCTCCCGGCGCTGGGGGCGTTGTTGATCCTGGCGTTAGTCCGGGGTGACCGGGCGATTCGAGCCTTCGCCTTTGCCGTGGGCCTGGCCGACCTGCTGCTGGCCGCCGCCGTGTTTGTCAGCTTTGACCGGGGGATGGGGGCCGACCGTTTCCAGTTGATTGACCGCATTACGTGGATTTCCACCGAGACATTCAACGCCAGCTACCTGCTCGGAGTGGATGGTCTCAGCGCGCCGATGGTCCTCCTTACGGGTCTCCTCGGTTTTTGCGCCATTATCGCTTCCTGGTCTATCGGTGAACGGGTGAGGGAGTATTTCATATGGCTCCTTCTATTGCAAACGGCAGTGATGGGAGTCTTTACCTCGCTGGACTTCCTCCTGTTCTTCCTGTATTGGGAGCTGGAGCTATTGCCCATGTACATGCTCATCGCCGGCTGGGGCACCGGTCGCCGGGCGTATTCGGCGATGAAGTTCCTTATCTTCACGATATTGGGCAGCGCGTTCATGCTGGTCGCCATCGTGGCCATATTCCTTAGCCAGCCGTCCGGTTCCTTTGATATGACCTCGCTGCTGGAGGCCGGTTCGATGCTGAACTCCGGCTCAGCGGTTCTGCCGATGGGCGTGTTGTTCTGGCTGTTTTTCGCCGCCTTTGCGGTGAAGCTCCCCACCTGGCCGGTGCATACCTGGCTCCCGGACGCTCACACCGACGCTCCTACGGCAGCCAGTGTCATGCTGGCCGGCGTGATGCTGAAGATGGGAGGATACGGCCTCCTGAGAGTTAACGTCGGCATGTTTCCCAACGAGGTGAACGCCTTCGCTTGGGCGCTGATAACGCTGGGCGTGATCAGCGTTCTCTATGGCGCAGTAGTGACGATTCGCCAGACGGACCTGAAGCGCCTGATTGCCAATTCCAGCGTCAGCCACATGGGGCTGGTTCTGGTGGGAATCGGGTCGGTGGGAGCCGCTGCCGGACAGTTGAACGGAACGGGGTTGAGCGGAGCGGCGATGCAGCTGTTCACCCACGGGACCATCACCGGACTGCTGTTCGTGGGAGTGGGCCTGATTTACGACAAGGCCCACACCCGGTATATTCCGGACCTGGGTGGTCTGGCCTCCCGAATGCCCATGGCGGCGGCAGCGCTGGCCATAGCCGGGTTTGCTTCCCTTGGGCTTCCGGGGCTGAGCGGGTTCGTTTCTGAAGTGCTCGTCTTTTTCGGTGCATTTCGGGCATATCCGCTGATGACCGCCCTGTCCGTGCTGGGGATAATCCTGGCGGCGGGCTACATTCTGTGGATGCTGGAGCGGTCACTTTTCGGCCCGCGCCGCGAACGCTTTGACGGACTAACCGACGCCTCCCCGCTGGAAGCCATACCCCTGGCGCTCCTGGTTATCAGCATAGTTGTGGTGGGCGTTTATCCGGCCGTCTTGACCGACGTTTTTGACACGGCAGTCGCGCCCATGGTGGATATGATCAATGCTGCCCAGTCACCCATCGCGACGGCCAGGTAGCGAGCAAGAACGATATGTCGCTTAACGACCTGTTTCTTATATCGCCGCAGCTGTCCATGGCAGGACTGGGTATCCTGGTAATACTGGCCGATCTTGTCCTGAACAGAAAGGGTCTGGTGGGCGCGGTTGCGCTTGTAGGACTCATCCTTCCACTTTCCTTCGCCTGGGCTCAGCTCACCGAGTTCCCGGGGCTTCTGTTCGGCAGCGGCGCAGAAAACCTGGTCCCGTCCGACAGCATCCTTTCGGACAGCCTGGCAGTTGACCGGTTTGGCGTTTTCTTCAACCTCTTGGTGGTAGTCTCCCTGGCCCTGGTGTTTCTCGCCTCGGTGGATTACGTCAGGGCTCTGCCCAGGTTGAAAGGAGAGTTCTATGGCCTGATGCTGCTCTCCGCCACCGGCATGATGCTGATGGCATCAGCCACCGAATTGATTACCATTTACGTTGCCCTGGAATTGACCACGCTGCCTTTGGTAGCCATCGCGGCATTTCTTCCCAACTCTTCCTCCAGCGAAGCTGGGATGAAATTCATGGTGATAGGGGCCATCAGTTCGGCGCTGACCCTTTATGGCATGGCCCTTCTGTACGGATTCAGCGGGTCAACTACCCTGGCTGGAATTGCGCTGGCCCTGGGCGGCCCATCCGAACAG
Organism: Chloroflexota bacterium; assembly: GCA_009840135.1. Taxonomy (GTDB): domain Bacteria; phylum Chloroflexota; class Dehalococcoidia; order Lucifugimonadales; family UBA3495; genus Bin22. The sequence continues at coordinate 24,353 of VXOH01000011.1, read as the reverse complement.
GGCCTGGCCTTTGGCAGTTATGCGGTCTTGGTGGGCGTGGTTGTCCTGACCGTGGGCATAGCCTTCAAGCTTTCGGCTGTACCGTCTCAAATGTGGGTACCCGACGTGTATGAAGGCGCTCCCATTCCGATGGTGGCTTTACTGTCGGTTGCCAGCAAGGCCGTGGCCTTCGCGCTGCTTCTCCGGTTCCTCTACAGCGGCTTTCTGCCCTTTGACGCCAACTGGGGTATGTTGCTGGCGGTACTGGCGGCCGTATCCATGACCGTTGGCAACCTGGTGGCCATCGCCCAGAGCAATATCCGGCGGCTTCTCGGCTACAGCACCATAGCCCACGCCGGGTATATCCTGGTAGGCGTTGCCGCGGTGGCCCGGGACGGCAGCGGTACGAGCGACTCCGGCGCGTTTACCACCTTCGGCCCCAGCAGTGTCCTGTTCTACCTGGTTGCCTATGCTGCCGCGAACTTGACGGCCTTCTTCGCCATCCTGGTCATCAACAGCAAGATAGGCAGCGATTTGATTGAAGACTATGGCGGCGTGTTCCGGAAATACAGATTGCCGGCCCTGGCCCTGGCCCTGGCCCTGGTGGCCCTGATCGGTGTGCCGCCTACGGGAATTTTCGTGGGCAAGATATATTTGTTCGCAGCGGCGGTAAAGAGCGAACTGGTCTGGTTGGCGGTGCTGGGCGCTATAAACAGTGTAGTTTCCGCCTATTATTACATTCGGGTTATTCGGACCATGTTCCTTGATCCCGAATCTGAGGCGGTGAAAGGCTCGGAAAACACCTTGCAACCCGATGAGGTAACTCTCCAGCCGCAGGGAATATCCAAATATGGAATGCTTGCCCTCACCATTACGGCAATATGCACGGTGTTGCTGGGCATAGTCTTTGGCCCCGTGATTCAGGGCGCCGAGGGTGCGGTAACCTCTTTGCCGGGCATCCTGGCTCCGTGACGAACATGGCCTTCTCTGCCTTCACAAACTTGACAAGAATGCGGCGAAGACTGAAGGGACTCCGGATGTTACCTCCGCTTGCGGTTTGCGATGGGCCAAGAGGGGCGGCGTAAATCGTAGCGTTTGTTTGCGATTTCGCCTTTAATTGACACTCAAATTTATGGGATGCTAGACTGCTGTGTCCGGGGCCCGTAATCCACATTGAATTGAAGGGTCTGTCGAATTGTCCAGCCAGATTAGAACTGTCGGCATCATCTACAACTCCCGCATACCCGAGGCTCTGGATGTCAGCACGGCCATCGTTAATGAGCTTTCTCTGGAGCAGAGCAGTTGGATTTCGCCGGCTGAAAACCTGGAAGAGCTCAGGGAACAGGTAACCAGCACCGACCTGGTTGTCACCGCCGGCGGCGACGGGACCATGCTGCGGGCAGTCCAGTTGACCGCTCCGCTAAAGGTGCCCATGGTGGGAATAAACATGGGACGGCTGGGTTTCATGACTGAACTCCAGGTCCACGATGCGCTGGAGAAACTTCCCACCTACTATAACGGCAGTGTTCGCATTGATTCTCACAACATGATAACGGCGCGAATTATTCGCGGATCACATACCAGCCTTCCCGGCGAAGAGGGTCCCTTCCATGCCCTTAATGACGTTGTTATGTCTCGGGGCGCCGTGTCTCGCGTGGTCACTATCCGCACGACTGTTGACGGAGCGGAGGTGGCCTCTTTGCGGGCGGACGGCATTATCCTGGCAACTGCCACCGGCAGTACCGGCTACAGTCTGGCGGTGGGCGGCCCTATATTGGACCCCCTGTCCGAAAGCCTGGTGCTGAAACCTGTGGCCGCCCACGTGGGACTCTCGGCATCCCTGGTTCTGGCCCCGGAAGCCAGGGTAGGCCTCCATTTGGAGGGAGCCCAGGGCGCTGTGCTGAGTGTGGACGGCTACTTTGAGCGTCCCCTTCATCCCGGGGACCGGGTAGAGATTGAACAAAGCCCCCATAAGGCCCGATTCCTGCGGGCTCAACCCCCAAGTCACTTTTACTCGACGTTGACGCGCCGCCTCGGCTTCAGCATTCGGGGCCAATAGAAGCCGCCGGACGAGACGAAAGGAATTCAGCGTGGTCGAAGACGGTTCCACCCGGAGCAACGGTTCCCCGGACAGGGATTTCACGGAAGCAACGGTTGCATCTGCCCGGATCTACCAGGGCGCCATTCTTGCCCTGCGAAAGGACCGGGTGCGGATGCCCAACGGAAGGCTGACCGTCCGGGAGGTATTGGAGCACTCGGATTCGGTTTGCATGGTTCCCCTGGACGCCGAGGGCAACGTCCTCCTTGTGCGCCAGTATCGCAAGCCGACGGAGTCGGTGCTGCTGGAAGTTCCGGCCGGCGGTATTGAAGAGGGGGAGACTCCGGAGGAAGCGGCCATGCGGGAACTTCAGGAGGAGGTTTCCCACGTTGCGGGTGAATTGCGCGCCCTTCCGGGCTTCTGGCTGGCCCCCGGCTGGTGCGACGAGTATATGTACGCATTCCTGGCCACAGACCTGAAACCTTCGGATCTGGAACAGGACTACGATGAGATAGTGGATACCGTCAGGGTGCCGCTGCCTCAGACCCTGGAACTCATAGAGAGAGGAGAAATCAGGGACGCCAAGAGCATAGCCGCCCTGCTGCAAGCCCTTCGGGTTGTTGGCGATGCCGGTTCTGTTGGATAATTAGGCGACGATAAGGCAATGGCAAAAAGCCATTGCCGATATTGAGGGGAGAAAGCAAGAAATATGCTGGAGCATGATGTTCTGGTCATAGGCGCCGGCCTGGCGGGAATGCGAGCTGCCATTGCCGCCAGCGCCAACGGGGCCAATACGGCCATAATCAGCAAGGTCCATCCGGTGCGCAGCCATTCTAACGCCGCGCAAGGGGGGATCAACGCCGCCCTGCTGGACCGGGGCGACGATTGGGAAGACCACGCCTACGACACCATTAAAGGCAGCGATTTCCTGGGTGATCAGGACGCCATCGAGGTGATGTGCAGTTCCGCCGGTCGCGCTCTCATTGATATGGAACACATGGGCGTGACCTTCAACCGGGACGACGAAGGGAAGCTCGGCACCAGGGCTTTCGGAGGTCAGCGCCGGGCCCGTACTTTCTTTGTGGGCGACTTCACCGGTCAGGCCCTGCTTCACGTGATGTTCGAGCAGCTTATCAAGTCGGGCGTGCGCAGTTACGAGGAGTGGTTCGTTACTTCCCTGATTGAGGAAGACGGCCAGGTTGCCGGTGTAATGGCCCTCGAAATACGCACGGGTCAAATTCATGCCATACGCGCCAAAACAGTCATTTTCTGCACCGGCGGCTGCGGGCGCATTTTTGAACCCTCCACCAATGCCCTGATCGTAACCGGCGACGGCATGGCGCTTGCTTACAACGCTGGTGTCGGCCTGATGGACATGGAAATGGTCCAGTACCATCCCACGACCCTGGCCGGCAGCGGAGTACTGCTGTCAGAAGCAGCCCGCGGCGAGGGCGCCTACCTGCGGGACAAGAACGGCCACCGTTTCATGGAGAAATACGCTCCCAACATGATGGAACTGGCTTCTCGCGACGTGGTTTCCCGGGCTGAACAGACCGAAATAAACGCCGGAAACGGCGTCAACGGCTGCGTATTTCTCGATTGCACCCACCTGGGTGAGGCCCTGATCATGGAGAAGCTGAGCCAGATCCGCGAGATAGGCATTGACCTGGCCGGCGTTGACATGATCCGGGAACCGGTGCCCATCCGCCCCGGCATGCACTACATCATGGGCGGAATAAAGACCGACATTAACGGCCTGACCAGCATTCCCGGGGTTTATGCGGCCGGCGAGTGCGCCAACGTCAGCGTCCACGGCGGCAACCGATTGGGCGCCAACTCCCTGCTGGACACCATCGTTTTCGGTGAGCGGTCCGGCAATCACGCAGCGGAGTTCTGCCGAGGCGTGGAGTTCGTTGATTTTGACGAAGGAGAGGCAGTGGCCCGGGAGGAGCGGCGCATCAATGAGATGCTGGAACGGCCGGACAACGGCGACCGGTGGGGCGCTATCCGCCAGGCCATGGGCGAGTCCATGGTGCGCAATGTGGCCGTGTTCCGCGATGAGCAAAGCATCAGTGAGGCCATTCGCGATTTCTCCGACCTGCGCGACCGGTATAACCAGGTACCGGTACAGAATAAGAACCGGATCTTCAACACAGACCTGGTGTTCGCCCTGGAACTGGGTTACATGCTGGATGTTGCCGATACCATTGCCTTCAGCGCGCTGGAACGCAGGGAAAGCCGGGGCGCGAATGCCCGCACCGACTTCCCGGAGCGGGACGACGACAATTGGCTGAAGCATATCGTTGCCCGGAAGGGCGAGGTCGGACCTGAGCTTTCCTACCTGCCCGTCACCATTACCAAGTGGCAGCCCGAAGAGAGGAAGTATTAGTCAATGGACGTAACCATCAAAATTAAGAGATTTGATCCGGAAGCGGACCAGCCGCACAGCTATTGGGAAGACTTTTCGGTATCGGTCCCCGATAATGCCACCGTCCTGGATGCCCTCATCAAGATTCGTGAGGAAATTGACGGCACCCTTACCTTGCGGTGTTCGTGCCGCAGCGCAATTTGCGGTTCCTGCGCCGTTCGCATCAATGGGCATGCGGGACTGGCCTGCAAGACGTCCCTGTCCCGCGCCATAGACGAGGACAATTGCGTTACGGTGGAGCCGGCCGGCGTGATGAAGGTCATCAAGGATTTGACGGTGGACTTCGACCTTTTCTGGGACAAGATCCGTGAGGTCGAACCCTACTTGCAGCCGCAGGGAGCCGAACCCGAAGGCGAATATATCGCTTCCAACGAGTCCATGCTGCACCTTTCGGGAGTTACGGCCTGCATTATGTGCGGCGCCTGCGTTTCCGACTGCACGGTCCTGGAGGTGGACCCCACCTTCCTGGGCCCCGCGGCATTGGCCAAGGCTTACCGTTTCACCGCCGACCCGCGGGATGGAGACCGGGAGGGCGTTTCCCGCGATAGGCTCCGCAACCTGAGTGAGGCCACCGGCATGTGGGACTGCACCCGCTGCAATGAGTGTGTCCAGGCCTGCCCCAAGGGCGTGGCTCCCATGGACCGCATTATGGCGCTGCGGGAACAGGCCGTAAGCGCCGGCTTTACCAACAACAATGGCGCCAGGCATACCAGCGCTTTCACGGAGTCCGTGGGCCACAGCGGCCGTCTGGACGAGCTGCGCCTGCCCATCAAGTCGGTGGGCGGAATTACCAATATCGGCGCGATGCTCAGCTACGCTCCGGTGGGCTGGCGGGCCCTCACCCACGGCAAAATGCCCCCCATCCGGCACAAGAACGTTGAAAACGTGGAGAACGTTCGGCGCTTGTTTCGCAAGCTGGAGCCGGACCTCGCCGGCCCCCAGATCGGCAGGAATTCCCCCTTCGGCTAGGTGGTTGAAGCAACTGAGTATGGAAGCCCACCCCCGATGCTCCACGATGATGGGGGCTGAACACGTAGGACTGGCAGCCCATTTCCCCGTGTGACGGGGCCCAACTACAGGAGGAACCAGATAGTGAAGTACGCTTTTTTCCCCGGCTGCGTCTCCCAGGGAGCCGCGCCGGAACTGTATCCGGCGGCCATGCTCATTTGTGAGCGCATCGGCATTGATCTGGAGGAAATTCCGGGCTGGACATGCACCGGCGCCGGAGTTATGCAGGAGAAGAACCAGCTTTTCGGTGACACCCTGAACGCTCGCAATTTTGCCAAGGCCGAGCAGATGGGACTGCCCATTCTGACTATCTGCAGCACCTGCCAGGGAGTGATGAGCCAGGCCAACAAGCGCCTGACCAAAGATCCGGAGTATCTGGCCCAGATTAACGATTACCTGGCGGAAGAGGGGCTGGAATACAAAGGCACCGCCGAGCCCAAGCACCTTCTCTGGATTCTGATTGAGGATATCGGGCTGGACAAGGTAACCGAGCTGGTGACCCGTCCGCTGGCGGGTGTACGCATGGCTCCCTTCTACGGATGCTATATTGTGCGTCCCACCGAAGCCCTGGACATTGAAGACCACCCGGAACGCCAGACGTCGCTGGAGACCCTGATTGAGACGCTTGGCGCTACGGTAGTGGATTTCGAGGGAAAGACGCGCTGCTGTGGCTTCCCCATTCTGACCATCAATGAGAAGAACTCCATGGCCATGGTGGGCAAGCACACTTCGGAAGCCAAGGACCTGGGCGCCGATGTCATGGTAACTCCCTGCCCGCTGTGCCACCTGAACCTTGACGGCTATCAGCCCAAGGCTTCAGCGCAACTGAAGCGCAGCGTGGACCTTCCTATTCTGCACCTGCCCCAGGCTATTGGCCTGGCCATGGGCATACCGGCCCAGGAATTGGGCCTCCAGAAGCACATAGTCAGCACCCAGCCCCTGGCGGTAAAACTGGGGTCAAGAAGCTAGCAGTCTCTTTGGTTCCGTTAGCCTCTCAAACCTGTCGGCTCGAATGCGGCGCATTAGTACGCGCCGCATCGTCTTTTCCTGGTACCGAGTTTCATGGACAATCGCGAAATGGGAGGAGAGAATGCAGCTACAACCATCGCCGGAACCTATCCCCAAGATGCCTGAAGACTGGCAAACCGCATTGGCCATTGTTGCCCATCCTGATGACATGGAATACGGCGGAGCCAGCGCGGTGGCCAAATGGACCGCCCAGGGGAAGAAGGTAATATACCTGATGGTTTCCAGCGGTGAAGCAGGAATAGATGGAATGCACCCTGCCGACGTGGGGCCGCTGCGGTCCCGGGAAGAAATAGAGGCGGCTGAGGTGGTGGGAGTGGAAACGGTGGAGTTCCTGGGCTATCCCGACGGCATTATTGAGTATGGCCTGCCCCTCCGCCGGGACTTGAGCAGGGCAATGCGAAAACACCGCCCGGACGCCCTGGTAACCCTTAGCTACCATCTCAAGTTTGCTTCCGGGCACCTGAACATGGCCGACCACCGGAACGTCGGGCTGGCGGTGCTGGACGCCGCCCGTGATGCCGGCAACCGGTGGATTTTCCCGGAGCTGCTGGAAGAAGGGTTAGCTCCGTGGAACGGAGTTCGATTTGCCGCTGTCCTGGGAGTGGACCAGCAGACCGCCACCCATGGAATCGATGTGTCGGGCTATTGGGAGCAGGGCCTGGAATCTCTAAAGCGCCACAAGGCTTACCTGGAAAACCTGGGGCCTGCCGCTGCGGGCACTTTCGGGATACTGACGGATTTCGCCCGCCGTTCCGGAGAAGTGTTGGGTTGCGACCACGGGTTGCTTACCGAACTTGTTCTGATTAACGAGCCCTGGGAATAGCTTTCCCTGCCGGACCCGGGATTGCCATTCCGGTGGTTCCCACGGAGCAAATGTAATAGGGCGATAATTCTCTTACCCTTCCCGCTCTTGGGTGGCCGGCAGGGACGCCTACCACCGCTGTGACTCCTCGGCGTGGGCGTGGTCCGGAAGGTCGTAGGAGATTTGATGATCGAACATGGAAGCGTTGATGAGCGCTTCGAAATTGGATGAGCGGTTGCGTTTGGGGCTGAGTTGACTGATAAGCCGCTTGGCACGCACCCGCATTCGGTACACCGGCAAAACGCCGAAAGTGGTCGTCTTGGGATATCGGAGCTGACCGGCCATCTTCTTTCCAATCAATGCAGTCGAAACGGTATAAACGTACTTCACCAGGTCGCGCCTGGCCTCCGGGTCTTGAATTCCGATCACCAGGGGCGCCGAGTTTATCAATGCGTTTGCCATGATGATGGAGCTGAAGGTGGGCTCAGGCTCGGACGCTACGGCTACCTCCCTGAGTTTCAACGCGTCCTCCTCGGTGGTGAAGAGAATCGTGTCGGGAATGCCCATTAGATGCCCGGAATAGCGCCAGACCTGCATGAAACTGGCCCGTTCCTCCGCGCTGAAGGAGGCGCCCAGGGATCGGGCATGGGTGAGCAGCCTCGCGGAAAAGGAAGAGATGGCGAATCCCACGTGAGCCGCGCTGATGGGAGTCCCCATCTCGCTCAGGTCCCAGTCTGCGGGAGAGTTGTTAAGAAGGTGACGAATCCTGGCATGAACAATTCGGATCCTTACTGACAGCTTCCAGCCATCGCCAAACCGCTCCAGCCCGCCCGGCAGAAAAATCTCCAGCATGTGGCGATTGTTCTGTTTGAGGCGACGGACGCCCTGTTCCCGTAGCCGCCCGGTTATGAGGAATGATTCGCAGATTGCGGTGGAAAAGCCCTCGACCAGAACGCCCCCGACCATTCCACCGAGAATCTCCGGCGCATTGGCATGAAAGCTTCGAATGCCGGGGCGGAAGCCTGCCTCATTCACCCATTTTGGCTTGGTGTTTGCGTCGTTGTACAGGGCCCTCACGGACTCGGGCGCACTCGCCAATACGTCCTCTTCACTTTCCATCACCGCATGAATCAGACGCTGCCTTTCGCTGGGAGAAAGCACGGATATATCAGCCACCATGGCATCCGCCAGGGGGTCCCCGATGGTGGTGTGTCGAATGTAATTGTCGGCCAGTTGGGGGTTTATTTCGCGGGCCCTGGCATAGCCCGGCACGTACATGCCCGGCACAACCAATTCGTTGCCTGGGTCACTGCGTACATCAGCGCCCGCCTGTGAACGTGCGGAGTCGCCAGCTTCCGGAGAATTGTCGTTCAGGGTACTCATCGCTTTTTGGGCTTTCGTCCCTCACTTACGGCCGCGGTCCCCTTTGAACCATTTAGAACGATTCGGCCTGATGATTAAACCTGCGCAGACCATTGATTGCCAACTCTTCTGCATTTCGATAGGTCTGACCCAGTGGCGCCAAACTGGACCGACCCTGCTCTCGAGCTTCCTCTCCTATGCCGGCAAGCGACGAATCGAGCGCTCCCCGGACGCCGCCTATACCAGCGTCGGAACTACCTCACGTACTGCGGTGAGGGTGCGGTCCACGTCCTCGTCGGTATGGACCAGGGACGGGTAATACTTCTGGGGCCAGCTTTTCAATATGCCCCGTTCCAGCAAGCCCTGGTTCAGACGGGCCATCAAACCTCCGTCCGCCGCCAGTCCGTCACGATAGTTGTTCACCGGCGTTTCGGTGAAATAGATGTCAAAAATGGCGTCTTCTCCGCTGCTCTGTACCGGGAGACCGTTCTCGGTGCAAATGTCCACCAACCCCTGCCGGACTCTCCTGCCAACGCTCCACAAACGCTCGTATGCACCTTCCTTCCTCATTTCAGCCAGCGTGGCCAGTCCCGCGGCGCATGCGACCGGGTTCCCGTTCAACGTGCCAATCTGGTTGATATAGTCGTCGGAATCAACCAGGGCCTGGTCGTAAACGGACATTATGTCGTCTCGACCCATGACCGCCGCCAGAGGGTATCCCCCGCCCATTATCTTTCCCATGGAGCAAAGGTCCGGCGTAACCCCGTAATAGACCTGGGCTCCGCCGTACGCCAGCCGGAAACCCGTTACCACCTCGTCAAATATGAGGGGAATGCCGTACCGCCTGGTAATGTCTCTCAAGCCCTGCAAGAAACCAGGCCGGGGGGCAATTATTCGCTGCAAGGGTTCCACGATTACGGCAGCCAGTTCATCATGGTGGGCTCCAATAATCGAGGAAGTGGTCTCTAAATCATTGAAAGGAGCGATAAGCATCAATTCCTGGATGGCCCGGGGTATTCCGCCGCTGTTGGGTACGGCCACCGGATACTCCTCCGCCGAGGTCGGAGTTACGCTCATCAGCGCATAGTCGCTGGTGCCATGAAAGCCGCCTTCGAACTTCAGCACCTTTTCCCGCTTGCGATAGGCCCGGGCTGCTCGCATTGCCTGGAAGCAAGCATCGGTCCCGCTGGTTGTGAACCGGACCTTGTCGGCGCAGGGTACGGAATTTACGAGCTCTTCCGCCAGCAGCACCGCTTTTTCGTTGGTGGTAAAGAAGGTGCTGCCCTGGGCAACCGCTTCGGTCACGGCGTCCACCACCGCCGGGTGAGCATGGCCCAACACCATGGGGCCCGAACCCATAAGCCAGTCCACGTATTCATTGCCGCTGACGTCCCAAATGTGGGAGCCGCGGCCTTCCCGCACCAGGAAATTCACGGATTCAGGGAAGTTGGTATTCCCTGAACCACCGCCCGGCAGATATCTGGCTGCCTTTTCCAGCAGTTCCTTTTCCTGCAAGCTTCGACCGGCCACTTCTCAACCCTCCCACCTGAAATTACCCTCTAATTAGTATTCTACTATATTTGTACCAGATTTTTACGTAAATCAATAGCGGCTCCAGGCAATTTAATGCATAGAGCCGCTACAGAATCTGGGTGCTCAGGAGTGGCTGACCGCTATCTTGCCTTTCCCGGAGGGCTTATGTTATCCCCATTCTTCGGAAATTACACCCCGGGGTTCGGCCATCCGCCACGTTTGGGCCAATATGAAAATTCCGACTATTGGGCTCCTTCCTTGGCGTTCTTCATAACTTCCACCAGTTCCTGCACGCTGGCCGCCGAGGCTTCCAGCGCTTTCTGTTCGTCATCGGTCAGCTTAATCTCGATTACCTGCTCCATCCCCCCGGCGCCCACCTTCACCGGAACGCCGACGCAGAGGCCGTTGATGCCAAATTCACCCTCCAGGTAGGCGCAACCGGGCAGAATGCGCTTCTTGTCCAGCAAAATTGCTTCAACCATCTGGGTAATGGACGCTGAGGGAGCATAGTAGGCGCTGCCCGCCTTAAGCAGGGCTACGATTTCGCCTCCACCCTGGCGAGTTCGCTGCACCAGGGCGTCCACCGTCTCCTCGGACATCATCTCGCTGATGGGAATGCCGCCTACGGTGGTATAGCGCACCAGCGGCACCATGTCGTCGCCGTGGCCGCCCAGCACGTACGCCTGAACGTCCTCAACGGAAACGTTCAACTCCTGGGCGATAAAGGTCCGGAACCTGGCCGTATCCAGCACCCCCGCCATTCCGAAAACCCGGTTGCGGGGAAAGCCGCTGGACTCCAGGATGTTCTGGCACATGGCATCCAGTGGGTTGGTCACCGCAAGAATAATGCAGTCGGGAGAATACTTGACCACCTGCTCGGTGACCGCGCTGGTTATGTTCATGTTCGTAAGCAACAAGTCGTCCCGGCTCATTCCAGGCCGGCGGGCGATTCCCGCGGTAATTACCACCACGTCGGAACCGGCCGTTTCCTCGTAGCTGTTGCTTCCGGTCACCATGGCGTCGGACCCGATGACGGGGCCGGATTCCAGCATGTCCAGGGCCTTTCCCTGGGGCAGGTCCTCAACCACGTCAACCAGCACGGTATCGGCGTAGCCCAATTGGTGAATTCTCTGAACGGCAGTCGCGCCGACGTTTCCGGCGCCTACTACGGTTACTTTGCTCCTCATCTGGTAAATACTCCTCTATCTAAATCGCCGGCCCACGAAACAGCCGTATCGAAACCGGGCAGAGACATGCGATTCGCACGGCGGCGCCTCAGGTTTTCATACTCAAGACTATCGGTCCCAAGGTTTTGGGCCGTCCGGAAGACACGAGCGCGAAGTCCTGCGACCACAGCGACTCTGACTCGCCGCCGGCTAAATCGCATCAATTATCGAGTTCAGGGTAGCGCTGGGACGCATGGCCCTGGCGGCCATGTCGTTATCCGGGCGGTAATAGCCTCCGATATCCACGGTTTGCCCCTGGGCTTCGTTCAGTTCTTGGACGATGGTATCCTCATTTTCCCGGAGTTGGCGCGCAACGTCGGCAAATCGGGCCCGCATGGCAGCATCCTTGTCCTGCTTCGCCAGCGCTTCGGCCCAGTAAAGGGCCAGGTAGTAGTGGCTGCCCCGGGTGTCCAGCTCATTGACCCTACGGGAGGGTGACCTGTTGTTCTCCAGGTGCTCGCCAATGCCCTGGTCCAGGGTTTCGGCCATGAGCCTGGCCTGGTCGTTATCGAAAACTTCACCGCAGTGCTCAAAGGACGCCACCATGGCGCAAAACTCGCCCAGAGAGTCCCAGCGCAGGTGTCCCTCCTCGACGAACTGTTGTACGTGCCTGGGCGCGGAACCGCCGGCGCCCGTCTCGAACAGTCCCCCGCCGTTGAGCAGCGGGACGACCGAGAGCATCTTGGCGCTGGTTCCCAGCTCAAGAATGGGGAAGAGGTCTGTCAAATAGTCGCGCAATACGTTGCCGGTGACGGCGATGGTGTCCTGTCCCGCGCGGCTGCGAGCCAGCGTGGTCTGCATCGCTTCAAGGGGCGTCTGCGTGCTGATGTCCAGTCCGGTGGTATCGTGGTCCGGCAGGTACTGGTCCACCTTCTTTATCAGCTCGGCATCATGGGCCCGGGTCGGGTCAAGCCAGAAAATTGCAGCCTGGCCGGTAAGCCGGGAGCGTGCAACGCCGAGCCTTACCCAGTCCTGGATAGGGGCGTCCTTGGTCTGGCACATCCGGAAAATATCGCCCTCTTCTACGCTCTGGTCCATCAAAGCGTTGCCCGAAGCGTCCACGACGCGAATCCGCCCGTTTCCCGGGGCTTCAAAGGTCTTGTCGTGGGAACCGTATTCTTCCGCCGCCTGGGCCATCAGGCCCACGTTGGCGACGCTGCCGATACTGGCGGGGTCCAGCGCCCCGTTGATCTTGCAGTCTTCAACGACGGCCTGGTAAATGGTGGCGTAGGACCGGTCCGGTATCAGGGCTACCGTGTCGTGGAGTTCGTTGTCCGGGCCCCAGCTCCGACCGCCGTCGCGAATGATAACGGGCATGGAGGCGTCAATAATGGTATCGCTGGAGACGTGAAGGTTGGTGATTCCCCGGTTCGAATTCACCATGGTCAACCCGGGGCGACGGTCATACACGGCCTGAATGTCGGCCTCGATGGCGGCCCGCTTGTCATCGGGCAGCCCTTGAATCTTGGTAAGGAGTTCCGCTACCCCATTGTCCGGGTCCACTGCCACTTCGGCCAGTTCCGAAGCATACTTGTCGAATATCTCCTGGAAAAAGACGGACACGAAATGGCCGAAGATGATGGGGTCCGAAACGCGCATCATGGTGGTCTTGACGTGGAGGCCTATCAACAGGTCTTCGGCCTTTGCCTGGTCCAGTTCACGGGCGTAGAACCCGCGCAGGGCTGCCACGTTCATCACGGCGCAGTCAATTATTTCGCCCGCCTGCAGGGGCATATCGTATTTCAGCGGGGTTACGGTTCCATCGGCGGAGACGAACTCGATGGTCGCCGTGCCTGCCTCGGTAGTGGTAACGGCCTGCTCGCTGCCAAAGAAGTCGCTGCCGGACATGTGCCCCACTCGGGAGTTGGAAACTTCCGGCCAGTCCTGCATCATCCGGTGAGGATTGCGCCGTCCGTGTTCCTTAACGGCGGTGGAAGAACGGCGGTCGGAGTTGCCTTCCCTGATTACGGGATTTACCGCGCTGCCCAGCACGCGGGAGTAGCGCACCTGGATTTCGCGTTCCTGGTCATTGGCTGGCTGGTCGGGATAGTCGGGAACGTCATAGCCCTTGGACTGGAGTTCCGCGATGGCTGACTTAAGCTGGGGAATGGATGCGCTGATGTTGGGCAGCTTTACGAGGTTCGCCGAGGGCTCGAGGCAAAGCTCCCCGCACATGCGGAGGTAGTCAGGCATGCGCTGCGCTTCGGTCAGGTTGTCGGGGAAATTGGCAATGATACGCCCCGATAGCGAGATATCCCAGGTCTCCAGCGCAATTCCTGAACTCTTGGTAAAGGCCTGGAGAATCGGCAAGAGTGAGTGCGTGGCTAACGCCGGCGCTTCGTCCGTTTCGGTATAAATTATCCTGGCTTCTTCTGGCATATTTGTCTCCTGAGCAAATGAGTTTCACAGGATTCGGCAGTCGCGCACAGGGCGGTTCCGCCGCCTAGTTGAATGGGACTTCCGGTACAGGCTCTTACCCCCAGAGGACAGGCATATCCCGCTGTTCCTCCGAGGAGCGAAGGTTGGCCCATTATACAATGATTGGGAAACACCCGGTAGTCCTGAGGCTCTGTTTCCAATCTGGGACGTTTGCTTTTGGGACAGTCTTTGAGGATACAGGCAAGGCGACCATTTGATACGGAACATCGCCTGGAAGTGGTGGGCCTGTATTTGCTGCAAGTTAAGCGCCCATCCGTCGAAAGAAATAAAGGGCTCGTCGGTCAAACGCAGCCTTGAGTCCTGGGACGAAGCGAACCGGCATTGTATTCCCTTTCAGCGCTGCCAGGTTGTATCATTTAACTGTAGGGCGCCTTTGACTGGCGCTTCCCGCATGAGCGCTCACCACGAGCGTCGGCGAGGGCCAGGCTTTTCGTACTGGCTGATCGGGGAATCCGAATCATTCCGGCGGGGTGGAAGAGTTGAGAAACCTCGGCAATCTTCTGGTCCACTTATTTGGCCGACATGGAAGGATGGACAGGATCTTTCCTTCGTCGGTCCATGACCGTTGCCTCTATTGCGAGGAAGACATCAGCGCAACTACGGCCTACCAGAACTACCGGGTTTGCCCCTATTGCCGATTTCATTATTCCCTGTCCGCCAGGCAGAGGATTCAATTGCTGGCCGACCGGCGAAGCTTCAAGGAATCGCACAAGTACCTCAGTTCGGTTGCGCCCATATCTTTTTCTCAAAGAGGCTCCTACCGCAACCTGGTCAGCAAGGACCAGAGTCGAACCGGGCTTACCGAAGCTACCGTGACGGGTACCTGCCGCATTGACGGCGTGCGGGCCATGCTGGTGGTATTGGACTTCGGGTTCATGGGCGGCAGCATGGGCAGCGTTGTTGGCGAGAAGATTGCCCTCGGGCTGGAGGCTGCGGCCAAGCAGGAATTGCCCTTGATTGCGGTGGTAACCGGCGGGGGCGCCCGCATCCAGGAGGGAGTGCTCTCCCTGATGCAGATGGCCAAGACGGTCACTGCGGCTAACCGGTTCAAGGAAAAGGGGCTGCCCTTCGTCGTAGTCCTTGCCAACCCTTCCACCGGCCAGGCCTACGCCAGCTTCGCCAACCTGGCTGATGTAATCCTGGCGGAACCCGGTTCTCTAATCGGCCTGTCTCCCCTGCGCGCCCTGCGGGAACTCTCCAGGGGGCCGGTGCCAGTAGATGCCCATACAGCGGAGTCCCACCTGGAACACGGGTTGCTGGACAACGTGGTGGACCGGGAGTCCCTGAAGGCCCGCCTGTCCGTCCTGCTTAAGATGCTGGGCGCCCAGAAACTTGGCAAGGGTGAATATGTTATGCCTTCCCGCAACCGGGTGCCGGTTGGTCCCGAGTCAGAGGTGTGGGAAGCGGTTGCCATTACCCGGAATGGTGAACGGCCTTCAGCCACCTTCTACATAAGGAATATTCTGGGCCAGTTCTTCGAATTGCACGGAGATCGCCTGAGCGGGGACTCCGGCTCCATTGTCACGGGCGTGGGTTATTTGTGCGACCAGCCGGTGGCCGTGATTGGCCAACAGCGGCCCTATTCGCTGGATGGGGGCAAGTATCACCTCAATCCGGATGGGCTTCGGAAGGCCCAGAAACTCATAAGACTGGCGGTCAGGTTCCAGTTGCCCATAGTTTCCTTCATTGATACCCACGGGGCCGACCCAGGCCTTGAAGCTGAAGAGCACGGAATTGGCAACGCCATCGCTACGACCATATCCATGATGCTGGAGGCGCCCGTACCCATAGTTTCGGCAATAATTGGTGAAGGCGGCAATGAGGGCGCCCTGGCCCTGGGGCTGGCAGACCGCATTGTTATGCAGCAATATGCCATCTTCTCTCCTATTTCCCTGAACCGGACACCGGGCGGCCCTTATGGTGACCCGAATCTTGACCGGGAAGCGGCCGAAGCATTGATGCTGACCGCCCGCGACTGCGGGGAATTGGGAATAATTGATGCCGTAGTGGCGGAGCCTGCCGAAGGAGCCCACCATGACCCAAAGCAGGCTGCGGCTATTTTGAGGAACGAACTTTTTCGTCGCTTAAGGGAGGTTTCCAGAAGGTCGGAAAGCAAGATGCTCGAGGCCCGCTACAGGAAATTCCGGCAGATGGGAGAAACCAGCGCATACTCGCAGGAAGCGATGGACCGGGAAGTTGAGCTGTTGCTGAGAATTACGTCCGGTTCGAGGCGCCCCAGCCAGGCTCCTGTGCCAAGAAAGGAAAAGGCTTCGGAAAATGTTCCCGAAGCCCCCACTGTTACCCTGGAGGTTGACTGATCGTTTCTGCTTGGGTCCGCAGGGCATTAGCTCCGCGTCGGTCAATCTTCGTTCGTTTCCGATTCCTTCGCTAGTAGGCGGTTGCTACTGGAATCATGGATTGGGATTTAACTGTCGTTCCCGCGAAGGCGGGAACCTCGTGAGAGTTCTTGATCTTTGGTCCATGCAGGAAAGGCGAAACGCCGTTGCCACCCACCATATCAAAGCGGATGGTTCACTAGGCGGGGTCGCGGCCCAGAGCCTTGAGACTCTCCTTAACGCCACTCGCCAGGTTGGCATATTCCTCGCCGACCTCCGAGTCCACCAGTGATGTGGGACTGCTGCTGTCCCGGTACGCGGAACGTAACTCCAGTGCCCCCAGGTAGGGTGCATCCACTTCCCGGGCCAGGTTTTCGCCGCCTCCCTGGCCGAACACATCGCCGGTATAGTTTTCCACTATGCCAACCACGTTCAAATTGAGCTTGCGGATCATATTAATGCACCGCTTGGCGTCAATGTTGGCCAGCTCCTGGGGCGTGCTCACAACCACGAACCCGTCCATGGGGAGGGTCTGCATAACCGTCAGAGGCGAGTCGGAGGTTCCGGGGGGCATGTCCACTATCAGGTAGTCCAGTTCGCCCCAATCGGTGGACTGCAGGAACTGGTTGATGGCGTTGTGGATCATGGGACCCCGCCAGATAATGGCCTCGTCCTCGTTCTCCTGGAAGAAGGACATGGAGATGACCTTTACGCCCCACTTTTCAGCGGGAATTATCTGGCCGTTTACGTAGTCGGCTTTGTCGGTGAGGCCCAGGACCTTGGTCACGTTGGGACAATCAATGTCCACGTCAAGAAGGCCAACCTTGTTGCCTTCCTGGGCCAGGGTTGCCGCCAGGTTTACCGCTACCGTGGTCTTGCCGACCCCTCCCTTGCCGCTGTAAACGCCCACCTTGGTCTTGATGGCGGACAAGCGTTCCGTAATCTGTCGTTTCTGCTGCCAGCTGCGCTTTATTTGCTCGAGCCTGGCGTTATCCTGGGGCGAGGCCATATTTCCTCCCGGCTTGGGCCGATCTGTTATTCGTGGTCTTGCGGTTTCCCGGGGTTGCCAAGAACGGGGATTGGCAAGTACTAAATGCCAAGCATCATTCGGGCTTCTTCGCTGATCATCTCCGGGGACCAGGGCGGGTCGAAGGTCAGCTCGATTTCCACTTCCTCCACGCCATCCAGGTCCTGGATCGCCCACTCTGCCTGTTGGGCGATATGCGGCCCCATACCGCAGCCGGGGAACGTGAGCGTCATTTGGACAAAGACGTTATTCTCGTCGGTAACCTGGACATCATAAATCAGACCCAGGTCAACGACATTTACGGGAATCTCCGGGTCGTAAACGGTCTTCAGAGCCTGGTAAACCTCTTCTTGCGATACGTCGGTCGGCATGGCGCCTCCTCGAAGTCTTGAACTGATTTCAGTATATGTATCCCGGCCTTTAGGGTCAACGACTGCCGGGAGACCTCGAGAGCGCAAGCCGGAGATTTCCCCTTCCTGATGCCAGGGCAGCCGCAAGGGTCAGACCCGGCAATTTTTGCCCGGAGCGTTCTCGCTCAGGCGGTTTGCTGCTGCGACTAATGGTCCAACAACTTTGAAATGATGGGTTGTGTTCCGCTCACCATGAGTTTGTCGAAGGGCCGCCCATTCGTGGTTAGGCAAGCTCACCACGAACGGACTCCTGTTCCAAAAGTCAAAATCCGCCTCCGGAGGAATGGCTTACTAGGGAATCAGCAAGAGCTTTCCCGTGGTGGCGCGAGACGCCAGCTGAGTGTGCGCCTCAGCGGCCTCAGACAATGGGAAGACGTGCTCAACCCGCAGCTTCAACTCTCCCGACAGGACCCAGCCCAGCACGTCTCCTGCCCGCTGCCTCAGTTCCTCCGCAGTGGCAGTATAGTCGCCCAGCCCCGGCCTGGTGAGGAAGAGGGAACCGTTGCCAAGTACCCGGGGGTCCATGGGAGGCACCACTCCGCTGGCCTGGCCGTAGAGCACCATGTAGCCCCGCCGGGCCAGGCAGCTTATGCTCTTGTCGAAGGTGGTCAGTCCCACTGCGTCGTACACGGCCTGGAGCCCTGACCCACCGGTGGCTTCCTTAATGACCTCGGCGAAGTCTTCCTGGGTGTAGAGAATAACGTGGTCGGCTCCGGCCCCTCGGGCCAGGTCCGCCTTCTCCTCCGTGGAAACCGTGGAAAAAACATAGCCTCCCAGCCTCTTGACCATCTGGATCAGCAGGAGTCCAACCCCGCCTGCTCCCGCGTGAACCAGCACCTTGTCGCCGGGCTGGACTGCGTAGGTCGAATGGCACAGGTAATGGGCAGTCATTCCCTGCAGCATCACCGCCGCCCCCTCCCGGGCTCCCAGTCCCTCCGGCATCTTCACCAGCCGATTTGCCGGGACCACGGCCTGTTCCGCATAGGAACCCTGGTTGCTGCTGTAGGCCACCACGTCCCCTTCCTTCAGATCGGTGACGCCGGAGCCTACCGAGCGCACCACCCCGGCCCCTTCAACGCCAATTATGCGGGGAAGCGGAGGCCCCGGATTAATCCCTGCCCGGCTGTAAATGTCCGTAAAATTCACTCCCACAGCCTGGATTTCAACCAGGGCGTCGGTTTCGCCCGGAGTGGGGTCTGCGACATCCCGGTACTGCATTACCTCGGGGCCGCCGAATTCCTCTATCTGTACTGCTTTCATTGTTGCTCCTTCCTGCGACCTTCCCTATTGTTCCGGCCCTCTTCAAAGGTGGGCCAACTGCCGCCGTAGTATAACATTCGCTGGCCGCCCAACCGCTGCAATTTCCGTGTTCTGGCCATCCGCGGGTGGGTACCGGAAAGGAGATTGCAACCCTTTGCGGTTTATCGCAGAGGCCTTGAAGGCAAGAAATGTGACGAGGGTTCTTGCCAGTCAGGTGGATCCCTTTCCTTTATTGGGAGGTGATCGAACTACTCCAAAATCGCCTGCATCGCGTACCGCAATTGCCAGTGCCGAGAATTGCTGATACCATGAGCATGGGTCGAGGGATAGCCCTCTTTCCATCAATTTTAGACTCTGTTTCAAGGACTTGAGGGCTGTGAAGGAACACCCGCATTTCTCTGGGTTCCGTGCTTCGCCGAGATCGGCCCTTGAAGGGTATGAAGGGATGGAACCCGAGTTTGATTCCATTCGATCTGTATCAGTCTTTCCCTGTCTCTTATTGACCGCTCGATCGTTCTCTTGCTCCCACGGCGCTGTTCCCTGTGGCGGAGCGGTTTGAGGCATTCTTACGCATGAGCTCTTCTGAATTCAGGAGAGCTTTTGATTTTTTGTCGAGTGAGACATAGGCGGGCCCCAACCAGTTCCCCGCCTGCAACTGCCCCAAAAGGCTGAAGGAGGTACCAACCTTGGTTACGCCCAACAATTCTGCCGCGGATACCGCGGTCGCTCCCGATGTGACCTCAGTATCCGAAGGGCCGTCCAACCTGCACGATGCCCTGGGGAAGTTTGTAGCTGACAAGAAGAGCGGCAAGAGCTCCAAGCGGTCTATGGAAGGGCATCAGGAGATAATCCGCTTCATAGACTGGTATGGCCGAGACCGCAAGGTTGATGACCTGTCCCCCAGCCTGGTTGAGGACTATGCCAGGGAATTCTCCCAGCGGGGCGCCGACGCGCAGAAGCGCCTCACCCCGGTCAAGGAGTTTCTCGTTTTTCTGAGAAAGATTGAATGGACGGAAGTTAACCTCTCCGTCCATTTGCGTGCCAGCAGGTCCCGCCGCACCGCTTCCGGACGCCAGGGGACGGCTGCCAATGGGCAGGCCAGCGGTCCCCGGTTGAGTGAAGAAGGCTACAACCGGCTGCTGGCGGAGCTGGATAAGTACAAGGATGAGAAAGTCAAGGCCGACCAGGAAGTGAAGGAAGCAATGGCCGGCAAGGATTTTCGGGAGAACGCACCCCTGGACGCGGCCAAGGAGCGGCAGGGTTTCGTTGCGGCGAAGATTCGGGAGCTTGAGTCAGAGGTTGCCAATGCCCAGATACTGTCCGGAGAGGCTCAGGCCAACGCCGGCAAACGGATAGTGGTTGGCAGCAATATTACAATCAAGGACGTGGCTTCGGGCAAGCGCATAAACTACATCCTGGTGGACAAGCGGGAAGCCGATGTTTCTTCGGGCAAGATCTCTACCGTTTCCCCTGTTGGCCAGGCCCTTCTGGACCACTCCGTGGGCGACACCGTGGAAATCACTGTTCCCAAGGGCACCCTAAGCTACCTGATCGAAAAAATCGGAGCCTAGCGCTCGGACTAAACTCCTGGCTTCTGCTGCGCCGCATCAGAGCGGGTGCCAAAAGGAAACAGATTCGGCAAGAAAAAGGGGGGCGAGTTTTTCTCGCCCCCTCTTTCTTTTGGACATGCCCGGATCCAGGAAGGAATCCTTCGCGTTAATCCAGTTTGTTCAATTCCGCCAGCACCGACTCCGGGTCCGGCAGGGTTCCAGGAGCGTAGGTCTCCCGGAAACGCACAACGCCATCCTTGTCCACGATGATGACGGCCCTGGTCCCGGCCCCCCTCTCCTCGTTCCACAATCCGTAGGCGGTAGTAACTTCACCCTTGGGGTGCCAGTCGGAGAGTTCCGGATACGGCAGTCCCCCCATGGCCGTACTCCAGGCCCGGTGAGCGGCTATGTGATCGCAGCTGATGCCCAGCACCTGGGCATTCGACTCTTGAAACCGGTCGTGAAAGGACCGGAAAGAGGTAGCTTGCGTCGTTCAACCAGATGTAAAGTCAAAGACGTGGAAGGAAAGCACCACCCTCTTGTCGCCCTTGAACTGGCTAAGCGTAAAGTCGCCCTCGCTTACTGAAGGCAGCTTGAAGTCAGGCGCAACGTCGCCAATTTCTGCTGGCATAAATCACCTCGGTTCGATTGTAGGGCTCCGCTCCCAAAGGCGGGACGGCCTGATTATACTCCATAAGACAACCTGTCAGTAACGGGCCGACCAGCTGGATTGGCCATATCTCCGGTATCTACCCATAGCGGCGGCTCCATGCCATAATGCAGTCCAACCGGATAGTCTTTTCAAGCTTACCGGAGGAGATGAGGAAATATGGAAGTTTACGATTGCATACGTTCCCGCCGGACGGTCAGGCAATACAAGCCTGACCCTGTCCCCGAAAGAGTCATCAGGAAGATTTTGCGGGCGGGCCGGTGGGCGCCCAGTTCGAGCAATTCCCAGCCGTGGAACTTCGTTGTAGTAACTGATAAGGCCACCATAGCCCGGCTGGCCGAGATAGCCACCCAGGGGCCTTTTATTGCGGACGCTCCCCTTATTTTTGCCATAGTTATGTTGCCGGACGCTCCCCGCCCCCAGCTGGACGCGGGCAGAGCCCTGCAGCAGATGGAACTGGTGGCCTGGGATGAAGGCCTTGGGACCTGTTTCGTCGGGGTGAGAGCCGAGGAACAACAGGTAGCGGTGAAGGAAGTCTTGGGTATCCCATCCGACTACCACCTTATAACCTTAATGCCCTATGGCTACCGAACGGGCCAACCTTCGGGGCGTCCCAGCGTACCCCGCAAACCCATGGAAGAGATAGCGCACCGAGAGAAGTTTGGCGTTCCCTACGCCATTGGGTAACCCCACCAGTCGGTAAAGTCTGCTCGCAAGTATTGGAGGAACAGCATGCCTTACGCCAGCGTCAATGGCATTAATCTCTATTACGAAGACCACGGCCCCAGGACGGGGCCGGCCATAATTCTCACTCCGGGCGGCCGGAACGACACCAATGGTTTGCGGCCCATCGCCGCCCTGCTGTCCGGCCAACACCGCGTAATTCTCCACGACCGCCGCAACTGTGGAAAATCGGACGTGGTAATCGGAGGGGAACTTTCGGAGCAACACCATTGGGCCGAGGAAATGGCGGAACTCCTGCTGCAACTGGACGCTGCCCCGGCCTACGTTGCCGGAGGGTCCGCGGGGTCACGGACCAGCCTGACCCTCGCCGTGCGACGGCCTGAAGTGGTAAAAGCCGTATTTGTCTGGGAAGTCAGTGGCGGCCCCAACAGCGCAGCGGAAACGGCGCCCAACTACTACGGCCAGTTTATTGACGCCGCCCGACAGGGGGGCATGCAGGCTGTGGCCGACACCGAATACTTTGCCCAGCGCATTGCGGACAACCCGAGCAACCGGGAGACGCTGTTATCTCAGGACCCGGCCGAGTTCATCGCGGTAATGTCGCGCTGGCGGGAAGCGTATTCGGTGCCCAACCCGGTGAGTGAAATTACCGAGGAGCAGTTGTCCGGGATTAGCTGCCCGGTGGTCCTGTTTGAAGGCAACACCCCTGACGAAGTTCATCACAAGTCGGCGGCGGAGACGGCCCACCGCCTGATACCCAACTCGGAGCTACGCCCCTCGGCGTGGACGCATGAAGAGTGGGACATCATCGGCCAGCACGACCACACCTTCCCGGGAATAGCCGCCACCAATCGCTACCACATGAAAGCCACCTTCTATGCGGCGCAGTTGTTGGAGTTTATCGCCAAAGTGGAAGCTATGGAGCCGGTTAAGGTGGGCTAGGAAGACCGGTTCTGGAGCAGGATGCAAATCAGTAAGGGGCGGGCCACAAAGCCCGCCCTTTTCATTTGTCCCCCTTGAAAGGCGTCGCCCTAAGGAGAACGGCAGCCACGAGGGCTGCCCCTACCGTAAAAGTTTGCCAGGATTCTGTTCCCCGGTTGGCCTTGGGAAAATTTACTCCCCGTTCTTCTCCGCTATGGCCTCCAGCACTGCCCCGGGGGTAATGGGCAGCTTGCGGACCCGGGCGCCGGTGGCGTGGTAAACGGCATTGGCAACCGCTGCCAACGGCGGAATTATTGGACCCTCTCCAACGCCCCGCAGGCCGAAGGGATGGCGGGGATTGGGTACTTCGATTATGACCGCGTCAATCATGGGCATGTCCAGGGTTGTGGGCATGCGGTAGTCCAGGAAGCTGGAGTTCGCCATGTTTCCGTCGGGCGTGTAGAAGTACTCTTCGTTCAGCGCCCAGCCTATGCCCTGCACCGTGGCTCCCTGGATCTGTCCCTCCACAAAACTGGGGTGGACCGCCTGTCCGGCGTCCAGGAAGGCCGTGAACCGGATAATGTCAACCTTTCCCGTCTCCGGGTCCACTTCCACGTCACAGATGTTTCCGGCGAAGATCGGCCCCACTCCGGTTGAAGCCGCAGAGGCTGAGCAGGTGACCGGGCCGCCGGTGCGCATCAGCCTGGTGGCCAGTTCCTTGAAGGTAAGCCTGTCTTCCGTTTTGGCGCAAACGAAGGAACCATCCTGGAAATCCACGTCCTCGTCTTCGACCTCCCAAAGCAGGGCGGCCCGCTTCTTCATTTGTTCCTTCACATCTTCTGCGGCGGAAATTGCGGCCAGCCCGGTATCAAAGGCGGTGCGGCTGCCTCCGGTGTTGGCGGTGTAACCCACGCTGTCCGTATCTCCCACCGAGGGGAACACATCCTCTGAGGAAATGCCCAGTACCTCGGCGGCCTGCATGGCAATGGCCGTCCGGGTGCCGCCAATGTCCACCGAGCCCGTAATTATGTTAATGGTCCCGTTGCTGTTAACGTTGATGGTGGCGGATGAAGTCTGGCCGCCCTGGGCTCGAAAGGCTACTGCCACTCCCCTGCCCCGGTTGGGGCCGCCCAACGGGGCGTTGTAGTGCGGGTGGTTTTTCATGGCCTCTTCCAGCTCAATGCAGCCGAAAACGGAATGGGGCACGCCATTGGGCATGCGGTCCCCCTCCTTGACGGCATTCTTCAGGCGAAGCTCCATGGGGTCCATGCCCAGTTCCTCGGCCAGTTCGTCAATGGCGCATTCGACGGTGAATGCGGCCTGGGGCTGTCCGGGGGCCCGGTATGACTGGGCCTTCTGCTTGTTGCACACCACATCGTAGCCGTCCACCAGCACGTGTTCCAGGTTGTATGAGCCAAAGCTGGTTATGGCGCCGCCGCCCACCGGCGAACCGGGAAATGCTCCGGCTTCATAGACCATGTAAACCTGGCCGGCGGTCATGGTGCCGTCCCGCTTTGCCCCTATTTTCACCCGCATGTAGGTGGCGGAGGCCGGACCGCTGCCGACGAATACCTCCGTGCGGCTCATGGCGATTTTCACCGGACGGCCGGCCTTCTTTGCCAGCACCGCCGTCACGGGAGCGAGGTAGGTC
>VXOH01000065.1 GCA_009840135.1 Chloroflexota bacterium | reverse complement strand
GGCCGGCGGGACCGATCATGCCCCGCAGCCCGGTGTATCCGACCTGGCCGGGTTTTCCCTGGGGTCCGGTATTACCGGCTACCCCTGCTGGGCCTTGAGGCCCGGCCTGGCCGGAATGTCCGGTGGGTCCGGCCTCGCCCGGCGCCCCTTTAGAACCCACCGCCCCGGCTGCGCCCGGAACCCCCTGCGGCCCGGGTGGCCCTGCTTGACCCTGGCAGGCTGTTCCCGCCAGTACTGCGACACTTGCGGCCACCAACAGAAACAGCGCCGCCATTTGCTTGAAAAGGAACCTTGAATTGATCATTCCCGACCCTTGGCGTTTGGAATTAAGACTGATGCCGAACCTCTGCCCGCCGGAGAGCGGCGTGGCTGTAACAACAAAAGGGGCGGGCTTTCAGACCCGCCCCTGGATTATACGTCACCCCTGCTATGCCCTTCCTTCCATCAGGCGGGTATTCCGCCCGGATTACCTGGAAGGGACTCAGTGGGATGGATCAGGTCACTCGGTGAACCGCATGGTGTTGCCCCGGAGACGCGGTGCGTAATAGGGCTGCCATTCGATGTCATCGGCGAGACCGTATACGTACACAACCTCGAAGAAGGGCAGGAAGATGGCCTCTTCATAGGCGAAGTCGGCGATCTCTTCCATGGCCTTGGTCCGGTCCGGGCCTTCCGGAATGGAGTTGGCTTCCGTCTTCCAGGCCTCGAAGTCCGCGGAGCAGTGGCGGCTGCTGCGGCTGAAGCAGCTCAAGCGAGAGTTGTTAAACCGCTGCATGTCCAGAATCTCGTTGGAGGTAGCAACCTCGTAGGCGTGAGAGGACACGAAGGCCGGTCCCGGGGGATCCCGGTCAGCGCAGTCCATGGCCTCGCGGTATCCGGGCTCGCCGGAGAAGCGGCCGCAACCGGAGATCTGGATTTCACGGGCGGCGCCCAGGTCACCGTGGGAGTTGAGGTTGGCATTGACGCCAACGGCCCGCCAGAAGGAAATCACTGATTCCATAATTTCCAGACCACGGATGTTGGAGCCCGGGCGGGTGTTAATGTTGATCTCGTTTTCCGGATCGTAACCGGCTTCCGCCAGTAGCTGCTCGGCCAGCTCGGGATTGTATTCCCGAGGAGCGGAGTTGGCATCGGTAATGCCGACCGTGCCCTTCATGGAGATTGCCTGGTGGCACGGAATCTGGCCGTTGAAGAATGAGTCAAGCATGGTCTGGCAGTCCACGGCGTGGGACAGGGCCAGGCGGACCTCCTTCTTGGCCAGCTCTTCATGGAATACCGTGTCAAAGACCAGCGTATAGACCTCGGCGGTCTTCCCGCTGACGGTGTTGCTCACCGTTTCCGCTTCTTCAAAACCTATGTCGGCGGCCCAGTGGGCTTCACCGGTCCGGATCATGGCGGCCCGCACCGGAGCCTCAGCCCGGTATGTGTGGGTCAGGTATTGAATGCTGGGAGCCTGGGAGAACCAGTTCTCGTTGGGAAGGTAGTCCTCGTAGGCCTCGAACTCGGTGCTGACGCCAGGGGTGTAGTCAATTATCCGGTAGGGGCCGAAGCCGACGGTCATCAGGGAGCGTTCCTCTTCGGAAGCGCCCTCAAACCATGTCGGGTCCTGGAAGTCGGCGAAAAGGGCCGTGCGCGGGTAGATCGGGCACGGGTTCGGGCACACCGCATGGACTGTCAGGTCGTCAATAACCTCAGCGGTCATGTCGGGGCCGGTCCAGGTGACGGACGCGCTTGGGTTGTCAGGGAAGGCGTTGTATTCAATGCCGTACTTGGCGGCGGCGGCGTTCCATGGAGCGCCGTTGTGGAATTTGACGCCATCGCGCAGGTTGAACTGCCAGCGGTCAACGCCAATCTGTTCCCAGTCCACTACGCCGGACAGGGGAACTATCTCTGCGGTGCGGTCATCCAGCCAGGTCAGGAAGTCGGTGACGAAGTCCTGGCACCCCATGCTATGGATTTCCGCGGAGCACCCCTCGCTCCAGGCGCCGATGCTGGCCGGCTCGGCCTCGGTAACCACTACGGCGCTGTTCTTGGCGGGGTCGGCCGGCGGCGGCGCGGCGGTGGGCGCCGGGGCGGCAGTAGGCGCGGCCTGTTGCTGCTGCGGCTGCTCCTGTGCCGGCTGGCTGCTGCTCGTATCCGCCGGCTGTGCTTCCATGGCCGGGGCTTCCGGCGCGGCAGTCGCCTGCGGAATCATTTGCGCGGAAAAGGTAGCCGTAGGCGCGGCCTCCTGCTGTTGCTCAGCGGCCGGAGCTGCGGCAGGTTCTTCAGCGGTTCCGCATGCCACAGCCAGCGCCGCTATTAAGGGTAAAATTACCCACAGGCGGGGGTTGAAAGATCTGCTACATCTTCTGAATAGCTTTCCCACAATGTCCCTCCACTTTCTACGAAATACGTAACGTTATATTCCTTTCTAAGTCTTTCAGGTACACCCTCCCATGTTGAAATTACTACTTAGAGAACGTAGTAGCCGATTTATATTACAGAATCCCGTCTCTGTCAATTCTCCGCCCATTCTCTGAAGGGTATTTCGATCATTGAAACTAGCCCCCACAAACCCCTCACCACACAATACGCTCATGGTGAGCTTGTCGAACCATCCCCCCACAAACCCCTCGCCACACAATACGCTCATGATGAGCTTGTCGAACCATCCCCTGCTCTCCGGAATATCCCTGCCCTGTGCCAGGCTGGACATGCAGGTCGTGCCCGAGCCAGGTTCCGGGACTTTTCCTTGGTCTGAATCGCTGCACAGAATCCGGCAAACTAGACCCGTCCAGTGGGGAATGTTAAACTGCCCCTGCTGCATCGAATTACGATTTTCCCACTCCCAAACACCGGCAACAGGTCGAAACAGTCGGAAGGAGCCTGCTATGAGTGAACCGGTCATCCTTTACGAGGTGGTTGACCACGTGGCTGTTATCACATTGAACAACCCCTCCCGCCGGCAAGCCTTGTCCAGCGAGGTGTTGGCCGCCCTCAAGGAACGGCTATCCCTGATTGAAAGGGACCCTGCCATAAAGGTAGTGGTCTTGCGCTCCGAAGGTCCGGTTTTCAGTTCCGGCCATGACCTGCGCGAAATGGTCGGTTCGGACGAGGAGTCCTACACCTGCATTTTTGCCGAGTGTACCGATGTCATGGAAGCCGTCCGGCTCTTGCCCCAGCCCGTTATTGCCCAGGTCCAGGGACTGGCAACGGCGGCGGGCTGCCAGTTGGTGGCTACCTGCGACCTGGCCGTAGCATCGGAGGACGCCGGCTTCTGCACCCCCGGCGTACAGATTGGCCTCTTTTGCTCCACTCCCGCTGTTGCGCTTTCCCGGGCGGTGAGTTCGAAGCACGCCATGGAGATGCTTTTGACGGGCATTCCCATTTCAGCCAGCACGGCCCTGGACTGGGGCCTGGTCAATCGCGTTGTACCCGCCAGCCAGCTTGAGGGCACGGTCATGGACCTGGCGCGCCACATCGCCCGGGCCAGCTCCTACACCCTCGGTATTGGCAAGCAGGCCTTCTATCGCCAGTTGCAGGTCGATCGTCCGGTCGCTTACGAGATAGCCCAGAAAACCATGGTGGAAAACCTGCTGGCGGAAGACGCCAAGGAAGGCATCACCGCTTTCCTGGAAAAGCGTGAACCCCAGTGGCAGAGCTAAGCACTGTCGTCAAATTGAAGGTAGAAACGTCCCTGCGTCTCTTTCCGTCGTTCCCGCGGAGGCGGGAACCTCGTCGGCTGAAGTCAAGCTTACTGCATGCGCCGGAAGGACTGAGCAATTTGACCACGCGCCAAGGAAATTAAGAGCAAAGGGTGAGGTATTAACGGCAAACATTTCGCAAGGCTACCCATGCGGACGTGATCTCTATTGGTTTACCAGGTTTCCATTGATGGAAAGGAGATTAACAGTCATTCCTGCCTCCGCATGAACAAAGGGTGGAGTAGGTCAATTCGTCATTTCTAAGTTGGCAGACTACTGGTTCCTGGTTCTTTGTTTCTAACTTTTGGCTGGAATTGGAGGAAATGATGGCAGATACCCCGCTGTTTCCGGTTACAGTAGTAGGAAGTTGGCCCAGGCCCCCGGAACTTATCCAGGCCCTGCGTCGCCGCCAGGCCGACGAGATTTCAGAGGACGAGTTTAACTCGGTGGCCGACCAGGCCGTGCTGGAGTCCCTCAAATATCAGGATGAAGCGGGAACCGACATAATCAGCGACGGTGAACAGCGGCGCGACAACTTTTACTCGTACGTTGTCGGCAAAATAGCCGGTATGCAGCTGATGAAGGTGTCGGAGCTTTTGGACTACGCCCGGGACCGGGCCCGCCTGGAAGAGCAGTTGAGGGCCCTGGACGTGCCTGCTTTCGCTATCAAGAGCCCCATCGTCATAGACAAGATTTCCAGCCGGGAAGGGCTTTCCCTGGATGAATTGGCCTTCCTCAGGCAAAACACTGACAAGCCTATCAAAATTCCCATCCCTGGCCCCTACATGCTGACCCGCTCCAGTTGGTTCGAGGGCCTGTCCGACAAGATCTATCCCACCCCGGAAGACCTGGCCCGGGATGTGGTGGAAATACTCCGGGAAGAGACCGTCAAGCTGCGGGACCTGGGCGCTGACTTTATCCAGTACGACGAGCCTATCTTGACCCAGGTAGTGCTGGGCGAAGAGTCCAGCGAGACCTTTATGTGCGCTTCCCTGCCCCAGCGGCGCGACCCTACCACCGAGCTGGAATTCGCCCTGAGGCTGATGAACGAAGTTGCCGAAGGCATCGAGGGAATCAAACTGGGCGTCCACGTCTGTCGTGGCAACTGGAGCCGCAAGGAAGAGGTGCTGCTGACCGGCAACTACGGACCCCTGCTTCCGTACCTGGTGCAAATGAACATAGACCAGTTGGTGCTGGAGTGTGCCACCCCCAGGGCCGGCGAAATGGAAGTGTTCAAGGAATACGCCAACGAGAAGGAAATCGGCCTGGGCGTCGTAAACCCCCGCATTGACGAACTGGAAACTCCCGCCCAGATCGTCGAGCGGGTTGACGAAATGCTCCAATACTTCGACCCCGACAAGATCTATCTCAACCCGGACTGCGGTTTTGGCACCTTTGCCGAGCGAAACATCAATACCTCGGAGGGCGCCTTCCACAAGATGCGGGTTATTGCCGAGGCAGCCCAGGAGTTGCGAAAGAGATACGACTAGAAGAGGCAATCTTACCGCGCGCCGCCACCGGCGTCCCAGAGTTTTTCAGCGAGTGAATCCGCAAGTTTCAAGGAGTGCGACATGGCCGAAGAAGAACGCGATCTCAATGGTCTCCCCCGGGAAAAGCTGACCCAGGTGCTGGATTCCTTCAAGGATCCGGATGTCTTCAACGCCGTTACGGGTCCCTGGAAGTCCCGCATTGCCTGGCAGGGCGGCATGAGGGCCCGCGCCTATATGCGCAACCACCAGGTTGACATGGACGAACCGGGTGACCTCACCGCCACCGATGTGGCCGCCAGCGCCCATGAGCAGTTGCTTTCGGCCATTGGCAGTTGCATGACGGTGGGGTTTGTGGTCAACGCTACCAAGCAGGGCGTCCGCATTCACGACCTGGAAGTGGCCGTCGAGGGCTATTTTGACAACATCCGGAAATGGGCCGGCGTCGAGGATGAGGGCAACCCCGGCTACGGCCGCATATCGGCCAAGTGTTTCGTCCGGGCGGATGCCGACGAGGCAACGCTTCGGGAGATCTGGAGGCTGGCGGTGGAAGGTTCCCCGGTGACCCAGTCCGTGGCCAACCCCACATCTGTGGAAACCGACTTCGAGATGGTCGGTTAATCTCAAGTTTTTCGTTACAGAACATGAACGGCACGAAGAGTCAATTAACGATTCTTCGTGCTTATTTGTGCCCTTCATCAGGTTGAATCCAGGAGCACTGGATCAGGAGAACTAAATAATGGTTGAGTTCGTTTCCGCCGACTGGGTCGCGTCCCGGCTGGGCGCCCCCGATTTTCTGCTGGTGGACCCTCGCGGCCCCATGCGTTACATGCAGGGCCACCTCCGGGGCGCGGTGAACCTGCCGGCGGTCAGGCTGTTTGGCCGCGACGGGAAGTTGCTGTCGGTTTACGAACTGTCCGAGTTCTTCGGCTCGGTGGGCGTTGGCAACGACATTGCGGTGACACTGTACGACGGGGGTGACGGTCGCAACGCGGCCATGGCGGCCTGGACCCTGGAGTACCTGGGACATACTGACGTGAAGATTATGGATATGTTCTTTGAGGAATGGGCGGCCCAGGGCAGGGAAAAGCTCTACCGCCCGGTGCGTCCCACCGCAAACCGGTTTGAGTCCGAAATCAATCCGGGAACAAGGGCGACCCTCGACGACGTCGTACAGGCTTCGAATGGGGAGGTGGCGGGGGACGGGATTGTGCTGCTGGACCTGCGCAGCCAGGCGGAATATGAAGGCATGCCGGACCTCGACGAAAGGCCGGGGCATATTCCCGGCGCCGTTAACCTGGTCTGGCAGGACCTGGTGGACGGAAACGACAGCTTCCTGAAATCAGAAGCTGCCCTGCGGGAGCTTTTGGCCTCCAGGGGGGTGCCAACGGACGTACCGGTCATTGCTTATTGCCGCAGCGGAATCAGGGCCTCGTTGGGCTACCTGGCGCTGAAGCAACTGGGCCACGACGTGCGCCTGTATGACGCATCTTTCCTGGAATGGATGAACGAAGGAATGCCGGTGGAGCAATAGCCTGGGTTATATGGCTGCGCTGCTGCTTCTTTGTTGTGCTTGGTGCCAGCGGAAGAGGAAAAAGAATGGAGCGGCAGATGGGATTCGAACCCACGACCCTCTCCTTGGCAAGGAGATGCTCTACCACTGAGCCACTGCCGCTCGAAGCGTATCCACCATTATATTTTGTATGGGTGGTGATGTCTATAGGCGGTAACGGAACGTACAGGGTATTTCGATGTCCCCTCCCCCCTTGATGGGGGAGGGTTAGGGTGGGGGTGAAATTCTCGCAGGAGGCTGCGGTTTCCAATGTGGGATGGATCCTGCCGACCAAGCCGGGCCAAGGTTTCCGCTAAAATAGAAAGGCCAAGGTTGCCCCTGCGTTTCGCCTTGACCCTACCCGGTTTGCCGCTATAATGATTTTCACGTTACTGAACGAGGAGTTGGGTTCATGGCCCAGGAGCAACTTAAACCTTTCAAATACGATGACGTCCAGATCGGTGAGGAATTGGGTTCCTACGAGTACGTCCTCACCCAGGAAATGCTGGATAGTTTCCGGGCCTCGGTGCAGGACCCGGATGCCTGCTTTCCCACCCTTGCCGTAAAGCACGACGCCACCGCCCTGAACATGGTGTACGACGACCAGGTGGGCGGAGTTAATGCCGGCAACGAGGTGGAGTTTTTCAATCCTCCCATCGTCGGCAAGAAAATCTTCGTAAAGGGCCGTATTCACGACAAGTACCTGCGGCGGGACAAGCCCTACATGGTTATCGAGGCTACCGCCGTGGACGAAGACGGGCGTATGCTGGAGCGGCTGCGCACGTACCAGATGAAAAAACCTGACGAGGTGGGAAAGAAATGGCATCCCCAATCCTAGACAACGCGCCCATACCCACGCTGACCAAGTCCGTTACGGAGGAGAGCATCCTCCAGTTTGAGTCCTGCGGCATCCTGGACCGGCAGAATATCCACAACAATCACGAGTTGGCCGCCCAACGGCTGGGGACCAGCTACACGCTGGCCTCGGGCAGAATGTCCATCACCTTTGCGTCGGAAGCATTGAGAAGGTTCTTCGGACCCGAGGTCTTCAACCACTCGGGCAGCGTTAACCTGAAGTTCCTGCGCCCGGTAAAAGACGGTGACACTATCACGGTCAGCGGCTCCGTAATCCAGCAGGACCCGGTGGATAGCGGTACCCAGGTGACGGTGATGGTCCAGTGCCAGAACCAGAACGGCGACACCACGGCGGTGGGCCAGGGCTCGGCCATAGTGCCTTAGCTTTCGGCTCCGGTCTATTCAATGCGCCACAAGCGCTTTTAACGGGCGGGCCTGAACCGGGCCCGCCCGTTGTGTTTCACATTGTCCCCCTCCCCGCAATCATGCGCTCCCGAAGATCGGGGTGACGGTTATCTGCCCTGTCACCACTACCCTGACCTTCTCACCACTTGCGTACCTTCCCACGGCCACGGGCTCGAAGCCCAGCTGTTCTTTTTCTTTGGTAAGTAGCTTGCAACCGGCTTCCGCGTGGGCAGAGGAGCATTTCAAAAGGCTGAGGCAAGCCTGGGTACTCCAATGTAACCCAAGGGTTGCTCCCATCCGCCCCTGCCGACAACGCCACCCTCAGTAGGAGAACCCCAAGCCCAGCGCCAGGGTATTTCGATTATTCCCTCCCCCTTGATGGGGGAGGGTCAGGGTGGGGGTGAATTTGTCGCGCGAAGCTTCGAATTTCAGTTCAGGATGGATTCCACTGACCAAACCAAACCAATGCCTATACGAAAATCGAAGACCCCAAACCCAAGGCTGCATTGCTTGACAACCCGTTAGCCCAAGGGTTAAATGCCTTAAATGTATCTTTCATCCCTGTAGAATTCCTCCCTTTTCCAGGTTGCAGGATTGGTTTGACTTCTTCTCTTCCAAACGAGCGTTCCATCGCCGACGCCGGCACTGTCGGCAGTATGGCGGCTCGGCTGGAGGTGAGGGACCTTCAGACCTGGTTCTATACCCGACGGGGAATAGTCAAAGCGGTGGACGGGGTCAGTTTCGCCCTGGAACCTGGCGAGACCCTGGGGCTGGTGGGCGAGTCGGGGTCGGGCAAGAGCATTACCTGCCTTTCCATGCTGCGACTGGTGCCTGAACCGGCCGGCCGAATTGTCGGCGGAGAGGTCTGGCTGGGCGATACGGACCTGTTGCAGTTATCCCGTCACGAAATGGAGCAGGTCCGGGGCCGCCGGATTTCCATGGTACTGCAGGACCCGATGACCTCCCTCAATCCCGTGTTCAACGTGGAGAAGCAGGTTGGCGAGGGGTCCATGTACCACATGGGACTGCACGGGTCCGGTCTCCGGGACCGGGTGCAGCAACTCTTGCGCTGGGTGCGGATTCCAGCCCCGGAAGTGAGGGCCAACGATTATCCCCATCAGATGAGCGGGGGAATGCGCCAGCGCATAGTGGGGGCCATTGCCCTTTCCTCCCAGCCCTCGGTCCTGATCGCGGATGAGCCTACTACCTCCCTGGACGTGACCATCCAGGCCCAGTATTTGCAGCTTCTTAAGGACCTGCAGGAAGAGCATCGCTTCTCCATGATTTTCGTTACCCACGATTTTGGCATTGTGGCGCGGGTATGCGACCGGGTCGCTGTCATGTATGCCGGCAAGATCGTGGAAATGGCCCCGACCCGGGAGTTGTTCAGTTCACCCCGACACCCCTACGCAAAGGCCCTGATCCAGTCCTTGCCGGACCCTGATTTGGAGGTCGAGTGGCTGACCACCATACCGGGGCAGCCTCCATCTCTGTACGACCTCCCCCAGGGGTGCCCCTTCGCTCCGCGTTGTGCCGACGCCATGGACATTTGCACCCAGCAGTATCCGCCTACCTTCGAGACTGGAGTTGCCACCGATGTTTCCGGCGGAGTTTTCGCCGGAGGCGCCGCAGGAGTCTCTTCCGGAGTTACTGCAGGAGGGATAGGACCCAGCCACACCGCCGCCTGCTGGCTCTATGACGGGGCTCCGCGATGATGACCGCGGTAACCACCGAACCTGTATTGCTGGACGTGCGGCACGTCCGCAAGTATTTCCCGGTAAATAAGGGGGTGCTACTTCGGAAGCCGGTGGGTTGGATCAAGGCGGTGGACGATGTAGCTTTCACCATTGCGCCGGGCCAGACCTTTGGACTGGTGGGCGAATCGGGGTGCGGCAAGTCCACTCTGGCCAAGCTGATTCTCCTCCTTGAACCCCTGACCGAAGGCGACATAATGTTTGACGAGCGGTCGGTGACGGGCCTGCGGGGGGACGCGCTGAAGAACTATCGGGCATCTGTGGGCGCCGTTTTCCAGGACCCTTTCAGTTCTCTCTCCCCGAGGATGCGGGTTAAGGAAATTGTCGGGGACCCGCTGGCCGTTACGACGGACACGCCCCGGAGCCAGATTGAGGCGAGAGTCTCGGAAGTGCTGGAACAGGTCGGCCTCAATCCCTCCACGGCGTCCAACTATCCTCATGAGTTCAGTGGAGGTCAGCGGCAGCGGATTGCCATAGCTCGCGCCCTGTCGGCTTCCCCCCGGCTGGTAATTTTGGATGAACCGGTTTCGGCTCTGGACGCTTCCATTCGTGCCCAGATTATCAACCTCTTGAAATCCCTGCAGCAGGAGCTGGGTGTCAGCTATTTGTTGATAGCCCACGACCTGGGCACGGTGCGCTTCCTGAGCGACGTGGTGGGTGTAATGTACCTGGGGCAGTTGGTAGAGAAATCCACCTCCAGGGAAGTTTTTACCAACCCTCTCCACCCTTACACCCGCGCCCTTCTTTCGGCGGCCCTGCCGGTGCGCCCCGACGTACAGCGGGAGGAGGTCGTTATCTCCGGTGAGGTGCCCAGCCCGCTGGATCCGCCCTCCGGCTGCCGTTTTTACGCCCGATGTCCCGCCGCCATGGCCATTTGCGAGAATGTTCAGCCTCTGCTGGCCGAGGCCGAGGACGGGCACGAGGTAGCCTGCCATCTCTACCCGACCAGTTCACCCGCCGGGGCAAACGCCACGCCTTGAATGGATTAAAGCAAGCTCAAGAGAAACAAGCCTGGGGAAAGTCTGAAGATGTCCCCTCTCCCCTGGCGGGAGAGGGTTAGGGTGAGGGGGAATGGTAATTGCCAATCTTTGTCCCCTATTCGGCCCTTGCCGCCAGGGGCGGACGTTCCGCTTCCCTCAAGAGGCAGGGGGGTTGTGCGGAGGTTCGCAGCGCTTGCCAACAGTTGCGCCAACAGTTGCATAGCTCCTTATGTCCTTCGTTAACCAGCAAAAAAGGGAGGTAAGAGAATGATAAGAGGCAGTACAATACGTGCCACGGCAATCTATCTGGCCATTGCCGGAATGGCGGTGCTGGCAGTGAGCTGCGGGAGTTCAGCCAGTCCCACTGCGGCTCCGCCAGCCTCCGAGCCGGCAGCCCCTGCGGTCAGCGCCGCTCCGGAAACCCAGGCAGCCCCGGCCGCTGAGACCATGGCCAAACCCGAAGCTACCGCGGCGCCGGCCCAGTCCCTGGCCCCGGTTCCGGCCGCCGCCGCCCGGCAGGAAGGCAGCGTTACCGCTGAACCCACGCCCGTTCCTGAACCCGCGGATTCAACCAGGATGCCCGAGGGCACCCTGACAGTCTCGGAGTTCGACTACGACACCGAATCTTGGCTCCCCTGGGAGGGCGTTACCCAGCGCTTCTACTGGGAAAGAGTGATGGAAACCCTGCTTCTCCTGGACCCGGTCACTTGGGAATTCAAGCCCGGGCTGGCCAGGGAATGGTCCTTGTCTGAGGACGGTAAGACCGTTACTTACGTTCTGGAGGAAGGAGTCCAATTCCACGGCGGATACGGCGAATTCACTGCCTCCGATGCCGCCTACAGCCTGGATGAATGGCTTTACAACGAAGAGTCAACGCATCCATCTGTTGCGGCCCAGTTACAGGCGGCGCCGGAAGTCCGCGCCCTGGACACCTATACGGTACAGGTTGAGTACACGAAGAATCCCTTCCTGACCGCATTCATGGATTTGTCCTCGGGCAACAACGGCACGGGAATGTTGTCCCGGGCCTATGTAACCGAGGTGGGGCTGGACGCCGCTCGCCGCAAGGCCATCGGTACCGGCCCTTACGAATTTGTCGAGCACAAGCTGGGCGAGTCCATGGAGCTGGAGGCGGCTGAGGGCGTTCACTGGCGAATAGTTCCCCAGTGGCAGACCCTGAAGTTTCGGATTACGCCGGAGGCGTCCACCAGGCTGGCCCAGGTCCTCAGCGGCGAGGTGGACATTGCGCTGCTGCCGGGTTCCTTCAAGCGTCAAGCTGAAGCAGCCAATGTACGGACCATCCTCAACCCGGGTGTGGCCGGTGTGTTCATAGTTCCCGTGGTATATATTCCTGGCACCACCGGAATAGACGCTCCCGACCCCAATAACCCCAATGCCAATCCCAGGTTCCGGGAAGCCCTTAGCCTGGCCATTAACCGCCAGGAACTGGCCGACGTAGTTTTCGCCGGTGGGGCGGTTCCCACGGGAATCACCGACCTGTCGCCCATTTCTCTAGGCTACGATGCCCGGTGGGAAGAGCCGGATGCTTACGACCCCGAACGGGCGAAGCAGTTGTTGGAGGAGACGGGCAACGCCGGGCTTGCTTTTGAATTCCAGCAGCGGCCCCTGGGAGGCATCCCCGAGGGTCCCCAACTGGCCGAGGCCATTGCCGGAATGTGGGAGGCCGTCGGTCTGGACGTTGACCTGAAGCTTAACCTCCAGGGCAGCGCTCATTCCAAGCTGCGCCGGGCCAGGGAGCTTGAAGGGAAAATCTGGCTGATGCGGCTAGGTCACCTGACCGATACTACCCGGCGACTGATATCCCAGTACCGCTGTACGACAGAGCGCACCGCCCTCTTCGCCTGCAATCCCGAATTGGAGGCATTGACTCCCAAAATTGAAGCCTCCACCAACCTGGTTGAGAAGGATGAACTCATCCGGCAGGCCTATGGCATCATCCTGGATGAACGAACGGTCATTCCGGTGGTGCAGACGGCCAGCCTGTACGCCATTGGGCCCAGGGTTGGCTCCTGGTCGCCCAGGCTTGGCGAACGCTTTACCACCGAACTGGAAAGCGTTGGTCACGCCAACTGACCGGCCAGGCTTCAGCAAAATAGTACCTACAAAATAGTGTCCGCGTCTTCGGCCTGGCTTGGTGCCGGAACGAAGACGCGGATCCAGGCTAACTCGCTCCCGTTCGCTCCGTAAGAGGAATATGCGCAGATACATACTGGCCCGGTTTTTTCAGGCTGTGGTAAGCATGCTTGCCCTGAGTCTGCTGGTGTTCTTCCTGGTGCGCTTGACCGGTGACCCCAGGGATTTACTGCTGGGCGACGACTACAGCCAGGAGCAGTGGGACAAAATAGGCGAACTGTGGAGCCTGGACGAACCAATCTACGTCCAATACGCCATCTTCCTGCGCAACGCCGCCACCGGCAACTTCGGGGAATCCATCTTCTGGAAGGAACCGGCGGTGGAAATGCTGGCCCGGCGCATACCCGCGACAGTGCAGTTGACGCTGACCGCCATGTCCCTCAGCGTGATAGTCGCTATCCCCATGGGAGTGCTGTCGGCGGTCAAGCGGGATACCTGGCTGGACTACGCCGGCAAGACAGTTGCCATGCTGGGCCAGTCGGTGCCGGCCTTTTGGCTGGGAATAATCCTGATCTGGGTTTTTGCCGTAACCTGGAACCTGCTGCCCACGTCCGGTCGGGAGGGCCCGCTGCACTACATCCTGCCGTCGGTCACCCTGGGCTGGTTCACGGTGGCCGGCATAATGCGCATAACCCGATCCGCCATGCTGGACGTTCTGGACAGCGAATATATAAAGCTGGCCAGGGTTAAGGGCGTGCCCGAGAATGTGGTCATCTGGAACCACGCGCTGCGAAACGCCGCCATACCGGTGGTTACTTTCCTGGGCCTGATTCTTGGGAACTTTCTTACCGGTTTTGTAGTGGTTGAAACTATATTCTCCTGGCCCGGCGTTGGCCTCCTGGCAATTCGGGGCATTCAGTCCAACGACTTTGCCATAGTGCAGACGGTGGTGATGTTTGGCGGCCTCTTGTTCATTACCATCAACTTTCTTGTGGATATTCTTTACGGTTACCTGGACCCTCGTATTCGGTATGACTGAGGTGCGTCCCGCAAGACCCAGCCACCGACGCCAATCGTTATTTGGAATTTGAGAGGGAGCTCACAGTGCTGAAGTTGCGCCAAATTTCGGAGAAGGACAGCCGCCTTGGCTGAATCGGGAGTTACAACGCGGCTGGTCAGGGGACGTCGCTTGCGCTGGTCGTGGCGCACGTTCCGAAGGCTGCCCCTGCTTCCCGGCCTGATCCTGGCCCTGGTGGTGATTTGCGCCCTGTTCGCTCGGTGGATGGCCCCGGAAGCTCCCACTTTCGGCAAACTCTCCGATGCTTTCATTCCCCCCGCGTGGATTGAGGGAGGCAGCAGCGCCCATCTGCTGGGCACGGACAGCCTGGGGAGGGATGTTTACAGCCGCATAATCTACGGGGCTCGGGTTTCGCTGGTGGTATCCATATTTGCCATCTTCATCGCTGGCAGCATAGGCACCGTGATGGGTCTGGCCTCAGGCTATTTCGGCGGCAGGCTGGACGGGCTGATCATGCGGCTCGTGGACATCGCCCTGGCCCTTCCCACGATCCTCATTGCCCTGGTGCTGGTGGCGGTACTGCAGCCCGGTATAGTAACGGTTATCGTGGTTATCGGCTGCCTCAGCTGGGCCAACTACGCTCGCCAGATACGGGGCGAGGTGCTTACCGTCAAGGAGCGTGACTTCGTTGTCCTGGCCCGTTCCATTGGCTCCTCGCCGGCCAGGATAATGTCCCGGCACATTCTGCCCAACGTATTCAACACCATTATTGTGCTGGCAACCCTCCAGGTAGGTTCCGTAATCCTGCTGGAAGCGACGCTGAGCTTCCTGGGCCTGGGCGTGCCGCCACCCGAGCCGTCATGGGGACAGATGGTGGCGGAGGGACGGGCCTTCATAGTGGTGGCCTGGTGGATGGCCCTTTTCCCGGGCCTGGCCATCATGTTCACGGTGCTGTCAATGAACCTGATGGGAGATTGGCTGCGCGATTTGCTGGACCCGAGACTGCGCCAGCTTTAAGTGGAGTAAAGAGCCGTTTCTCCACCAGAACTGTAACTCAATGGAGTAACCTGTTCCATCAGTATATAGGTACCCGAGATATTGACCCTCTCGCGTCAAGCCCATAACATTGCTCCTGTAGCCCGCAGGAGATCTCCATGACCACACCCACCGGCGAAAATGTTGCAATTGAAGCCCGGCTTGCCGTACTTGAGACCCAGATGCAGGTGGTGCAGGACGGGCAGCGGCAAATAATGGCGCGACTGGACGCCATGCAGCAAAGCACCGACGCCAAGTTTGATGCCATGCAGCAAAGAAGTGATGCCCGGTTCGACATCACTACCAACAGGTATGATGCGCTAAACAGCCGGATTGACCGGCTTTTCTATACGATCTTGGGGTTGGGCGTAGCTGCCATTGGAGCGCTGATCGCCTTGGATAAGTTCATTTAACGTCTGTTCATTAACAACCTCTCAAAGCAACCACTTCACCCCCCGGCCTTCAA
The DNA here is from genome assembly GCA_009840135.1 of Chloroflexota bacterium. Taxonomy (GTDB): domain Bacteria; phylum Chloroflexota; class Dehalococcoidia; order Lucifugimonadales; family UBA3495; genus Bin22. Next base: position 109 of record VXOH01000065.1, on the reverse strand, counting down.
TGGGCCGGGGGTTTTGTTATATTATCCACGTCAAATGCAACTCCCAAACGATGGAGCGAATTGATGTCCCAATCAGCTAACACCCGCATAGACTCGCATGCCCATATAG
>VXOH01000038.1 GCA_009840135.1 Chloroflexota bacterium | reverse complement strand
CTCACCCTAACCCTCTCCCGCCAGGCGGAACGTCCGCCTATGGCGGGGGCGAGGGGACTTTGCAATCGACCTCGGCAAGCTGCGAACCCTCGGTTGTTTCAGGCTTTTGCCCCGGATATAATGGCCCTGTCGAGAGACGGGACCGGCAGGCGGATGCGCGCTGGTCGGTACCAATGCGGAAGAATGTAGAACACTTACATCCTAGGAGGCGAAATGATCGCGCTATTGGTGACAATTAACATTAAGCCCGGTTTCAAGGAGCAGTTCATGGCGTCGATGATGGGCGACGCCATCGGGTCCAACAATGACGAACCCGGTTGCCTGCGCTTTGACGTGCTGCAGGACAACGAGCACGAGAACCGGATCCATCTCTTCGAGGTTTACGAGGATGAGGCCGCGGTGGAAGCCCACCGGGCCGCTCCCCACTACACCAAGTGGCGGTCTGAGGTCGCTGACTGGTTCGACGGGGAGAATGTCCGCAATGTGGCCACCCCCGTTTATCCCGCGCCCGAAAAGTGGGAAAAGCGACCACCCGTGGACTGACCCTTTCCTCTAAACCTTGAACGCCTGAAACTGGAAGAGGGGAACCTCACGTTCATGTGGGGTTCCCCTTCCTGTGCTTTGCCTGTACGTTGGCGTGTGTTGCCTGTTCGATGACAGGGCGGAGCCTCACACGTTTCGCGCCAGGGCCGTCCGGAACGCCTTCAGAAAATCGGCTATGTCATTCTCGGTTATGGCGGTGGATAGGGAACCCACCAGGTTGGAAGCCATCAGTATTCTTTCGTTCAGCATGCCCAGGAACATCCGGTCGCGCAGGTCCTGGTTGCCGGCGGCAATGTCTCGATAGTTGTGAATCGGGCCATCGGTAAAATGAATGCCGAAAAGGGAACCGACCCCGGTGACTTGGGTCGGAGTTTCCAGCTCTGCGCAGACCTCCCTGATACCTTGCCGTAAATTCTCGGTCAGTTCGGCAAGCCTCCGGTAAACCTCCGGGGTCAGCTGCTGCATGGTCACCGTGCCGGCCAGCATGGTAAGCGGGTTGGCGTTGAACGTGCCCGCATGGGAAACCGTGGGACCGGAAACCGGATCGTAGAGTTCCATTATGTCGCGGCGCCCGCCGAAGGCCCCCACGGGAAGCCCGCCGCCGATTATTTTGCCCAGCGCCGTCATGTCCGGGGTTACGCCGTAGTATTCCTGGGAGCCTCCCGGGGCCACTCTGAAGCTGATTACCTCGTCAAAAATCAGCACCGAGTTGTTGCTGGTTGCAAAATCCCGCAGCATGGTCAGGTATTCCATCTGGGCCGGCACCATGCCCACCGAGCCCATAACCGGCTCTATGATGATGGCCGCCAGGTCTTCGGCGTTGTCCTCAAGAATCCTCCTGGCGGTGGGAACGTCGTTGAAGGGAATGACGGTGACCTGCTCGGTTACCCCAGGCACCAGGCCCGCGCTGGCGGGCACTGGAACCGGGGCATTGGGGTCGCCGGCCAGCGTGGGGTCCACCCGCACGCTCACCGTCACCCCGTCGTGCGTCCCATGATACCCGCCCTCCACTTTGGCGAACCGGGTCCGTCCGGTAAAGGCTCGGGCTGCCCTCAGGGTGTTAAGGGTCGCCTCGGTGCCCGAATTGGTAAACCGCACCAGGTCAAAGCTGGGAATCCGCTCACATAGAATGCGGGCCAGGTCCACCTGCCGCTCGTTGGGAGCATTGAACCCGATACCCCGGTCCAGCTGCCGCCGCACTGCGTCCATCACCGGCGCGGGACCGTGCCCCAGGATCATGGTTGTCATGGTGTTGATGAAGTCAATTCGCTGGACCCCATCCGCATCCATCACCCGGCTCCCCGAGGCGTCGGTAATAAATATAGGGTAGGGCTTCCAGAAAATGGAATTCCTGCTGTCGCCGCCGGGCAGATAGTTGCAGGCCTCTTCCCACTTTTCCCGGGACATGGGTGTGGCTTCCAGGTAGCGCTCCAGCTCGGACTTCATAGTGGTCAATGTTTCCTCCTGACCAAACGCGTTTGACCCTTGCTGAGGCTCGGAACTTGTTGCCTGTCCGGACAGTCAGCCTGAAACGTGAATCGAATTTTGCCGGCTATTACGCCCCGACCTGCCTCGCTCCGTCCCGCCCAGGAGCGGCCGCTTCAGCTATGCTTCCCAGCCCGGCGCCCACCCTGATTGGTGGCCCGGCCTAGTCCTCTTCCACCGCCTCCACCCGCAGGTCGGGCAGCCAGCGCAGGAAGGGCGGCAGGTACCAGTTGCCCCGGCCCAGCACCTCCATGCTCGCCGGCACCAGCACCGACCGGACCAGCGTGGCGTCCAGGAAGACCGCTATGGCCAACCCGAATCCCATGACCTGGTTGATGACGGTCTCGCCGGAGGCAAAGGCCCCGAATACCACCACCATGATCAGGGCAGCCCCGGTGATCAGGCCGGCGGTGGAACGCAAGCCGTAGGCCACCGATTCGGTATTGTTTCCCGACTCGTCGTACCTTTCGCGAATGCGGCTGAGCAGGAATACGTGATAGTCCATGGAAAGACCAAACAGGATGGTAAAGAGGAACAGGGGCAGCCAGGCGTCAATCACGTCCGCCTGCTGGAATCCAAACAGACCTGCGCCTATGCCCTTCTGAAAGACCAGCACCAGCAAGCCATAGGTTGCTCCCACCGACAGGAGATTCATTATGATGGCCTTGAGAGGAATCACGATTGACCGGAAGACCATCATCAATATCAGGAAGCTGAGACCCAGCACAAAAACAAAAACTATAGGCGTATATACGCGAACGATGCCGTAGAAATCGGCAACCTCGGCGGTCAGCCCCCCAACATAGACCTCTACCGGCGCGCCCTGGAATGCCGGAGTAATGTGCCGGTCCCGCAGTAGCTGCAAATCGTCGGCCGCCTCGGGGCTGGTGGACTTGCCCGGGAAGGGCAGGGTCAGCAGGGCCAGATCACCGGCATCGTTGACGACCATTGGCTGAGGGGGCAGGGGAAAGGTAAAGTCCTGGGCCAGGGACGCCTGCAGCTTCTCTACCGCTTCCTGCACCGCCGGGTCCCTGATGTCGCCGGAAATGACGATCTCCGCCGGGCTCAGGAATCCCGCGGGGGTAACCGACCCGAAGGAAAACTCCTCCTCCATCACAATGAAGGCCTGCTTGGTCTCGGCCTTGTCGGGGAAGGTGTTGACGTCGTTCAGCCCGGTGCGAATGTCCAGATAAAAGTAGGAAAGGGCGATCATCGGAACGGCGACCACCAGCAGACTGAGCACCGGCTGCCACGTAACCACTCTGGTAATGAGGTCCCAGAAACCGCCCTCGGAAGTGTCCGCTCCTTTTAACGCGAACCTGGAGAGCCCCGGTATGGTCAGCAGGTTGACCCTGGGCCCCAGCAGCGCCAGCACCGCCGGCAACAGCGTGAGCGTAGCCGCCAGGGTGGTAAGCACCACCAGGATGGCCCCCAGCGCCAGGGACTGGTAGAAAGAGGCCGGCACGATAAACAGGCCCAGCAGCGCCAGCACCACGGTTACCCCGCTGAACAGCACCGTCCTGCCCGCCGTGTTACCCGTCCTCGCCACGGCAACCCTGGTTGAATGCCCCTTCCCCAGCTCTTCCTTAAACCGGAGCACTATCAGCAGCGAGTAGTCAATTCCTACGGCCAGGCCGATCATCACCACCATGATGGTAACGAAGAACACCAACTGGAACTGCTGCCCGATCAGGGCCACGAATGCCAGGGCAACTACTATGGACACCAGGGACAGTCCCAACGGTATGAGGGTCGCTACCACGGCGCCGAACAGCACCAGCAGGACCAGCAACGCAACCGGGACACCGAACCGCTCTCCCTTCTGGAGGTCCTGTTCCGCCAGTTCGTTCTGCTCGTGGGCGACGCTGGCGGTGCCTCCAATGAGGACCAGGAAATCGGGATCGCGGTTGGCCTCTTCCACTATGTGTACCAGTTCGGCAACTGTGGACGTGGCCTCTTCGGTGGTGCCCGCCAGCGTGTAGTGCATCATTACCGTATTGCGCTTGACCGACACCAGCAGGGGTAAGAGCTGCTGGCTCTGCTCCTGGGGGAGCAACGGGCCGGCTTCGGCTACCTGGTAGTAATGGGAAAAGGGAGAGTCGAGAATATTCCTGTCGTCCAGGCCGCCGGATACGATCTCCGGCTTCAGCGCGGAAATCTCCGCGTGGAGGGCCTTTACCTTGGCTTCAAAGGCCTCGTCTTCCACGGTCAGGGTTTCTGACTGGACAATTACTATCTCCGCGGATTTCTGGGGTCCGCGCAGCCGTTCCTCCAGCAACGCCGCCGCCTGTTCAGATTCGTACCTGCCGGCCAACCGGAACTCCGTAGTTGTTGCGCTGTCGAGGAAAGCCCCGGAGATGCCCAGACCGCCAACAACCAGCAGGACCCACAACAAGATGACAACCAGCGGCCTTCGGGCGCTGACACGTGCCAGGTATTCCGTCACAGCTACACTCTCCTAAGGTGCAATCAAAACCTGCCCAGCGGGAATATTCCGGGTTCGATTCTATCATTCGTAAGGCCGATAACGAACCAGATAATAGGAAAATTACATGAGAAAATTAGGGGAGAATCGCAGCCTCACATGTGGGGCCGATGCATCACAAACCGCTGCGCTACGGACGGAAGCAACGGCCTGGCCCGAAACGGCGTGTGCGGGAGCCGAGTTTCTATCCTTCCGGCAATCTAGGCTGCGGCGGCTACGGCTGGCCGGGGGAAGTAGATGGTACGAAGGGGTTTGTTGGTCAGGCTCAGGAACATTGCCACCACAAATGCGGCTCCGCCCACTGACAGCACCAGGGGCGCGTTCAGGAAAGATACGTCCACCAACCCGGCATTGGCCGCATTTGCCAGGGCCATGCTTCCGCCCACATGGAAGGAATAGACGCCGGAGACCCGACCCCGTACCGAATCGTCCACGATGGTTTGAATTACGGTATGGGTGATGGTCATGAACCCACCCTGGTTCATTCCCATGGCGATAGTTGCGGCAAGAGAAATCCAGGGATCCGATGAAATCGCAAGAATTATCGGGCCCAGCCCGCTGGTAATGCCAAAAATGAGGAACAGCATCCCCCTGGTCCGGTCTCCCTGGACGCCGGCCAGCCACACGGCAGTTATCAACGCGCCGAAACCGACGCCCATTATCAGGAATCCGGCGCCCTCTTCGCCGGCGGCCAGTTTCTCCTGCGCGATTACCGGCAGCAGCGCCTCGTAGGACATGGTCAGCGAGCAATGACCCAGCACGATCAGGATCATGGCCAGCACCGGTGGCCGGGAGTATACGTAGCTGAAACCGCTGACCAGGTTGCCCAGAAAGCCCCGGCGGGCATCCATCACCCCGGTGGAACGGGTTGCTATGCGGGCGACCTGGACCAGGCCAATGGCATACAGGAGCGAACAGGCCCAGAATACCGGTTCAATTCCATAGTAGTTGGCCACCAGCCACGCCACCAGTCCGCCAACGAAACGGGAGCCCTGCTGGGTAGCTTCGTTCAGCGCCACGGCGTTGGGCAGCAATTCCCGCGGCACCAGGTTGGGCACGAGGGATTGGGTCGTGGTCATCTGGGCAGACCGGAGAGTCCCATTGAACAGGGACAGAACCACCAGAATCCAGATGTTGACTACCCCCAGCATCACCAGGGCGGCCAGCACCAGGTTGTGGGCCAGGTTGAGGGTATAGGTCCATTGGAGCACGGTCTGGCGATTAAACCGGTCCGCCAGGAAGCCTGTTATCACCGTCGAGAAAACCCGGGGAATCATGGCCGCGAAGGTTACTACGCCCACCCACAGGTAAAGCTCGGTGTATTCGTCGGCCAGCACCGCCCTGGAAACAATCAGGGCCCAGGCTGCGGAACCGGCGCACAGGTTGGCAGTCCACAGGGTCAGGAAGTCCTTGTGTTCCAGCGCCAGCAGAAACCGGTTAAAGGGAGTAGAAAGGGCTTGGCCGAGGCTGTTTGCCAAATTAGCGCTCCGGTGGGTTGACAAGTGCGGCCCGCCCTTGCTGGACGGGACCGCCACTAAAGCATCGAGGAGGGAGGAACCTTCATAGCAGGGCCAACCAATCTGCCAGCAGCAATCGGGAGTCCTGAAATACGCCCGGAAGCTTCCCCGCCCTGGTTTTCCGGCATTATATACCTGCGCAGGAGATAGGGAAAGCCGAGGGCGAATCTGCCGAGAAGGGTCTATGCCTTGCCCAATTTGTTACGAAAAAATCAATAAGAGGTGAATTACCGTACCGCCATTCGCAGTCCTGGTTTGGACCAGGGTATCTCTCCGTTCCTTTCAGGCCGGACCAGTTCTGAAATCAATCGGGGCGTTGGCAGCGGGAGCTTGGTGGAACCCCCGCAAGTCCCTTCGCAGTCGTCCATGCGCTTGTGAGAACGTGGTCGGATGGGGCGATTCAGAATCTTCCTCCCAGTGTGGTTAACGGGCGCGCGCCAGCCGGGGAATCCCCTGGATGCGTATGCTCGCCACTAGGTACAGGGATTGGTCCAGGCGGCGGACCTCAAGCTCATTAAAGTCCTCGCTGATTTCGAGGTGGCGGGAAATGGCGGCCAGCATGTCCCGCTTCAGCGCCTCCACGACGTCCGGCCCCAACAGGTCATGCCGGTCCCGACTGATGGCGCTTTGAAGGCGGTCTCGGGCAATGCTCTTCGTTGCATCCGGATTGTCTCTTCTGTCGGTTCGGCTCCTTGGCCGTCTCAGCTTGCTAAGCATGAGTGTACTCACTCCGGTCAATTCCCATCAGAAAGCGGACCTTGTTCATGAGTCCGGTCTTGGGCTCCAGGTCCATTAACGGGATATCCTCGCCATCTATGCGGGCGGTGATGCGCGAAAACGCCATACCCGAAGGAGCCCGCTTGTCATGTATTACCGGTATTCCCTGGTTGGTGGCCGTAATGAGCCGGTCGTCGGCAGGAACCATTCCCAGTATGTCCACCGCCAGCAACTCGACGATGTCATCCTTGTCCAGCATATCGCCCCGTTTCACCATGCCGGGCCGGACCCTGTTGATTATGAGTTTTGGCCGGTAAAGCTCGGAAGCTTCCAGCAGTCCGATTACCCGGTCGGCGTCCCTGATGGCCGACACCTCCGGCGTGGTTACGACTATGGCTTCCTGCGCCGGACCGATGGCGTTTCGGAAGCCCTGCTCGATACCTGCCGGACAGTCAACGATTATGTAATCAAACTCCTCCTCCAGCCGCCGGCAAAGGTCGGTAAGTTGTTCGGGATTGATGCAGTTCTTGTCCCGTGTCTGGGCCGCCGCAATCAGGAAGAGCTCAGGGAGTTGCTTGTCGCGAATCATGGCCTGGTGCAGCTTGCACCTGCCTTCGATGGCATCCACCAGGTCGTAAACAATGCGGTTCTCCAGGCCCATCACGACGTCAAGATTTCTAAGGCCTATGTCGGTGTCAATAACCACCACCTTGTGACCTCGGAGGGCAAGACCCGCGCCAATGTTGGCGGTGGTGGTGGTTTTGCCTACCCCCCCTTTGCCCGAGGTGATGACAATGGTCTTACCCTTCATACAGTATTCCTCCCTGGTATTGTTCAAGCCGGCGCGCGAAGGGAGCGACAAAAACCGAGCCTCTTCGCAGGTATGCTATCTGGGGCCCGGGGTTGCGATTGCCGTGCCGGTGGCGCTTTAAGTCTCGGGGGGCCTCACCCGCATGCTGTCCAATTTGCAGCCGTTGCGATTCCAGGTTCAAAGCAAGAATTGTAGCCTTGGGGTCGTCTCCCGCCCCGGCCTGGGCCATCCCCCGCAGGGCGCCCAAAACGATAATATCTCCGTCGGCAACTATCACGGCACCTGGATTTACGTCGCCGAATACGACAACGTCCCCTGGATACCTGATTACCTCTCCGGAACGGCACGTGTTCTTGATAATCAGAGCTGCATTTCCCCGGCGGGGCTCCCGGGGAGATCCTTCAATAAGTTCTTCAGGGTCATCCGATGCCGCGCCGGCATCCCCCTCTGTTTCGCGATGGACTACCTGGCCTGTGGCCATGTCCTCGCCGAAAGCCCTCACCCCATTTTCGACGTAGGGCACAAATCTATAGGGTGCGTGGGAGGGCAGAACCTCCCCTGGTATCTCAAAAGAATCTGCCGGGATCGTTTCACGGGTGTATTCCTGGGAATCCTCGTGGACAGATTCGTGGCCGGTGGGTTCGGGCAAGCCTTCGATTACGGCTGTTTGCCCCTCCACGACCAGGCCATCCTCGGAAAAACGTGGTTCGGCGGACATGCCGCTGTCGCCGGCGCCAGTTTCAGCCATTTCCACGCTTTTCGATTCACCCGGCAGGAGATCCGGCGCAGCATGTGAAACATCATGCGTTACGGGTTGCGGGTGGCTGCCAGTGAAGTCGAAAGACAGTTGTCGGCCTTCCGCCGCTTCCCGCACTGCCAACCCTTCGGGACAGGCAGCCAGGTAGGCAGTTTCGGTGTCAGGCGGGGGATGCACAGCCTCCTGCGATTGATGGGGCAACAGGGTGGGGGCCGCTGGCCTGCTGAAGAGTGCGCTTTGCAGAATCTCCGGTGCGCACCAGTAACTGGACACCGTGAGGCCCGTTTCGCTGTCCAGTATCCCCTTGATGGCGGAGAGCTGGTCCGGCGCCAATATGCGCCGGCCCACGTTGACCGATACCGTGCCACTGGAATAAAGCCCTCGGCAAACTTCCAGGTATTCCCGAAGGCTCCGTTCCGCAATCTCGAAGGGAACGGCATCGTCAATGGTGAAATCTACGCTGGTGCCGCGGCCCAAGACCTGAATGGTATCGGCTTCCTGCATGAGACCTGCTGTGGTTCAACTAGAAGAGAATAATGGCACGGGAGAAACGCTGAAAAAGTCCGAGAACGGGGGAAGATGGCGATTCCATCAACCCGCTGCGTAAGACCCTGAATGTACCGTTTCGGAAGAAATAAAGGACTACAAGAAATAGGACCAGAAAGTAGGTCGGGCTATACCCGTAAAACAAGGAACACCGCCTCACATCACATTTTCCCAAGTTCCGTAGATTTTTATATCAGCTTCGTTTTTGTTAAGTCAAGGCTTGGTTTTCCTGGTTTTTCGGGGTTTGATGGTCACCCGGTCCTTTAACTCTTGCGCCGGTTCTCCCGCCGGCACAGCAGCCAGGCAACCGCTGCCGAGACGGGCAATAACGCAACTGCGAGGGAGGGCGCCTGGACCAATATCGCTGCCACGCTCAGCAGGAACGCGGCGACTCCCACAATAACGCCGACCGCAAAACCCCTGCCAATGGAAATGGCCCGCATTCGCCATCCGCAAACCAGCCCGGTCACCATAGGCAGGGTTGCCGCAAAAGCGAAAAGCATGACCACGAACATTAACAGGCGCAAGGCCGTGACCCATGCCGGATAATCGACGCCTGGAATATACATGCCCAGGCCCCCTCCGTCTGGCGCTAAGGGGCCGCGCCGAATACCGCCACGGAGCAGGTAAACGAACCGGGCCTGCCGCCCAGGTTGTGCGTCAGTCCCAGGTCCGCCTTTTGCAGTTGCCGGGCTTCAGCTTTGCCCTGAAGCTGCTTGTAAACTTCGTAAATCATTCGGATGCCGCTGGCCCCAATGGGGTGGCCGAAGCACTTCAGCCCCCCGTCCGTATTCACCGGCAAGTCCCCTTCCAGCGTGAAGGCCCCGGACTCCACATCCTCGCTGGCGCGGCCCCGAGGGCTGAATCCCAGGTCTTCATAAATGATCAGCTCGGTGATGGTAAAGCAGTCGTGGACCATGGCCATGTCCAGCTCATCCCTGGCGTTGGAAATCCCCGCCTCCTGGTAGGCAGCCTGGCTGGCCCGAACGGTCTCAGGGAAGTGGGTAAAGTCCCAATCGCTGCGAATGGCCCCGAAGGCGCCCACGGACAGGGACAACGCCTTCACCAGCACGTAGTCCTGGCGAAAACTCCGGGCTATTTCCGGCGTGGTTATTATTGCCGCTGCCGCCCCGTCGCTGACCCCGCAGCAGTCAAAAAGGCCAAGGGGCCAGGCGATCATCGGGGCGTTGACCACCTGGTCCGTGCTTATCTCCTGTTGGAAATGGGCCCTCGGATTCAGGGTACCGTTATGGTGGTTCTTCGCGGCAATCCGGGCCAGGGTGCGCTTGCCCTCCTCGTAGGGAATGCCGTACTGGTGAAAATAGCGGGTGGCCGCCATGGCAAACTGGGAAGGCGGCGGCGTGGGCGGCGAAACATCCGAGCCCGGGGCCTCGGGCACGGCCAGGCCCGAAAACCCGGAGTCCTTCAGCTTTTCCACCCCCACGGCCAGGACAATGTCGTATATTCCGGCGGCGACGGCATAAGCGGCGTTGCGGAAGGCATCGGTGGCCGTGGCGCAGGCGTTTTCCACCCTGGTGATCGGTATGTAGTCCAGCTTCAGGGCCTCCGCCAGGGGCTGGCCTGTGCGGAAACTGCTGACCGTCCCCAGCCAGGCCGCCTGCACGTCCTTGGGCTCAATTCCCGCATCCTCATAAGCCTCGTAGGCCGCCTCCACCATCAGGTCTGCGGCGCTCGAATCCCAGCGCTCGCCGAACTTGGTGCAGCCCATACCGATAATGGCAACCCGGTCCTTGATGCCGCTCATGTCGCTCCTCCACCTCAGCCCAGGGACGCTTCACTCTCGAAACGCCTGGGAATAGCCTTCCAGTAGTAGTTGTGTATCCCGTTTACCACCCGGAGCTTGCGAAAGCTCATGGTCACCGGCATTCCTACGTGGACCTCTTCCAACTCCCGGTCGGTCATCATGCACAGCATGCGCCCTCCGCAATGGAAGTCAACAACGCTCACCACCAGGGGGGTATCAACCGCCCCGGCAATGTAGTCCATGGAATATGTAAAGACCTCCGCCGGTTGTTCGGACAACCGCACCGGGTTGCTCTCCTCCCGGCGCTGGCAGTTGACGCATACCCGTTGCTGGGGATATTGAACGTAACCGCAGGAAACGCATTTGCCGGCGTGCAGCCTCATGTTCTTGTCGCTCTCCCTCCAGAGGGCGGCGACGGATGGAGATGACGGGGCGGGCCGCCGCGCCGCTTCATCGGTGGTCCAGATATCCCGCCACTTGGCGTAGGTCTCGTAACTGTCCAGGACCGTCCCCGTATCCAGATGCCGATTAAGGCCGCCCTTTCCCATGCTCGCAGCCTCGACCAGCTCCGTGGTCCGAAAGGCCATAACGTCGCTGCCGTCGCCGTAGGAAACAACCAGGATGTTCTTGTTCGGTTCGAGTTCATCCAGGGCTCCAGACAGCAGCATCAGGGGGAATGCCGCCCCCGTATTTCCCATCCGGCCAAAATATGGTTCCTGGACCTGTTCCGGCGCAAACCCCATCTGGCGGACCAGCCGTCCGTGCCGCCGGGCGTCAGGGGCGAAGCAGGCTACCCTGTCAAAGGAGTCAGGATTCATGCCATATTTCTGGCAGAAGCCCTGTACCGCTTCCGGAAGTATTCTTTCCAGACCTTCCTCTATGGCGAACCGGTCCTCCCACGACCGGACAAAGGAATCGCCCGCCGACCTCCAGTTGTCCAGCATGTTGACTGACAGGGAATGGGAGCCAATTGCTTCCGCCATAACGTCATCCCCGCCAATCAGAAACGCGGCGGCTCCGTCCCCGGAATTTCTTTCCGTGTCGCTGCGGGGCGGCCCCTGACGGGTGTCGGCTGCCACCACCAGCACCCGGCCTGCAGAGCCGGCCGCCACCGAATCAAGGGCCGCCTTCAACGCTGCCGTCCCTGACCGCAGAACGTCGGTTATGTCCGCGGTGAAAATGTCCCGGCGCAGGTCCAGGGCCGTCGCGATAATGGCCGCTCCCTGCTTCTCGGCGTAGGGAGAGGTGGAACTGGCGAACAGCAGCCCGTCAATTTGCTCACGGTCGTGGCCCCTGAGGCAGTCCTGGCCGGCCGCAACCGCCATGGTAATGCTGTCCTCATCGAAATTGGCCACAGCCCTCTGGAAAGGGACCGGCCACCCTGAAGTCTCCGGTCCGAGACGGTACCGGGGCACGTAGGCGCCGTGGGAAACTATTCCTGGCAATTCATTCACCTTCAGCGTATTGGCGGTAATGCTATCAGTTGCATTTTTCGAGTGTCAATTTGCCCCAGAGGCAGGTAGCGTTCCGCTTTAGGTGGTTTTGGGGGCCGACATGGTAGGGGCAGCCCTTGTGGCTGCCCTGTTCCGCCCCCAAAGCCCACCTGAATTGGAACCCTGCCCATGGGCATCGCCCCCGACGCCGGGCAATCCCCTCCGGGTCCACCTACCACCTATACGGCGGTGAAACGTTTAAGACAGGGCAGGGCATTCGCGTCTTAAGTCAATGTGATCCTGAGCCCCCACGACTGTCATCCTCAGCCCCCACGACTGTCATCCTCAGCCCCCACGACTGTCATCCTCAGCCCCCACGACTGTCATCCTCAGCCCTCACGACTGTCATCCTGAGTGAAACGAAGGATCTAAACTCCCTCCTGCAAGCAGGCTTTCGGACCCTTAACCGGGTTGAGAGGACAGTCTTCGGGTCCTTCGGCAATCTCAGGACGACGTGACTTTCACCTTGCGCCTACAGCCACACTAAGACGCCATTGCCCTGTGAGACAGGCATCCCATGGAGGGATCAAATACGGCTTATGCTAGAATTGAAACGGGCTTTCTTTACCAGCGAACACTATCAATTCCAGTTGACTCCAGTTGACGCACTTGTCGGGACTGTAGTGCTTTGAACAAACTGAGATTATTCGGAACGTACCTCTTGGTAATGGCGGTGGGCGCGGCCCTGGCAATTGCGGTCAACTACGGACTGGAAAGCACCCTGCTTGCCCCGGAGGAAGTCGCCACTTCCCCTGCCCGGCTGCCCCCGGAGTTTGACCGCCTGGCGGAAGCCTGGGAGTTGCTGGAGCAGGACCACATAGACCGCCGCACCCTTGACGCCACGGCCCTGAGCAATGGCGCCATGCGGGGTATGCTCGACGCCCTCGATGACCCCTACGCCTCGTTCCTGGACCGGGAGCGTTTCGAGGAGGAAGAATCCAAGATTCAGGGTGTATTCGAAGGCATCGGCGCCCAGGTCGGCATTCGCGACAATCTCCTTACCGTCATCGCCCCCCTGCCCGATACCCCGGCGGAAAAGGCGGGAATCCTTCCCGGAGACGTGATTCTGGCGGTGGACGGTGAAAGCATCGAGGACCTGAGCCTCCAGGAAGCCGTGTCCAGGATACGGGGTGAGAGAGGCACTACCGTTCAACTGCTGGTAAGGCATGCCGACGAGACCGAACCGGTGCTGATTCCCATAACCAGGGGCGTCATCCCGCTGGAAACCGTACGCTTCAGGATGCTTGCCGACGGCGTCGGGCATCTCCAGATTACCAGTTTCGCCTCCAACACCAACGACGGTGTTGGCGAGGCCTTGCGGCAATTCCGCAGCTCCGGCGGCCGAGGGTTGGTCGTTGACCTGCGGTACAACCCCGGCGGGCTGCTGGGGGAAGTGGTAGACGTCACCAGCCAGTTCCTCGAAGATGGGCTGGTTACTTATGAACTGGACGGCCAGGGCAATCGCAGGGAATGGGAGGTTACGTCGGGTGGGGGCGGGCAGGACATTCCCATGGTAGTCCTGGTAAACCAGTACAGCGCCAGCGCCAGCGAAGTGTTCGCCGGGGCCATCCTCGACCACCAGCGTGCGCCCGTTATCGGGGAGACCACCTTCGGCAAGGGAAGCGTCAACACCAGGCACCGCCTGTCCGACGGGTCGGGAATCTTCTACACCATTGCCCGCTGGTACACGCCCAATGGGACGCTGATAGAGGGATCGGGAGTAGCGCCGTTGGTGCAGATAGACCAATTGCCCGAGTCCGAAACTGACCAGCAGCTGGAAAAAGCCATCGAACTGCTTAACCAGCAAACCCAGGGAAGCGGCGGTCAGCAATACTAGCGGTCCCAAAGACTTGTTTTGATAGGCTGGGGATTAACCGTCGTTCCTGCGTAGGCAGGAACCTCGCAGACTGAAGTCAAGGTTACTGCAGATGCAGGAATGACGGTGAATTTGACAACTTTCATTGGCCCGTGACGGGGCCACCGGGAAACACCAACATGCCAGGCAGAAAGAAGAAAACCGCAACAAAGGAACAACCCAACAACCGGGTAATCGCCAGCAATCGCCAGGCCTTCTTCAACTACGAAATCCTGGACCGCTACGAAGCCGGACTGGTGCTGACCGGTACCGAGATCAAGTCGGTACGGGCCGGTAAGGTGGACCTGCGGGATGCCTATGCCCGCTCCATGGAAGGCGAGCTTTGGCTGCTGAACTGCCACATAGCCCAGTATGATCCGGCCAGCATCTTCAACCACGACCCCAGGCGCCCCCGAAAACTGCTGATGCACCGGGACGAAATTACGCGCCTCGCGGCAGAAGTTGCTCAAAAGGGCCTGACCTTGGTGGCATTGCGCATCTACATTCGCAACCACGTCGCCAAGGTGGAACTGGGCCTGGCCCGGGGCAAACGCCAGTACGACAAGCGTCGGGCGATTCGGGACCGGGAAATGGATATGTCGGCCCGCCAGGCCATGCGAGCAGTCCGGTAAACAGGCCGCGGCCGGCGCTTTCGAAAACCAGGGAGGGTGGCATCTCACCCTCCCTTTTTTCATGGCCGGTTACGGTATAATTCGGACTTGCCGACCGCCGGCCGGGTCCCGTTCAGAGGGCAGGCCTACGCAGCGCGGGACAACCAACCGGCAAGGAGGAGAATTTGATACGAAGCCTGGGAGACAAGACACCGAGAATAGCGGAATCAGCCTGGGTCAGTGAGTTTGCCTATGTGGTAGGCGACGTGGAAATCGGAGAAAACAGCAGCGTCTGGCCCGGCGTAACCATCCGGGCTGATGGGGAAGAAAAGGTGGTAATCGGAAACAACGTAAATATCCAGGAAGGCGCGGTGGTCCACAGCGGCAACCTCGTAATCGAAGACAACGTAACCGTCGGCCACTGTGTGGTAGTCCACGGAATCCGAATTGGTACCGGCTCGCTGCTGGGCAACAACTGTACTTTCCTGAACCGCGCCAGCATCGGGAAAGAGTGCCTCATCGCCGCCAACTCGGTTGTCTTGTCTGGCACCGACGTGCCCGACCGTTCCTTTGTAACGGGAGTCCCGGGCTCCATCAAAAGGCAGGTCAGCGCTGACCAGATTGCCAGTATGCAACGAAACGCCACCGCCCTGATTGAACGGGCCAAAGTGTTCAAGGCCAACGGCCTGTAACTTCCAGGGCCCTCTGAAAGGAGAATACCCTGCCAGAACCGCATTGCCGGTACTCGATTAGCGGTACCCGGAATTCACCCCAGCCTCTGCGCAACCGGCAGAACTTCAGACGCCAGGTGTTCCATCACCCGGATGCAGGCGTCTATGCCTTCGACCCGAAAGTCGTAGGTAAGTTGGTCTATGCCCAGTTCCCGGCAATAGTAAACGTCGTCAATGACCTCCTGGGTGGAGGCTATAACTACCCCTCCGGTCCGAATGGAGCGGCCTTCGTTGTCCCCCAGGTCCGTAAAATGAAGGCTGCGCTTCAACGAGATGGATATCGCTGCGGGGTCGCGCCCGGCCCTCTCCGTCTGCTCCCTGAGATACGGCAGATTTTCGGCAACAAAGTCGGGAGTCTGGCGTGTGGTATGCCAGCAGTCCCCGTACCTGGCCGTCCGGCGCAGGGCCGCCCGGCTGTGGCCGCCCACCCAGATGGGAATATGGGGCTGCTGAACCGGCTTGGGATTGAACTGGATACCCTCGATGTCAAAGTATTTGCCGTGATATTCCGGATCGGCCTGGGTCCACAGGCACTTGAATATCTCCAGGTATTCGTCGCTCATGGCCCCCCTCTCAGAGTACGGGGCTCCCAGGGTGTCGAACTCCTTCTCCAGCCAGCCCACGCCCACGCCGCAAATCATCCTGCCGTTGGTTAACACATCCAGGGAGGCAAACATTTTGGCCTGGACCACGGGATTGCGGTAAGGGAGTATTATCACTGTACTTCCCAACTTGATGGTGTGCGTACAGGCGGCAATGAATCCCAGCGTCGTCATGGTCTCCAAAAAGGGCTCATCCACCGGTCGCTGAAAGGAACCGTCAGCCGTGTAGGGATACTGGTTGGTGCCCGCCGTGGGCAGGAGAATATGGTCGCCGCTCAAAACGGATTCAAACCCAAGCTCCTCTGCCCGCTGGGAGAAGCGTCGAATGCCTTCTGCATCGGGCAGGCGGGGAATGCTCAATCCAATGTTCATGTTGCCGTCTCACAATCGGTCAAATTTTGGCGGCCCTCTTGGCGTCTCAGCATAGTGGAAGTCCGTGGTTAAGTACAAGGAACCCCGCTATTGCGGTAGCGTTCCGCTTCAGGCGGTTAGGGTGCCGACAAGGTAGGGGCAGCCCTTGTGGCTGCCCTGTTCCGCCCTCAAACCCACCTGCATTGG
>VXOH01000172.1 GCA_009840135.1 Chloroflexota bacterium | reverse complement strand
TTTCCTGACAACCTTGCTCCTCCAGTTCGCCAATCCATCCATGCGATAGCCCTGCCTCTGCCTCACGCCCCCCTTGACACCCCCACCCCCCAACCTCTAAACTAAAACAAATGTTCGTAACAGCTTCTCAATCCGCTCGTCCTGAGCTTGTCGAAGGACTCGCCATCTCTGACCCTGTCCAACAACCCGCTCATCCTGAGCCTGTCGAAGGACAGTCCCTCGCCGACATCGTCCGCGAGGAGACCGACAACGGCCGGCTCATTGTCCGCTTCCTCGTCAACCTCATGCAGGGCGATCTGGCATCTGCCAGGCCCTGCCATCGCCTGGACGCCGCCCGCCAACTCTTCAACCTCGGCTTCGCTCCGGCCCAGTCCTTCATCGCCGCCAACCCTCGGTCCACCCCGCGGTCAGCCACCGCTCGTCCTGAGCCTGTCGAAGGACGCCTCCACCAAAACCTCGCCGCCCTGGTATGCGAGGAAACTGACAACGGCCGCGTCGCCGTCCGCTTCCTGGTGGACGTCATGCAGGGCAATCTCCCCGACTTCAAGCCCCACCACCGGCTGGCCGCCGCCAAAGAACTCCTGCGCCGAGGCTTCGACACCCCAGGCGCTGAAGACGAAGCTGAGGCGGAAGACGACGAAAACCCTCGCCGCCATGATCCGGACGGCATCTATTACCGGGGCATCGACGGCAAATGGCATCGGGATGAACGCCTGTCCCCGCCCCGCCCGGACCGCGATGCCCCAGTTACCCGGGAGGCAGAAGCCTCTTCCGCGCCGTCCCCGTTCCCTGCGGAGTACAACATTTGCAAGAATGAGTACGGTCCCACTTGCTTCGAGATCTGCGATTCGGTCGATTGCCCCGGACTCCGGCATCGCGGGCTGGTCAACGCCGCTGTCGGTGACCATACTGGTTGTCCGCCAGAGTCCCTTGCTCCATCCGCTTCCCGGTCCTCTCCCGATCAGCCCCCGGAGGTCCCGCCTCCGGAACGTCCACCGCCGCCGGTCCCGGGGTCCACCGCCTCCAGGATTAGCCTGGACAGTATTGCCGTGGACAGTCTCAATCCCAACCTGTTTTTCTCGTCCGAGACTCTACCGGTTCCCGGATAGTTCAGAGTCCTCGTCTGGCCCTCGGGCGCAGGGTACGGACTTGGAGCTTAAGTAACTGGAAGCCATTTCAAAGTCCTTCCCCCATTGGGGGCTCAGAGGGGTATGAATTTGCAAAATACCTTGCTCAGTTAGTATGTCATTCTGAACGGAGTGAAGAATCTAAAATGGTTCCCCTATGACGACCCTCAGCAAGGCAATACCTTTACTCCCTGCGATTTTAGATCCTTCGCGGAGTTCATCCTGAGATATGCCGTAGGGCCCTGTATGACATTTCATCAGGTAATTGTCCTTTAGAATAGCCGATTACATACGGCTCTAAGCCGACGTTGGGGCGGAATCCGCCTCGGCGGACTGCTTCCACCGGAGCGACGGGGCAATTAAACGAACTCCCTGGCGAAACTTTGATAAGTCCCTTCCTCCTTGATGGGGGAAGGTTAGGATGGGGGTGATCGCCCGAAGATTCATGACCCTTCCGCAGGGAATCGCTTCCCACTCGAAATGTTGTTACAGGTTCTGGTGCGCGAGAAACCGATGCGTAAGTGCCCGATGCCTGAGCAACCGGAACCCAATTGGTCTGGAAATTCTTCCAAAAGGTGTTGACAGGCAATTTAACCCTGTGCTAACTTTCACAAGCTAAAGGCTATGATGGAGACGAGTAGGCGGAGCGCGGCGCTCAGCGAGCCTGGTACGGTGTGAGCAGGTACGCCAACCCTGTTGAAAATCCCTCCGGAGCTGCCAGCGGAACGGTATCCACCCCCGGACGTTTTCTAACTCCAGGTGGGTGGTCGCCTAGTAAGCCAGGCCGAGGTTCGTCGCTCGTTATCCGTGACGGGGCATGTTGGTGCCTGCTTGGAGAGGTCCGGTTCGCCGGATAAATAGGGTGGTACCGCGGGAATGAATTTATCCCGTCCCTATGTGGGACGGGCTTTTTTTATTCCCCCACGGACAGCCTTCCCGATACCTTTCTCGGCGGCAGAAGGCAAAGGAACCTTCGCATTACCGTCGTTCCCGCGAAGGCGGGAACCTCGGACCTGGAGATCGACGTAAGGTTCCTCAAATGTATTGGAGGCTGTCGTGCAACTAAAAGGTTCGGAAATCATCTGTGAGAGTCTGCTCCAGGAAGGAGTGGATGTTATCTTCGGGCATCCGGGCGGGGCCATTCTTCCCTTCTACGACGCACTATGGGGCTACCCCCAGCTCCGTCACATTCTGGTGCGGCACGAGCAGTCGGCTTCCCACGCCGCCGACGGCTATTCCCGCGTCACCGGCAAGGTTGGCGTCTGCGTCGCGACCTCCGGCCCCGGCGCTACCAACCTGGTCACCGGCCTCATGGGCGCCAAGGCCGATTCCGTGCCCATAGTCGCCATCACCGGCCAGGTGGCCCGCACTGCCCTGGGCTCCGAAGCCTTCCAGGAATGCGACATCTGCTCCATTGCCTCGGTTTGTACCAAGCGCACCTACCTGGTAATGTCCGCGGCCGACCTTCCCCGCACCATCCGGGAGGCCTTCCAGGTTGCCCAGGAGGGCAGGCCCGGCCCCGTGCTGATTGACGTGCCTAGGGACGTTCAACTGGAACTGGCCGAGTTTGAATATCCGGAAATTCCTGGCCCGGCCCGCGAGCCTCTTTGCGACGACACTGTCGCCGGGTTGGAAAAGGCGGCCCGGCTGATTAATGAAGCCGATCGCCCCGTGCTGATCGCCGGCCACGGCGTTTTGGCCTCCCACGCCTGGGAAGAGCTCATGGACCTGGCCGAGGCGACCGGGATTCCCGTAATCAACACCTTGCTTGGTCTCAGCAGTTTTCCCCGCAACCATCCCCTGAGCCTGGGGATGTTGGGAATGCACGGCATGTACTGGTCCAACATAGTGGTGGACCAGGCCGACCTCGTTGTGGGGCTTGGCATGCGTTTTGACGACCGGGTTACCGGCAAGGCTTCCACCTTTGCGCCCCACGCCCGGATTATTCACCTGGACATCGAGCCCAGCCAGGTTGGGCGCAACGTGCCGGTGGAAGTCCCCCTGGTTGGCGATGCCAAGGTTGTAATGACCGCCCTGCTGCCCCTGGTCAAGAAGGTAGAACGCCCTGAGTGGATGGGTTATATTGAGGATCTCAAGAAGGACCATCCCTCTCTGGCAATACCCAGCACCGACACTCTCCTCGCCCAGCACGTCATGTCGGAAATGAACGAGTTGCTGCAGGAAAATCCCGATACCGTGGTGGTAACGGGCGTGGGCCAGCACCAGATGTGGGCGGCCCAGTTCCTCTTCTTCAACGGCTACAACACCTTCGTGTCCTCCGGCGGGCTGGGAGCCATGGGGTTCGAGCTGCCGGCTGCCATGGGCGCCCAGGTGGGCAAGCCGGGCACGCCGGTCTGGAGCGTCGCCGGGGACGGCGGCATCCAGATGACCTCCCAGGAGATGGCAACCATCGCCCAGGAGCGGCTGCCGGTCAAAATCGCCCTGATTAACAACGGCTACCTCGGCATGGTGCGCCAGTGGCAGGAGATGTTCTTCGAGAACCACCTGAAAGAGGTGCCCATTCCCGGGCCCGAGTTCGTGGAACTGGCCGGCGCCTACAGCATCCCCGCCATGCGGGTGGCCCATCAGGAGGATGTGATGCCGGCCCTGCGCAAGGCCCAGGCCCACGATGGCCCCTACCTGATTGAGTTTGTGGTTGACCCTTCGGTTAACCTCTATCCCATGGTGCCGCCCGGCGGTTCCCTGGGCGATACCCTGGAAGACCCCTTGACCGCTGGAGCCAGGGGCGGCTAGTGTGATTGTAGTTCAAAGGCATTATGGTGCAGGCAAATCCCGTCGTTCCCGCGAAGGTGGGAACCTCGCACTTGGAGAGTCTCGGCGATACTGGGGGTAAGTTTGGAAGAAGTAACTATTCAGGAAGCGTCGCGGCGGTTGAATGTTTCCCAGGACATAATCCGCCGCTACATCCGCGAAGGTCGGCTGAATGCCCGGCGCCAAACCGGCGAAGAGGGTCGTTCGTGGGTGGTCGAACTGCCCGAGGAAGGCTGGCAGGATGATAACAAGGACCACATCAACAACCTGGCCCAGCAGCTTACTCCCTGGTGGTGGCCCAATCCTTACAAGCGCGGGGAAGTCCACTACGTGGATAGCCTGGGTATTGAAGAGGTGAGTCCCGTATATCTCTGTGGCATGACTTCCGAGGATTTCTGGCCTGCCGTGGGCCATGCCGTCGAGCAGCGTTGCCCCATCTGCGTCGGTGAGGTCAAGTTCCGGGGCCTGCCGATGGAGACCCGCGAATAAAGGAAGGCCTCCATTACGGTAAGGGAAATCTCCTTCGCAAAACTGGGGGAAATTTGAACATTTCCCCTCTCCCCTGGTGGGAGAGGGTTAGGGTGAGGGGACCTGGCAGACTCAGTTACTTCTCTCCCAGAAGAAGAGAGGCCGGTGGTGGAGTCCCGCTAGGACTCCAAATGAGCGGAATGCTCAACCCGCCCCAGTAGTCGAACAACTTCGAACTGATGATTGTGTTCCGCTCACCCTGAGCTTGTCGAAGGGCCGCCGATTCATGGTTCGACAACCTCACCACGAACGGACTCCCTTTCCAACCGTCAGTACAATATTGTTGGCCTGCTATCTAAAATTATCGGGGCTGTGGCTGGAAGCGACCCATTTGGTCGCCCCCGGTCATAGCCCCGATTACTCGCCAGCCTGAACAAGCCGGAGATTCAGTTGATCTGGAACACCCAGACCTGGTGCTGGACTTCCGGCTCTCCCTTGGGCAGGGGATGGTACGGATCGGTTACCTCAACCAGCTTCCACAGGCCGTCCGACGTCAGGGAATCTATTTTGTCCTTGAAGCCGTTTTCCAGGTAGGTGTCTGTCCTGAGGCTGAAGGCAATGTGCCCGCCGGTCTTGACTACCCGGACCAGTTCGTCCAGCGAACTGGCGGGAGCGTGCCCCTGGGTAAAGACTCCGACCACTATTGAGGCGTCAAACTGGTTGGTCTCGTACCCCAGCGTCTCGCCCATGGTCATCTGGTCCAGTGCGCTGTAGATGTTCTTCCGACGGGCCACTTCCAGCATGCCGTTGGACAGGTCCATGGCCGTCATGTTGGTGAAGCCCAGCTGGTGCAGGCACTCGCCAACCAGGCCGGTGCCGGCCCCGGCGTCCAGCACCGAGGCGGACTTTTCAACGTACCTGGCCATGGTCTCCGAGGTACGCTGGGGCGAAATCCAGCCGTACTCGCTTTCCAGGTCGGCGTCGTATTCTTCGGCCCACTGGTCGTAGCGTTCTTCCAGTTCCTGCTCGTTCTGGGAGGAATAGACCCATTGAACGCGATTATTCTGTGTCATTTCTTTCCTCGAATCTCTCTCCCTCAGTGAAGGAGAGAAAATTCGTCAGCATCGGCTATTTGCGGCACACGAACATGGCCCAGCCAAGTTCCCTGTTGTCCACGGCCGCGGCGGTCTCTTCGTAGGCTTCGGCTAGGTATGCAAACCTTTCCCGGTGCTCTTCGTTGCCCTTGGACGCCGCGTCACTGAGCATAAGGTAGCTGGTCTTCAGGTGTCGCGAAATGTCCTCCGACTCAACGATCGTAAACCCGGCGGCCTCCAGCGCTTCATGGTAGGACTCAAAGCTGAAATCCGTATCGTAGAGCAATCGCTCATAGACGAACTTCTGCGCCTTTTCGCTGATGTTGGGCTGGGGCTTGATGAGGTCGTCAAAGACAAAAATGCCGCCGGGCTTCAGCACCCGGTACACTTCCTCCAGCACCTTGACCTTGTCGGGGACATGGTAAATGGTGGCCTGGCTCCAGGCATGGGTAAACGACTCATCGTCAATGGGCAGGTCGGTGGCGGACCCTTTCTTGAAGTCCACCTTCTCCTGCACGTCCCTGGAATGGTCGTCCAGCGAATCAATGGCGTTGGCAATGCGAACGCCGCTGAGGTCCACGCCGGTAACCTTGCAGCCGTAGGACTCGCACAGGGCGATGGCGGTGGTCCCGCTGCCGCACCCGACGTCAATAACCTCGGATTGTTTGTCCAGTTGGCCCCGCCGGGCCATTTCCTTGTTCAGGTTGGCCCCGGCTTCCAGGAATGACATGTTGGCTCCGTCCTCGAACAATCCCCAGTGGACGCTTCCGTCCTTGTCCCAAAGGGCGCGGTAAACGGCATCCTCGTGGTCGTAGTATTGTTCGGTTTCGGATTCACTATACGGCGATGGCATTTTCGATCTCCGTAAGGTAATACGCGAATTCGTTGGTTTCGGTTACCATGACGGCCCTGGGCCTGACCGGTTCGTCGGTGACTTCAAAGGCCATGATAATTACCTTGTGACCGGGGTCCGTCAGCTTGGCGGCGGCGCCCTGGACCGAGATTATTCCGCTGCCCCGTTCGCCGGAGATGGCGTAAGTCTCGAATCGGGAGCCGTTGTTGATGTCACAGACCAGTACTTTCTCGTACTCCCAGATGTCCGACTTGTCCATCAGGTTCTGGTCAATAACGATGCTGCCGACATAGTCCTCGTCACAATTGGTCACCGTCGCCCGGTGAATTTTCGACCTCATAAGCTGTCGCATCTAGTTTTCCTCCTAGTGTTTTTGAGCTTGCCAATATGCCAGTTCGGGGGTAAAAAAGGCGCACACGTCTCTATAGCCAGGGCTCAATGAGCTACCGGAAAAGAGCCATCCCACATCAATTGGATACTTCGCGCCGGAAGTTTAGCGACTTAGTATCAACCCCACCTACCCAACACAGACTCTTTTGTGCTGGAAGCTGAAGAAGCTAAGGCTCGCAGGGGAGTTGACGGCTGGGGAGAGAAGCGGTGTTCCCAAAGTAGCGGAAAGTGGGACCGGGTTGACTGCTGCGCCGGGTCTTGCCCAGGGTACCGGGAAGCCCAATGGGCTTGGTACTGTCAGGTTTGGCCTGGCGCTTTCGTGATAAACTTACACGCATCCTTGGTTACCCCCTTTGACATGTAGGGTGCGTTGTCAGTGCATATTAATGGCACGTCCTGAAGATGTCAAATCTTAATGGAGCCATTATCCCCCGTACATAATGTTGGATGCCCGGAATCGCGATTCCAACTGCCTGAAGGTTGCATGAAGTCGTAATTTGCGGGCCGGTTTGCCTTTGAAATGTCATCTTTGGCGCCGAGAGTAGGTAAGAGGAAAGGTACATGTTTGACCTGTTGATCGACCGGGGCCGCATAGTGGACGGGACCGGGCAGACCTGGTTCCGGGGCAGTGTAGGAATAAACGGAGACGAGCTTTCAGTCATCAGGGGAGACTCCTCCGCCATTGCGGCAGACCGGGTTATCCATGCCGATGACAAGATAATCTGCCCCGGCTTTATAGATATGCACTCCCACTCGGATTTGATGCTCTTGAACGACCCGGCCAACGAGGCAAAACTCCGCCAGGGCGTAACCACCGATGCCCTGGGCATGGACGGCCTGTCCTATGCGCCCACGTCTCCCGCAAGACTGGAGGAATTGCTGACTTACCTGGCGGCTATCAACGGAGTCCCCCCGGTGGAAGCGCGCTGGAGCCGGGTCAGCGAGTTTCTTGACCTGCTGGACGGCAAGGTCTCGTGCAACGTCGTTTACTTCGTGCCCCACGCATCCATTCGGGTTGAAGCCATGGGCTGGGCGGACCGCCTGCCTATGCCCGCCGAGTTGACCCGCATGCAGGAACTGGCCCGCCAGGGGATGCGCGACGGCGCCTTCGGATTCTCGACCGGGCTCACGTATCCACCCGGCGCCTACAGCGATACCGACGAACTGGTGGCGATAAGCAGCGCAATCCGGGACCATGGCGGGTTCTACATGACCCACGCCCGCTACAACCTGGGGGACCGCCTGCTGGACCCCTTCCGGGAGGCCATAAACGTAGGCCAGCAGAGTGGGGTTCCCGTCCACATATCCCACTACCACAGTCCGGTTGAGGGGCTGGGAAAGCGGATGGTTTCCCTGGTGGACGAAGGGCGGAACGCCGGAATTGACGTGACCTTTGACCAGTACCCTTACCCGGCGGCCAGCACCGTTCTCCACTCCCTGCTGCCCTACTGGGTCCACGCCGGCGGGCCGGGGCTTCTTTTCCGGCGGATTCACGAGCAGAGCATTCGCGACGAAATCGGAGATACCGTGGAGCCCCAGTGGGGCCTGAGCCTGGACCACTATATCTTCAGCCACATCGGGTCCAACAAGAACAAGGAGTGGGAGGGCCGCTCCCTGGTCGATCTGGCCGAACACCAGGGGAAGCGCATGGTGGACGCCATCTGCGACCTGTTAATCGAAGAAAACCTGGAAGTCGCCTTCGTGGCCAGGACGGGCAACCCGGAAAACATAAGGAATATCGCGCGCCACCCGGCGCAGATGGTGGGTTCGGACGGCCTGCTGACCGGCAATTATCCCAATCCCCGCACCTACGGCACATTCCCCTATGTGCTGGGCCAGTTTGTTCGGGAAGAGGGGCTGTTCCCGCTGGAGGAAGGGGTCCGAAAAATGACCTCATACCCGGCGCAGAGGCTGGGCCTGAAGGACCGGGGCATAATCAGGGACGGTATGAAGGCCGACCTGGTGGTCTTCGACCCGGAAACGGTGGAAGCCAAGGCCACCTTTGAGGACCCCAAGCAGTACCCGGTGGGGATCGAGTATGTAATCGTCAACGGCAGGGTGGTAATAGACAAGGGTGTCCACACCGGGGCTCTGCCCGGCAGGGCCCTGCGCTCGCAGTGAACCTGCGCCGCCTTCCGCAACAAAGAATGGCCCACGAAGCGATTCGCTCCGTGGGCCATTTTTTATGATCCGCTTAGTCGGCTTGGCCCAGAAACCATCTCAAAGCCGGTGTTGGCTGTCTCTTCGGGATGTCTATTCTGCCTGTTCGCCCTCACCCTAACCCTCTCCCAGAGGGAGAGGGGACTTTCGACACAGTTTTTTAGCGTCCTTGCCAGACGGGCGCGCGCTTCTCGGCGAAGGCCCTTACGCCCTCCTTGGCGTCCTCGGTTTCCAGCACTTCGTCCCGCTTTTTCTGGGCCAGGGCCACGCGCTCTTCCATGCCCATCTCCGAGCCCTTGATGGACACTTCCTTGATGGCGGCCAGGGAAAGGGGAGCGTTGGCGGTTATCATTCGGGCCATTTCCTCCGCCCGGGGCATGACCTCTTCCGGCGCCACAACGTAATTGACCAGCATCAGGTCCAGGGCCCTCTGGGAGTCCACGAACTCCCCGGTAAACAGGAACTCAAAGGCGATGTTCCTGGGCACAACCTGGGACAGGAGGGCCGGGCCGCTGACGGAAGAGATGCCGCGCTTGGCCTGGGGCCAGCCGAACCGGGCCTCGGTGGAGGCAATGCGGATATCGCTGCCAAGGGCGATGCCGCAACCCTGGGCCAGGCAGATGCCGTTAATGGCCGAGATTATGGGCTTGTAGATTTTGGACTGCTCGACATAGAGATCGCCGGTGGTCACTCCCTCGTTGGCCTGGTCGTTGGCCATGGCCACCAGGTCATGGCCGGTGGAGAAGGCACGGCCGCGCCCGGTGACAATGGCGCACCGGACTTCCGGGTTGACCTTTACATCCTGAAAGGCCTCCCACAGCAACTGGCGCATATTCGGGTCTATCGCGTTCAGCTTCTCCGGACGGTTCATGGTGATGTAGGCGATGCCGTCCCTGATTTCGTAAAGGGCTTCGGGTTCGGTTTGGGTGGTCACTTTGGTTCCTCCTTAGGGAATTCTGTTTCTCTCTAAATTGGGTCTGTTTATATAATCCGGGACCCGGTGGGCTTGGTGCCGATGACGCCGGTTTCTTCCAGGTCGTCTATGTGGACATCGGTGAGCCCCAGGAGATCCCGGTAGATTTGGCGGTTGTGCTGGCCCAGGGTTGGAGACGGCCAGTGGACCTGGCCGGGCGTGCCAGACATGCGCCAGGCGAATCCCTGGTACCACTTCGGGCCTACCCGGGGATGGTCCACGTTGTTGAACGTGCCCCGGTCGGTGTAATGGGGATTCTCCAGCAAGTCTGGGCCGCGCAGGACGGGCCCCACGGGGACTCCCCTTTCCTGCAGTTCGCGGGTGACCTCCCACATATCCTGGTCTCGGACCCAGTCGCCAAGAATTTCGTCCAGCTCACGGCGGTGATTCAGCCGCGCCTCGTTGGTTGCAAAGCGTTCGTCGTCGGCCAGGCCCGGCTGTCCCATCGCCTGGGTCAGCTGACTCCATTGGTAGTCGTTGGTAGCCGCTATGGTAATCCAGCGGTCTTCCCCGGCGCAGGGATATGCGTTCTGCGGGGCGAACCAGGCACAATGATTCCCCATACGTTCCGGTTCTTCTCCCGAGATCTGGTAGGCCACCACCTCGCCGCCGATGAGGGCGACAGCCGATTCCTGCTGGGAGACGTCAACAAACATCCCCTTGCCGGTGCGCTTCCGGTACCGCAAGGCGGCCAGCAGTACCCCGGCGGCGTGGGATCCGGTGATGGGGTCGCCGTGGTTGATGCCGGACTTCATGGGGCCATCGTTCAGGTAGCCGGTCATGTGGGCCATGCCGGAGAGCTGTTCCTGGCCGATGCCGTAGGCGACGTAGTTCTGCCAGGGGCCGCTGTTGCCGAAGGCGGGCATGGAGGCATAGATGAGGTCGGGCCGTATCCGGCGCAGGGTGTCGTAGTCGTAGCCCAGCCGGGACAGGCTTCCCTGCCGGAAGTTCTCCACCAGCACATCGCTGATGGAAACCAGTTCCTCGAATACCTGCCTGCCCTGTGCCTCCGTAAGCTCCAGGGTAATGCCGTACTTGCTCATGTGGAGGCAGTTGAACCAGCCGTTGCGATTCCAGGCCTCATCGCCCGGGTCGGAGTCGGGGTAGGCGGCTATACCCGGGGCCGGGTTCACCGGACCCCGGTGGGAGTCATAGACCCGCAGGGACTCCATCTTGATAACCTCCGCCCCCATATCGGCCAGCAGCTTGGTGCAGTAGGGGCCTGCCCAGATGCGGGAGAGGTCCAGGATGCGGTAGTTTCTCAGTGGTTGGGCCGCGGTCATTCAGATTACTCCTTCGGCAAAGAGGCGCTCCACGTCCTGGCTGGAGTAGCCCAGTTCGCCCAGCACGGCCAGGTTGTGTTCGGCCAGGAGCGGCGCCCGCCGGTAAACCCAGGACTGCACTACGCCGGGGTCGGGGCTGATGGGAGGCCCGGGATAGCGGTAGGTTCCGGCGATGGGGTGGTCCAGTTCCACGAAGTAGTCCCGGGCCACCAGTTGCTCCATCTCGAGGATGTCCTCCATGCCGGCAACGAAGGAGAAGCCCAGGCCGTGGTCCTGGCCGGCCTTGAAAATGTCCACCTTGTCGTGCTCCAGCAGCCAGGGGAGCATAAGCGCGTCCACCTCATCGGCGTTGAGCAGCCGGCCCTGGCGGGAAGCGAAGCGAGGGTCGGCCAGTTCTTCGGACTCCATGATGTTGGCAACTTCGGGCCAGTTCTGGTCGGGCCCGGCGATTATGCCGACGAAACCGTCCTGGCAGGGGTAGATGCCCCAGGCCGCGCGCCCGTAGCCCCGGTTGCCTACGCGGGTAAATTCCACACCGGAATAGCTGAACTGCATCAGGGCATTTTCCAGCACGTTGGTGCCGTACTCGGCAATGGAGAGGTCAATGTGCTGGCCCTCGCCCGTATCCTCGGCATGCAACAGGCCGGTCATGCTGGCGACAAAGGCGTTCTGTCCGGTGCCCAGCTGGGACAAGGGCGCACCTTCCTTCAAGGGAGGCTCGTCGGGTTCGCCGGTAATGTTCATCAGGCCGCCGGTGGCGTAGAGGTTAATTTCCGAAGCCTTCCAGTCCCGGTAGGGGCCCGTCTGGCCATAGTTGGAGATGGAAGTCATTACGGCGGCGGGGTTGATGACATGCACGGCATCGAAGTCCAACCCCAGGCGCTCCATAACGCCGGGAGCAAAGTTCTCGACGACGATGTCGGCCTGCCTGACCAACTCCCGGGCAATGTCGTGGCCCTTCTCGGTCTTGAGGTTTAGCGTTACGCTCTTCTTGGAGGTGTTGAGATAAAGGAACCAGGCGCCGCTTTCACCGGCCAGCCTGGAGTTGGCAAAGGGCGGGATGGACCGAACCGGATCGCCGGTTCCCGGCCTCTCGACCTTGATGACCTCGGCGCCAAGGGTGGCCAGCAGCTTGGTGCAGTAGGGGCCGGCGAAGTAGTGGCTGAAGTCAACCACCTTAACGCCTTCCAGGAGTCCGGGCATTTGTGGTCTCCAGATGGTTCGGCGAGTTCCGTAGCGTCAGGGCGGGATATAGCCCGTGAAGCACCCGTCAAACAGCGAAAATCAGCCTGCATTGTTACATCGGCCTGTCCCAATTGCAATAGCGGGGCCGGGGCCAGAGGCCTTCCGATTCAGGGTGGTTTGGTGGCGATACCAGTGCAGACACATAGGTCTGCCCCTACCAGATGCGGCGCCCACACCGCTCTGGAGGAAATGCTACTGCCGGCGCTGTCTCGGAACCGCACCCACGATTGCTACTGCTAGGGAAGGGTTTTGTGCTATTCTCACCGCAGAGACGAAGAAGGTTGAGGAATGCAACAATGGAGCGACCCATTTTCCAGCCGGTAGGTACCCCGGAAGAGGCGCTGGATACGCCGGCCTTGGTGGTTGACCTGGACGTGATGGAGCAGAATATTGATACGGTGCACGGGTACTTCCGGCGGGTAAAGCCCGACACAGTTACGCTGGAGACTGAGGCCTGTGTCCGGCCCCACGTTTCCTGCCACGGGTGCCCGGAAATTATGCAGCGGCAATTGAGCTCCGACGAAGGGCGGTTCGACGAGCCGGCCAGTTGTACCGGGGGCGTCGCAGTTTCCGGCCTGGGCGAGGCCGAGGTCGTCGTCGGGGCCGGGATCAACGATGTGTTGATTGCCGGTCGGGTGGTGACCAGGCCAAAGATCGCGCGGCTGGTTGCCCTGGCCCGGGATAACTGGCTGTTCCTGGCGGTGGACGACCTGCAGAACGTGCGGGATATTTCGGAGGCTGCCACGGCGGGAGACGCCATAGTTGGGCTTTTGGTGGACGTGGACACAGGGTACGGTCACGGAGGCGTTGCTCCCGGAGATGATTCGCTGAAGCTGGCGCGAGAAATTGAGGAGATGCCGGGCGTGGCTCTCATGGGGCTGACCTCATACGAGGGCCCCATG
This sequence comes from Chloroflexota bacterium, assembly GCA_009840135.1. Taxonomy (GTDB): domain Bacteria; phylum Chloroflexota; class Dehalococcoidia; order Lucifugimonadales; family UBA3495; genus Bin22. Next base: position 3,369 of record VXOH01000172.1, on the reverse strand, counting down.
GCCATAGCCGATCGCGGTGAACTGGAAGCGCAGTCCCGGCAGCGGCTGCAGCGGCTGGTTGACACGCTGGAGATGCTGGAGCAGGACGGGCTTGAAGTACAGATAGTCAGCGCGGGCAGCACCTGCAACTACGACGTTGCCGCCGATATTTCCGGCATCAGCGAGGTCCAGGCCGGCGTCTATCCGCTGATGGACATGGAGACCATTGAAGTGCGCCCGGAGCTGCAGCATGCGGCCCGGGTGCTGGCAACGGTAATCAGCCATCCGGTAGCGGGAAGAGCGGTGGTGGACGCGGGGCACAAGACCATGGCGCCGGACTTTGGGGTTCCAACACTGGAAGGATTCCCGGGGGCGGTCGCCACCCGGTTCAGCGCCGAACACGGCATTCTGGAACTGGAAGGCCAGGCCACCGAGCAACTGCTGCCGAATGACAAGGTGAGGCTGATTCCCCGAAATCTTGCCCTGTGTTTCAACCAGTTTGACTACGTCCGTGCGGTGAGAGACGGAAAGCTGGTGGGTTACTGGCCCATATCGGGTCGCGGCCGGCTAGGCTAGCTCTGCCCCCGCCCTGGCGTTCTTGACCGGGCAGAAGGGGAGCTATGGAGGATTGAGCAATGCAGGAGATTTATCGTCCCCAGGCGGGTACTCCCGTGGAAGACCTGGATACGCCCTGCCTGATTCTGGACATGGATGCGCTGGACCACAACATGGACGTTATGGCCGGGTATTACCAAGGCCGGCACAGCAAGCTGCGGGGCCACAGCAAGAACCACAAGACGCCCGCCATTGCGCTGCGGCAGATTCGCCGAGGGGGAACCATTGGGGGAGTGTGCGCCGCCAAGGTGGCCGAAGCCGAGGTTATGGTACACGGGGGAGTGCCCAGCGTCTTCGTTACCAGCGAGGTAGTGGACCCGGCCAAGATCCAGCGGCTGTGTACCCTGGCGCGGGAGGCGGAAATACTGGTTGCCTGCGACAGCGAAGCCAACGCACGGGACATTTCCAGGGCCGCCGAGGCCCAGGGGGTCGATGTCGGCGTTGTGATTGAGCAGGAAACGGGGCTGGTCCGGTGCGGCGTTCAGGAGGCGGAGCCGGGGGTGGCCCTGGCCAAGCTGATTGATTCGCTGCCGGGAGTTTCCTTCAAGGGGATAATGAGCCACCAGATGATGTCCGAACCTTCATCGGACCGGGAAGACAGGGTAACCGAAGCCCACCGCTTGATCCAGCCGGTGCTGGATTTGCGGGAGGCGGTGCTGGCGGCCGGATTGCCGGTGGAGATCATTTCCACCGGCGAGACCTGGAGCTACGACGTGGCGGGAGACATGCCTGAAGTTACGGAAATCCAGGGGGGCAGTTACCTGGTAATGGAAACGGGGTACGAGTATATGCCCGATTTTCATTTCGCCGGGAAGATCCTCAGCACTGTTATCAGCGTTCCCCAACCCGGTGTGGCCGTGGGAGATGCGGGCGCCAGGGCGGTTGGCGGCTTGAAGGGCTTGCCCCGGGTGGAGGGGCGTCCCGGCGTTGAGGCCGTAGATATGGATATTGACCGGACGGTATTCCAGGTGGATGAGGGCATAGGCCTGAAGGTAGGTGACCAGTTGACGCTGATTCCCGGCCAGCAGGATGCCATGGTCAGCAGGTGGGACCGGTTTATCGGGGTTAGAAACGGGGTGGTTGAGGTTGTTTGGGACATCCAGGCCCGGGGCTGCCATAACTGAATGGGAGGAGCCGGAGCTTATCCACGAATGGGCTCGAATATGCACCTAGAGACTATCTCAAAGCTCTCGGTGAAACTCGTGCGAGCTTTCTGCTTCTATTCCCCGCTATCTCTTCACCCCCATCCTAACCTTCCCCCGTCAAGGGGGAAGGGACTTATTCGGACCTTGCCTAATCGTTAAGGCCGGTCCCAGCGGGTACTGACAGCAACTCCTTGAGTTTCTTGGCGCTGCTGTGGGGGCCCGAAAGGACCGGAACCGGACAGGTGGCCTGCAGGCGGTTGAGCGCGGTACCCATGGAAAACTGACCCAGCAGCACGGCGTCCACTTTTTCAGCCAGTTGGTTGACCAGCTCTTCCAGGCGAACAGTGTAAGCCTCCTCGCCCTGGGTTCGGAGCAACGGCATCAGTTCAGCCGCGGCGCATAGCTCCGTTTCCACAACCTTGCCCTGCTCCTCAGCTGCCCGGTTGAGATAATAGACCGAGTCCTTCAGTGTTCCTTCGTTGGAGGCAATGATGCCAATCCTGTTGCCTGAACGTACCGCTTCCTCCATAACGGGGCTATAGGAGGAGACAACCGGCACGTCAACCAGTCCTTTGGCCGTATCCACCACCGGGGCGTACACGGAGCAGGCTAGCCCGATGGCGTCGGCGCCGTACTCTTCGCAGTAACAGATAAGCTGGCTCATGCGCCGCCGAAGTTGTGGAGTGACCTCTCCCTTAAAGTCTACGAAAAGCGCTTCGTCAAGCAGGTTGAAAACCTCGGCCTCGGGGAATATGTCGCCGAAGGCTACCTTGACGGGATGCACAGATTCCGCCAGTGCATGAATCATGATTATGCGCATGGAAAGTCCTTATTGATTCCGATAAGTGTACGGCCTGAATTCGGAAAACCGTCGTGATAATTCTAGCAGAGGGCACATCGAAATATCCACGAAGGACACGAAGGGTCACGAAGTTTTGGGGGCTCATGAGGAGCCTGGGTCAATTGCCGGACAGGAATCGCTCTCGGAATAACCTTCCGCGCATTGTTGTGGACTTCCAGTCACAAAGGGTTTGATGTAGCTCGGTGAGGGCACTTAGAAACCATCTCAGAACCGGTGCTGGCTGTCTCAGCAGGCTCTCCAACCTGCCTGGTCGCCCTCACCCTAACCCTCTCCCAGAGGGAGAGGGGACTCTTGAGATGGTTTCTTGTTGTTGATATCCCGCCAGGATCAGCCTACTCAGTTTCCTTGCCTTCCAGCAGCACCCGCAGCTCTTCTTTGGCTTTGCGGATTTCCGCTACTTTGGCCGATATGGCGTCGAAGAGGGGTTCGCGGGACTTGATGCCTTCGGAGATGAGGTAGGCGGCGGCTTCGGAACGGCTGCCGGCCAATTCCGCCTCCACCAGTTCGTCCAGCTTGTTCAGGCTTTCGGCGTCCACGCGCACCATGACGACGTTGTCCCGGGCGGGCCGGTCGCCGGAGGTCTTGCTCTTGATGGTGTCCTTGATGTTTTCCGCCACGCTGACGGCTTCGTCGGTGCCGCGAACCACGGCCTCAGTTACCGTGCGGCTGACATCCCTGATGACTTTTTCCCGGCGGGTTGTTTCGTTGTCCTGCATTGCGTTGCTCCTTTCAGGTAATATACTTACGCATTACACGTAAGTATATAAG
>VXOH01000048.1 GCA_009840135.1 Chloroflexota bacterium | reverse complement strand
CCCACCCCTCCTCTACCCCCGCTTCCCCCGCCGGCCCTGACTTTTGGTAACAAGCCGCGGGGGGGGGGGCGCGCGGCCCGCCGAGGAGCCGGTGTGTCATTGGCAGTTACCTTTTGCAGGGGACGGAGCCACGACGATTACTACTACGAGAGGACAGAGGAGATAACTGGAGACCCCCCTCCGCCACCTTACGTGGATATGGGAAGCGAGACTATCTTGAAGCGTGTATTCGTGAAGGAATTGCTGCGTCTGGCTTTCCTTGATGTTGGTTCATCGGGAAACGATGGATTTCGGGACAGTGTTCATGGGGAGTTCGGACCAGCAGACGAGTGGGCTCCCCGGGCGAGTCTTGTTGAGGGATGGGTTAACTCCAGAGATAACGAGCCAACAATTTTGGCCATCATTGAAAACCTGTTGACCGGAACAAAGTGGGAAGGAACAGAGGGACCGGCGTTTTGCGAAAAGATGCTGGATTATGCTAAGAGAGAACTGATTCAAGACATATCGGAGAAGGTTAACGACCCGAATTACCGCCAGGATGCTCTGAGCGAGCGTCTAGCCCATGCTGGGCTCCTGCCGATGTTTGGGTTCCCCACCGACGCTCGCTTACTGTTTACTAGGGGCAGATACTCTCCTAACCCGTGGCCGCCGTTAGGTGGTACTATCGACCGGGGCCTCGACATCGCAATTTCTCAGTTCGCACCTGGCTCTCAAGTTGTTAAAGACAAAGCAGTCCATACGGCCTGCGGGGTTGCCACCTTCTATCCGCGAGGGAACTCTGTGCAACTTGGAAACGGGTTTGACCCTCCGTTGCCTCAAACTAATGACAGGCCGTTGTCGTTTTGTAGCGAGTGCAAGAGCATTCAATATCGGGAAAGCATGAGCGATTTGGGTCCCTGCGAAGTCTGTGGAGCTATGAGCGAGGCACCCATAGATGCTAGAGAGCCAACAGGTTTCTTCACAGACTTCCAGCCAGAGGACTATACTGGAGTGTTCGAGTGGACACCAAGATCAACATTGCCTGCCCTCACTTGGGGGGTAAATGATGGGGCTAGAGTGTCAGTGGGAAACTGCGATGTCTTGTCCTTCAGTGACGATATCCTGTCCATCAACGACAATAACGGAACGGGTGGCTTTGATTTTCAGAGAGCTTCGATTCGGGGTTATGGGAGAGGTGCTTACGCAGTTGACCCCAGAACAGATAGCCCAATTTCTGTTTCCGGAGATCATCAAAAGATTGCTCTAGTTGCACGTCGCCGGACTGACATCCTTGTGGCCAACGTGGCGTCTTGGCCAACCGGCGTATTCGCCGACCCTAGAGCTACTGCTGGACGAGCCGCTTGGTATTCCTTCTCATTCTTCCTGCGCAGCGCCGCGGCTGCGGTGTTGGATGTGGATACTCAAGAATTAAATGCGGGGTTTCGCCCGACGCGAGAGAATGGAGAAGTGATTGGCCAGGCGTTCTTGTCGGACACGCTACAGAATGGTGCAGGATACTGCTGGTGGTTGGGGCAGAGCGAAAGCCTCGCTAGAGTCCTGAAACAAGGGGACAGCACGATACCCCGTAGTATTGCCTCCCTATGGGCAGAAGGTCCTCACTCGGAAGAGTGTGACACTTCGTGCAACCGCTGCCTCCGCGACTTTTATAACCTTTCCTACCACGGAGTGTTAGATTGGCGTCTCGCCATTGACATGGCCCGACTGGCGTTCGATCCGCAAGTAGTTATCGATCTCGACTCCGCTTGGAGTGCTCACGGTAATCCTTGGCATTCACTTTGTAACGGCCAGAACGCCCCGGTTACCGTGCTGCTGGAAAACTTGGGATTTAGCCAAGAACTCGATCTAAACGGTCTGTTGGCGTTTAGCCACCCAGCCTTGCAAAGGGTAGGTATCCTCCGCCATCCCTTGTGGACTGACGAGCATCCAGTTTTTCGTGCAGCCAGATCTCAAGCGGAAGAGTTGTACAAAGGGTACATCGTCCAGTCTTTAGATCCATTTGAGGTCATTAGGCACCCGGCAGGCATATTGGGTCCCCAGAGATAGGGCTAACGGTTGGAGGCATCGCGGTAACAATGGGTGGGGAGGCACGAATTGCGTGATGGGGTCGTGCAAGTTTGCCTGCCTCACCGGTAGGTCTGATGCGGGTTCGGAATTTTGGATAGGTAGCTAAGTGTGAGTCCCGTTCCTAGACTGAGGGCACCTGTTGCTGTCGAGAATGCGCGGGAATTGTCGAAAGGACGTACAGAGCATAAGCCAGCTTTGAAGGTCAAGTGGCCCCAGAAAGAGTAAAGGGCCAGGAAACGGCGGTCGAACAGGCCGCCAGTATGAAGTCCTCCCGGGCAAGGTTCAAATTTGGAGGAAGGCTCTCGCGGAAGGCAAGGCGCCACCAGTTCGCACCCCTATAGCCGGACCTCCCACTGGAAAGTTCGTAATTCGGTACGCCCAGTCCGACGGGGATCCTGCCAGGTAAGCACCGGGTGTTGGGTGCGTGGCTTTTCCAGCACGCGGAGCCTCCGAACGTGTTGCACCGGAAGGTTTACTCCCCTCTTCGGTACCTTCCTCAAGGAAAAACCCCCGCTGGGTTGGCGGGGGCTTGGGTACCTGATCAAATGGGCGGGTGAACGGCCGACTACACCGCCACCTCGAACCTGATGTGAAAAGTTCTTGATTTTATCCAGTTTGGTGGGCCTGAGTGCACGGTAGGTGGAACCATCTTCGAGATGTGGTTGGGGGATTTGTGAACCTTTTAGCGTGGCCCCTACGGGTAGTTAGAGCTTCTGGCAGTGAGTCTGACTTGACGGTGGGCTGTACCATCGTCGAGAAGTTGATGGGACTGTGACCCCGACCGACAATACTCCTGCCAAACAGGTACGAATTTCCGATCACGATTGTGTAGGCACGACAGGAATCACTACTCCTGCATCAGAAGGTAGATCCTCAAATTCTAGCTTCACCGCGACGGAAACATCAGCTTGGAGCCTCAACCATCGGATGACCTCTTCCTGGCCACCGACAGAGTTTGAATCGCTTGATGAGGACTCTGGCTTTAGGTCCGGGTATTTGCTGCTTAGTTCCTCTGCGTCATCCCTATTGATGGCATCAACACGGATTCTCAACCCATTGTATTCATGGTCTGGCGGCCGAAAATGAATGAGTGCTCCCACCTTAGCTAGATCAACAACCAGGACTTTATCGATGTTGTCGTTGAATACTTGGAAGACCGGTGCTTTCCCGAGGCGGCCAATATAGGCTCCGTCGGAGAATTCCGGGTTGGGCTCGCTCCAAGACGATTCAAACTCTGAACGTGCCAAAAAAGCTTCCTGTACATCCAACCTGCCGACGAGAATGACTACCGGATGATTCATCCCGTAAGACCATGGCAGAACCTCTGCCGCCACAGTTTCAATTCTAGCCCTTTCCAATTTGGCGCAGGCGGCTTCTAGGTCTGCCATAAGGTCCTCAGTGACTTCGCCGGCCAATCTGACCCCAGCGCTTTGGCCAAGGGCAACAAACATCGTACCTTGATCTGCTATAAATGCTTCCTTTGGAACAAGCGAATGGATTACGGCATACTTGGCGTCAGGTTCCGCTTGTTCGTTTCGCATCTGTCCGTACTGGTGAAACAAACTTAGAAACCAAGCGTTATGTTGCCATGCCTCGGAACAATCTCGGCGAAAACTTTCTTTACGCGATGGGTCCATGGATGCCTCTAGGATTTGTTCCTCACGGAGGGAATCCCATTGCCTTATCGCGGCATCGTATAGTTGGGAGAACCTCTCTGTCGCCCACTCCAGGGTCATAGGAGAGTTCTCAGACAAGTCAGCGGTTTCGAAAGCGGGTAGAAATTTCATCCACCGTTCAGGACTCTGCCGCATTTCACTTAGGACCGACTCGATGGCTTCTTTACGGAACCGGGCCTCTCTGTTAGCACTAATGGGATCGCTTTTCCCGGCCATAACTAGCCGTAGCCCTGCCAAGCAATAGAACCTATTTCGCAACTGGTCGAAGACGTCTCTACGCGGTCTCCCATCCGCTAGACTCTCTCTCACCCATCGTCTCCACAGTGCGCCACGAGAATGCCGGTAAAGGGACTGAAAATAAGCCCGAGAGAGGTCCCCGAGAGTATGGAAACGCTGGGCGGCCTCGTTGAAGAATCTGTCGATTTGGGATTCCTCTACTACTTCCCTTTCCGACGGCGACGGTGCTGGGGTTCCTTCCGCCATCACGCGACTGTACATTGACCATGCACCCGACTCGAACCAAACCTGCAATCGTTCGTTTCGCTCATAGGGAATCAAGTCTCGGAGAACATCGTTGGTCAACCTGTGTGTCGCCAATGTCTCGAATAGCCGGTCCATCTCGCGGCCCAAGACACTGAAAGTTTCTGGGTCGGAATGGTTCATTGCCACATCCATCAGATCTGAAAAGACTCCAATGGTTTGTGAGACGTAGCTGGATGCCTCTTCCAAGGCACTGTCTCTCAGGAGGGGTACCAGCCTATATCGACAAAAGTTGGAGAGCGGGCTCCAAGAGAGGTCCATCATCTGCTGATTGGCCGCAGGCGTAGGAGACTCGTAGGCAAGGGACAGAATTCGCGGGTACAATCGTGACATCTCCGTATAGAACAGGAAGTCCCCATGGGTCACACTTAGTTCCAGGAAGTGCGCCGGAAGGTAGGCCCCTTCAGAAAGAAGCTCAGAATTCTGGGTGCTGACTGCCGCCATTGCGCCTCTCTTTGCGTAATCAGCTATTTGAAGAGGGGTAGGCCAGTCGAGAATACTTACAGATGGCGCGGATTCATCGGAAAACACCACTCCCCGTTCGGCTGCCGCTTCAAGAAAAGCTCTGGCGAACCGGGGATAGGCGGCAAGTCTCCTTTTGGCCAAATCGATTCGGCGGGACTCTATAGCCCTGATAGTCGACTCGCTATGCCGGGCAAGCTCTCTTTCAAGGTCTATCGCCTTCATCCGTCCCCCTAGAAAGTAACGATTCTCGTCTTCTCCGTTGACGGTCAAGGTCCGCATCCACGGCGCCTGGCATTCTCGATATGATTCTACCTTCGGCGAGGCTTTCTACATAGTCATCGTCCAGGAAGCTGAGGGTCTCCTTGAACAACCAAGCAAAGAGGGCTAACGAAATCAGAAAAAACAAAGATTCCGGGAATATGAGATTCTCAACGTACCCGACCGAAAAGATAGGCGAGCTCACCTTGCTAGCCTGTAATACGGCTAATCCTTCGCTCCCCAACATTATAAGGTTCAACCAAATTATCGCTACGATTTTGGTTCTCTCGGAATATAATCTCCATGTCCTGTTTCGGTCCCCTTGGTTCGCCACCACCGTAACGAGAATTGTGACCACCACCACGGATAACGCGACCACTGCAGCGTGGACCTGCCAAAGGGTGCGGAGGAAAGAGTTGGCATCATCCCCGCTGGGCAGCCAAGGAAGTCTCGGGCAAAGGAAGAAGAGGTGGTGTATCCCCAGGACGGTGGCTGTCAAAACTAGGAAAACCACAACCGAGGGATTTTCCAGCGGAGACAAAGTATACGAAAGGAAGCCACTCAGCCATGACATTACCCTTCTAAACATGGATCGGATCACTCCACCAATGAACACCGGTTTCTACGGGAAGGAGGCTTTCAACACCCGGACCAAGAATGGTTTGCAGTCCTTTCTTTGTTGAGAATACTGAGGTGGACCACATTGGTTGGACAGGGTAGAAGTGGAAGCGAGCGACAGTCCTGCTGTGCCTGACAATGAAACCAGCATCTGTTCCGGTGAATTTCCATCGCCAGTCGAAGCCCGCTAGCCGCTCGCCCGGTCTGGAAACGCGACAAACGTCCACTGCGTTTAGCGCGGTTCTTCTAATTTCCAGCATCTCCAAGCCCGCAATCGTATCTTCTGAAAACCCGAGCCCCAGGCGCCTATCGGCACGCAGCCCCAGCCCCGCGTTAGGTTGACCAGTGCCTCAAACAGCTTGAGGGCGTCCGTGTCGAGTTGTGGTCCGTGTGATTGAATAGCACCCATTAGTCTTGGCCATCTTCTAGAGTCACCATCTAATTCAGCACCAGGGTGGGCCTCTGCCATTCAGTCAACTATTCGATCCCCAACTTTCTTCGTAAGGGTGGATACCGGGTCGCCATATTTCTGATTTGGTCATAGTCGATCCCCAAAAGCCGTAGCAGGTGTAGCTGTACCAAGGCTTCAAGTTTGAAGTGCAGCCTCAGCAACTCTCCGTCTTCGGTCACCGCTTGTTCCTTGATGCCTTGGTCATAGTGGGTCAGATAGTTCCGCGTGTTGACCACTTGGCTGATGAATGTTTCGCGCGCGGATTCCGTTCCGAACAGATCACTGAACGGGGTAACCATCTTTCTAATCCTGCTTCGGAGCGAAAGCTCGTTTGCATATTTGAGCCTGTCTCGTACCCAGTTTTTCCGTGTGTCCGGGGTGCTCTGTAGGATCGAATCGCGAAGACTGTTGAATTCTTCCGCAGGCATTCGCATCTCGGAGGAGCTCCTTCGATGCAGCGACTCTATGCCATGGACAAGGAACAGAAAGCCCCCCTCCAAGTGCATGTGCGGATTTGCCGCGACCGCGAAGTACAGGTTGAACGTCGGTTCATATTCATCATAACGTTCCAGCCATCTGGGCAGGTACTCGTGGACGTTGTGGGCTATGTCGTTAAATGACATAAGAAAGTTTCCTATGTTGATGTCCTCTTTAGGTAGATCATACGGGTCGAACTGGCCGTATATGACCACCGAGTCGTGGGGAGGGTTCAATTCCAGCCGAGAACCGGTGATGGAGGTGAATGAAACGGAGCGGTCAAGGGCCAGACAGATGAAGTTCTTGACTTTCCGCAATACCTCCATGAACTCGGAGAATGAGCGCATTCTGCTTGATTCAATTCTGACGCTCATTTTGGTGGTGATGGCTTCCTGAAACATGCGTGAGCTTGTTCCAACCCCCATGTGGAAGGCAATGCTGAGATTGTCCGGGAGTTGAAAAACGGTCGGCTCAGGCTGGGTGTAGGTAACCGACATTCTTCCGGTGGGGTCCATATCGTGGGAGAAGGGGTGGTGGTGTAAGGCGAACCACTCGTCGAGCCCCTCGACTGCGAATGTCATACCCGAGAAACAGATTGCCTCGGTATCAAAATGTGCGCGCCAGAAAACACAATCTACATACAGACTGGACTTAGACAACTGACTGGACCTAGACAACAGTTCAATGTCGAACACGTCAGTCTGTTCAGTAACAAAACAGTTAACCAGGGTCACGGGGCCTGCCTTATCCGTCACTCCCAGAATGTGTAATCCCTGGCCCGGCAAGCCCTTAGGAGGCCCGTTAGATGGCGAGTCGAAGGCGCCAAACATCTCCAGGGACGCCTCCCCTCTCTCGGAGATGCGTAGCACTCCAGTCAGCCTGTTGTCGGGTTTTCCCGCCAGCCAGAAGTAGCCATGTGTTTCTATGGACTCCGGAAGTCGCATCAACCTCCCCCTTATGATACGCACCTTGTGGGACTTGCTCCCATCGCCAGACCCGCCGAGGTAGCCTCATTGTATGAAACGCCGGTGCCGACTGCTATGACAATATGGTACCTCCGCAGCATTCATATGTTCTTTTTGGGGACGAGCGACTCCGGATTCAGAGACGACTGACTTATTCAGCCATTGAAGAATCGGTTGGCTCGTTGACCACTCCCACAATGGCCGCAATACGCCGGGCCGTGTTGGTGAAGTGCTGCACTTCCTCCGGCAGCAGGTTTCTGCCCAGCACCTTGCTTTCCCTGTAAGACAGCCACTTCTTGAGGACCTGGTAGCCACCCAGCTTGTAGTACCAGACGGCGGCGGGAACGTTGCTCCAGCGGGCGTTATCGTTCAGGTAAACGTCGACCGTGGCATCGCCCAGCACGGCAACAGCCTGACCCAGCGCCTCCCGTTCAGCGGCGGTGTAGTCCCGCTCAACGGCGCGGCCCTGGCCCGGCATCACCGCATCGCCCGTTCCGAAATGGCCCCAGCCAGCGGTCAGGGCGAAGTCGTTGCCGCTCATGTTCCGCCCGTCGGCGGTGGACGGGACGGCGATGGCTGCCAGCTCCGGGCGCAGCGTCCCGGCGGTCACGCCCACCACGGGCGTCTCCGGGTCCAGCAGCGCGGCCAGTTGCCGCCCTCGCGCGGCTGAGGTACGCAACTCCTCGGCAGCGCTAGGTTGGTCGCCCCCGGGCCAGCCGGGCAACGGGATGCGCGGCCACTCCATCCTCAGCGCCCCGGCGTTGGCCTCCCGGTAGGTCGGGTCGTGCAGCACCGCCAGAATATGATGGAACAGGTCCTCAACCCCCATTCCCAGCCGGTCCAGGTAGCGCAGCGCCGCAGCCGACAGGTTGGGCCGCCGCTGCACCCCGCCGCCGTCCAGCGCCAAACCCTCGGCGCGGAGCCATGCCGGGAACATGGCCGCTCCTCTCTCGATTAAATGGAATGATCCAACGTGTTTGGCTATGCAAGCCTGCGGCTCGGACTCGCCTTTGCGAAGATGCTGCGCCGATGATAGCCACACATTACCCTCAAAAATATGCTGCCAGTAGTCAGGAGCTGGTGCTGTCAGTAGACGCCGGTCCTCTTCCCAGTATAGCCAACGGTTGTCGAAAGGCCGGTAGGAATCTCGCACGAAACCGCTCTCGATAGGACCTCCGCGGCGAATCATCGCATCTCGGACCATGCGGCCATCCGACACGGAGAAGGCAGATGAATTCCTTACAGAGGCGGGATAGAGTCCCGAGATTTCTTCGTGGGTCAGAGAGCCATTGAAGTAATCGCCAACCCTGTTCTGCAAACGGTCCAAATCGATGTCCACAAGGAATCGGTCCCGCCCGGTGTGAACTCCAGGAAAAGATGTAGGAAACAACTCCGGCAGTGACGGCCAGTCGCCCCAATCCTGATTGACCACAACTGCCGTAAATGGCAGGCCCAAGGACAGGGGCGGCTTGACTGCCTCGTACAAAGCAGACGGTTTCGATGCCGCTGTCTCGGTCAGTTCCGTCAACTTGGCCTGCCCCCAAAGATGACGGAACTCCACCGACTCGGTGGGCGTGTGTTCCGCCTTCCTCACCAGAGAGGTTATGGCAGTCCCCACCTGAATGCCCACCGGGTCGCCGGGCGTGGAGAAGATGCTGGGGTCGGGCTTGCCGTCGGGTGTGGTCTTGCCAGTCTTATACTTGTCTCCATTGAGACAGTCAATGCGGATGGCGTCGAAGGCCTCCAGGTAGCGCTCCCGCATTGCCGCGTACGAAAGTCCGTCCAACCAGGAATAGTTGGAAATGAAGCAAACGATGCCCTGCCCGGTCTTCTCCGCGATGCGCCGCTCTGCCATGCGGAAGAAGCGTACGTACAGATCGTTCAATCCTCTTGCACCGGCTAACCGTACTCGATTTGGTTTCCGGTAGGCTTCCAGTAAGTCTCCTTCTTCGTCAATTGCTACGCCTGCAAAGCCGTTGTAGGGCGGGTTGCCCAGGATGACCAGCACCGGCGTGTCCTGCTTCACCCTTTCGGCGCGGTCCCGCTCCTCCTCCAACTCCGGGAAGGGCAGCGGCTTCTGCGTCCTCGGCTCCCAGCCAGTAAGGGCATTGGTCAGGAACACCCCGGCCCGCTCGCTGCCGTCCTCCGACAGGGGAGCGTCCAAGGCCTGCATGGTCAGGCCGACCTGGAGATGGGCTACCACGAAGGGCGCGGGCATTATCTCGAAGCCGAACACCCGCTGCGTGGCCGCCTGCTTCACCCGCGCCCCGGTGAGGGCTCCCAGGCCCTTGCCGCGCAGGTTGGCGGCGATGCGCTTCAGCGTCTCAGCCAGGTAGGCCCCGGTGCCGCAGCAGGGGTCGAGGACGTAGACGTTCTCAGCGGCCAGCCCGTCTTCGATGCCCAGGTCGTCCTTCAGGGCGCGGTCCACGCGGGCAACCATGTAGCGCACCACCTCGGCCGGGGTGTACCAGACGCCGAGCTGTTTGCGCAGGGCCGGGTCGAAGGCTTCCAGGAAAGGCTCGTAGAAGTAGGGCACCGCCTCGCCCTCGTTGAACCTGACAAAGAAGGCCTCGCGGTCCACCCGGTCCAGGGCAGCCGCTGTCCAGTCCAGAACCTCCACCAGGTCCAGCGATTGCAACTGTGCGGGGCCGGTCACCTGCTGGAACAGGGCCTGCATGATGGGGGCGCGCAGGTGCCAGACCGATGTGCGCCAGTCAAAGGGCCCTGCCGGGGCCGGCGTTTGCCGCGACCACAGCACCCAGGCGGAAAAGACGCCGTAGAAGAGGGTCTGCACCAGCGTCGAGCGGAAGAAGGCCGCGCCCCGCTCGCCCTCGAACCGGACGCCCAGCGCCTCCTCCAGCGCCGACCGCACGGCGTTCAGCGACGATGCGTCGCCCGACGCCTCGACGCGGGCCAGGCCGTCGCGGGCGTAGGAGGCCAGCAGCCAGGCCAAGTCGCGGGGTTCGGCCAGTGTGGCCCGGTGGGACAGGGCGCGGCCCAGGTACTCGGCCAGCGCCTGGCCAACGCTGTTGGCGAAGGCGCGAGGGCGCTGCAATCGCTCCTCGAAGTCGACGGCGGAGTCGGCCAGCCGGAAGGTCTCCAGCCTGGCCGGGTTGCCCTGTGCGTCCTCGCCCAGCAGCACGAAGTCGCGGGTGTTGGTGACCAGCACCAGCCGGTAGCGCTGCCAGTAGCGGCTGACCTGGGCACTGTCGGCGGTGAGCCAGGCATCGTCGCCGGCGGGCTTGACCTCCACCACGCCGCCCTCGGGGGCCTGCCCCTGCTTGGGCTGGCCCTTCGTCACCTGCCTGGCGGCGTAGAGGCCGAAGTCGGGATGTCCGGCACCCTGCTGCGCCAACTGGCTGACGCAATGCACCCTGGGCCGCAGCGAGCCGCCCACGGCGTTCAGCAGGTTGTTCAGGGGCGGATAGTAGGACAGCTCTCCAGTGCCGCCCCCCGTAGCCCGGATACGACGCAGCTCGGCAAAATAGTCTTCCACCGCCGCTTTCAGCTTATTCCCACTCGGTGCCATTTCCCTGTGTCCATCTCCCTTGCCTACAAATTCCGGCAGGCTACCGGGGCGTGAACTCCGGATCTGCCAGTAAATCCGTGGCCTCCATCCCCAGGGCGCCGGCAACCGCCTTCAACGTCTTGAACCTGGGGGACTGATCTCCATTCTCCAGCCGCACCTGCGCGACCCTCCCGATTTCCGCAGCCCGGGCCAGCGCCTGTTCATGGCTGCCATAGTCAACGTTGTCTACAAGCTCAAAAGGGCCTTGGTGGAAGTCTTGAGTCAATCTCTGCCCTACCTCTTCATGGTGGGGAAGTGTCGGTCATGTTTCTCTGAGTCAAACAACTCAAAATCAAGCAATGCTAAACCTGGTTGTGGATATCCAAAGTATAGGTTTCTTAGCGTCCAGTCTGGGTTGCCGCGATCAATAATTTCTGCAAGAAGGACCCCGACCAGTTGTAATTTGCGCGACGCTCGATCAGGCAGGAAACATACGTTGACAAATTCACCTCTACGGGACACAGAAGGATATATCCAGCCATCACGGTCTGGCGTCACCGGCAAGATGCCATTCGCTATAATCTCGGAGATTTGGTACAAATATTCGGTCCCGCCTCCGACGTCGCGGGTGAACTCATGTTTGAGAAAGTCGAGAAACAGACTTAGTTTTGTAGTTTGACTCTCGGAAGACTCTGAATCTCCAGGGTCGAAGGCATCAGAATCGTCGGCACCTATCCAGGTTAGGTCCACCTGCTCATTGGATCTGTAGACAATTATGGACGCTAATTCCCCTGTGGGAATGCCGACTTCATCCAATGCAATAGTGGGGTTACAAGGGGAGGTGTACAACACGGGTTCATTAGCTTTATTCAATCTCCCCAGATTCACAATCTCTGCTGGCGGAGCCAAACAGTCAGAGATTCGACATATAAACCCTTTGCGAACTCGATAAAAGAAGTAGCCCGCTGGGTAGTTGCCTGTTCTCCATGGAAGAATCCATTGAGGCTCTCCTGAATGCGGACCTTCAATTTGAAGGACTTTGCCGATGGCGTCTTCAATTTCTTCATAAGACATGGTGCGAAATGGCAAATCGCGAAAGCGATTAATGCGGCGCATGATTTCCCGCTCGGATAATTTATCGAGCAACGCCTTCTGTGTAGCGATGAGGGACTCCTTGGCTTGATTGGGGTCCATGTGGGCAATCTGTCGGATGTCCATGGCCAAAACCTCTCGAAATTCTCAAGCACCAGTTGCCGGTAGGCGGGAGTTACGGAGCTTTCGGTGAAGATGAACCGCAGTTCGTCCTCGGCCAGCCCGTAGGCCCAGGCTACCACGGAGTCAATCTCCGCCCGCATGCCGTTGCACTGGGCCTCGGTCAGCGCAATCGAAAGTTGCGCCGCCGCTCGGAGACTTATCTCCTCCCCAGTCCGCCCGTGTTACCCGTGAGCCAGTCCCTCAGCCTGGTCGCGCTGGCCGGTACGCCCTCGGAGGACAGGAGACCGGCCATGAGTCCAACAACCTCGTCCTGCGTGAGCGCAATGTTGCCCTTCAGCAGGCCGACCAGTTGGGTCAGGGCAAGGCCCACCGAATTGGGCATGTGCGCCAGCAGGCTGCTGACACCCAACGCGGAAACCAACAGGTGGAGCAGTTCCTCGAAGGTGAAGGTGTCGGGCCCGCCGACGTCGGCCACGAAGCTGTCCGCACACGAATCGGCCCCTTCCGCCTGGTCAGCAAGATCCCCGGCGTAAATCGGCTGACCAGATAGTCCCCCCCGAACACGGGAAAGACCGGAAAGCGCTGCAGCGCCCAGGCCATGTTGTTCAGCGCAGGTCGCCCTTGCCAAAGACCGGCGTGGGCCCGATGATGGCGTAGGGCAACCCCCATTCCCTTGAGAATCTCCTCCACCTGCGCCTTGCATGGGTGAGGCGGTCAGGCAGAAGTCCTGACATTAGCGCCCGTAGGATTCTGGGTTATGTATTCGACGCCGTCCCTCAAATCGTAAGCCAAGACTAGACCCGTATTGTATCCATACCTGAGACCTATGTCCTCCCCGTTGAGGAGCACGGGGTCGTATTCTACCCTGTATCCCGAAATCACTCCTGCTACCTTGAAATTATTTGACTGGGGGGCAGCAAATACGACTGGACCTCCAGAGAAACCTGGGTTGTTGATGGCATCAATGAGGAAACGATTCGGCGACATCCCCGATAGGACCCCTTTCTTTACTAACGGAATGGGAAAGCCCTGGTTGATGTCGGGGCCAGCTTCCACCGTCAACCCGTATGGGTAGCCGCAAAAGTACACATCCTGTGCCAACACCATGCCGGCACTAGTCGGTTCAAGCGGATGAGTTGGGGACACTTGAAACTCTGGGGCCAAGATTGCGATGTCTTGTTCCGATGGAGATAGCCAAGCAATCTCCGTTCTCAGTGTCTTCCAAAACCCTCGTGGAAAATCTCTATGGTGTCCTTCCTTTGGATGCCATCAACCACGTGCCGAGCGGTTGCGATGTACTGCCTATCATCGACGTCTATTGTGAAACAGGTACCCGTATTTTCGCCGTATTTTATTCGGAATGTTCGCTGTAGGACGTTAGTTGTAATCACTATTGCCTCCAGAGTTCAACATCTCTGATACCGGCGATACCAGCTTTAGCGGCAGCTCATCCCTCTGGACGGCCTGGGCGCGGGATACTTGCTTGGTTGACTCTATCTTACCGAGAAAGGTGCCGACTCTCTTGGAAAACCAGTCCAGCACCTTAGCGAGGTGGACCTGGAATTTGGTACAGGTTGCGAAGTGAGGGGTTTCCCATAAACGGGGGAAATCGAGCCGCGAGACTACCCCTAAGCTCTCGGTTCATCCAAGCCGTCACCCCTATTCCGACGCCCTGGCATCGGGCCGCTCCATGCGGTAGCCGACCCGCGGCTCGGCGAAGATGTACCTGGGGTTCTCGGCGTCCTCCCCCAGCTTGCGCCGCAGCCGCATCAGGTGGGTGCGGATCGTCCGGGGAGTCTGGGGCTCGGTCTTGCCCCACACCCGTTGCAGCAGGTGCTGGTGGGTCAGCACCCGCCCGGCGTGGACCGAGAGTTCCCGCAGGAACTCGTACTCGATGGCCGTGAGGCGCACCGGCTGGCCGGCAACGCTCACCATCCGCTGGGCGTAGTCGATGGTCAGATCCCCCCGCACGTAGGGTTCCGAGGGCGCCATCCGGGCCGGGCCGGTGCGCCGCCGCAGGGCCGCCCGCACCCGGGCCGCCAGCTCCGTGGGCGAGAAGGGCTTGACGATGTAGTCGTCGGCGCCCATCTCGAAGGCCCGGACGATCACCCGGTCCTGTCCGTATCCGGACAGGAAGATCACCGGCACGTCGGCGATGCGCAGGATGTCCTGCATCAGCTCGATGCCGTCGGAGCCGGGCAGTGCCAGGTCCATCAGTACCAGGCGGGGCTGCTCCCGCTCCATCAGCCGCAGGGCCTCCTGCGGGTCGCCGGTGGCGGTCACCTGGTAACCCGCCTCGGTGAGGGCGTCCCGCACGAACCGCAGCGCCTGCGCGTCGTCGTCCACTGCCAGCACCCGGACCCCCTGCCTTCCGCCCTGCTCACGGTCGGAAAGGATGGCAATCATCTCCTCGGCCGCCGGCAGGGTGAAGGTGAAGGTGGCTCCCCGGCCCGGGCCGTCGCTCTCGGCCCGGATGCGGCCCCCGTGGGCCTCGACGATCCCCTTGCAGACTGCCAGCCCCAGACCGGCTCCCACGCCGTCCCCCTGGTCGCCCTCGGCGCGGAAGAACCGGCGGAACAGGTAGGGCAGCCGCTCGGCGGACACCCCGACGCCATGGTCGGCCACGGAGACGGCCACGTGGACCCCCTCCATTGCCGCGCTCACCCGGATGACGGACGACTCCGGAGAGTGCCGGGCCGCGTTTGCCAGCAGGTTGGTCAGCACCTGTTCGACCCGCCGCCGGTCCGCCAGCACCCGGGGCAGGTCCGGCCGCAGGTCGATGCTGACGTTGCTCCGGCCCTCGCTGGTCTGGAAGAGGCCCACGGCCCGGTCCACCAGCACCGACGGGTCCGAGGGTTCCGGCGAGACCGACAGCACGCCGGCGTCAATGCGGGCCGCGTCCAGCAGCTCCCCGATCAGGTCCAGGATGTGGTCGGCCTGGCCGTCGATGATGCGCAGGAACTGCTGACTCTCGGCGGCGTCCAGCGTTGAGGGGGCGCGCAGCAGGGCGGCGGCGGACCCCTTGATGGAGGTGAGGGGCGCCCTCAGCTCGTGGCTCACCGTGCCCAGGAACTCGGCCCGCTGCCGCTCGATCTCCTCCAGGGGGGTCAGGTCCTGGAGGGTGACCACCACGGTCTCGATGGCGCCCTCCTCCGACAGTATGGGCGTGGCGTTTATGAGGACGGTGACGCTGCGCCCGCCGGGGACTGAGATGACGATCTCCTCGGCGCGCACCGTCTCGCCGGTGCCCAGGGCGCGGGCCAGGGGGAAGTCGCTGAGGGAGACCTCCCGCCCATCGGCCCGCCGGAAACTAACCACGTCCAGGAGCTGCTCCGCCGCCTGGTCCGGGTCCCGCAGGCCGTCCACGATCCGCATGGCCTCCCGGTTGAAGGACAGCGGCGTGCCTGTCCGAGCATCGAAGACCACCACGCCCACGGGAGAGGTGTTGACCAGGGTCTCCAGATCGTTGCGGGCGCGCTGTTCCTCCCGGTAGCGGCGCGAGTTGGCGATAACCAGGGCCGCCTGGGAGGCGAACAGCGTCAGGGTCTCCTCGTCATCCTGGCTGAATTCCCGCCCCTCCGTCTCGTGGGCCAGATAGATGGTACCCACGCCCGCCCCCCGGTGGCGGATGGGCGCCACCAGCAGGGAGGACGCCGATACCGGAGGCACAAACTCCCCCATTCCCAGCGCGCTCAGGTAGCCGGTGATGTTGGCAAGCCGCAGGGGCGTCGTCAACCCGCTGAGATACTCGAAGAAGCCCAACCCCTGGGGCATTTCCCACAGCCCCTGGTGCTCTTCCGGGGTTAAGCCGGAGACGATGAAGTCAGGCCGCTGCCCGGCCTCGCCGAGCACGGTAATCGCCCCGTAGCGGGAGGCGGTCAGGGCCCTGGCGCTGTCCACCACGTCCTGGAGCACGGTGTCGAAGTCCAGGCTCTCGTTGATGCGCCGGCTGGCCTGGCTCAGGCGGGAGAGGCGCTCCCGCAGGGCCTGGTTCTCCCTCAGCAGCTCGTCGGAGTTCATCCTGTTGGCTCACCCCCTCGGGACCTCAAGCCGCCATCAGCGGGCGGGACGGCGGAATGCGGGTTCCCTCCGGTAATCGGGTCCCGTTCGTGCCCGGTCAGAGAAATGTTACCATACCGTTACTTTGTTAGTGTTACTCTATTGTTATCAATATAGTCTTGACTGTGATTATCAAGACGAGGATAATCCGTTGCACTCGTGAACGGTCGTTCCGTTCATTGGGATACTTGCCTGTATCCATTTGACAACAGCCACCGGGGTATGCCCACCGTAACGGCGGAGTCCCAGACCGTGACTGCCGCGTCGGAAGTAGAGGCTAGAACATGATCAGCAACTGGTTGCGTCTGATTCGGCCATTCCGGGAAGCGGCGAAATGCGCCGCGATGAAGGCCGGAGCTTCGGCCCGGTCGTTACATACCCCTCTAAGCCCCCCC
>VXOH01000153.1 GCA_009840135.1 Chloroflexota bacterium | reverse complement strand
CCGCCGAGGCCCTGTTGCGGGGGGGTTTCTAATAAACCTAACTTTCACACGGGCTTATTGTTTGGGGTTGCGGATTCATATTCGCTCGGTAGGGGCGGGTTTGAAACCCGCCCCTACGATTTTGGGCTTTTGCAACCGTAAGCCGGCCAGCGGACTATCTTTTCGCATCCAACCTGGCCGTCTCCCGTCGGAGGTGAAGGGACTCCTGAAATAGTTTCTGTTCGGCTTTACTCCTGCGCCTCTTCTTCTCGGGCCAGACGGACTCCCAGGGTCGCCAGCCAAACCACGTACACGATGTACATCCCGCGGGCGACGGCGGTGGCAGAGTCCATGGCGTCGGAGTTGAAGATGGCCACGATCCATTCGGCCATCCCGACAAGCCCGGCCAATGCCGCCAGCCAGGTCAGGATGCTGAACTTCAGTCCCCGGTAGTCGATAAGGACACTAAAGGCAAACAACGTAATACCCAAACTCACTGCCACGCCACCGGACAGGAGCAGGGAGGTGCGGACGGTATAGACCGGGAGCAAGGCCTCCTGGGGCGGATAGGAGCTGGCCAGGGTAATCGTCAGAGATTGCAGGATCAACCAGACCAGGACACCCAGGGAGAGGGCGGCCAGGCCCGCCATATTGAGGCCATCGCCGCGACTGCCCCGATGGGCCACGTGTACCTCATATATGCCGAAAGCCATCAGCATTAAGCCCAACATTATGAAGCCGGAGGTAATTTTGACCAGGACGGCGTTGGCCTGCCACACTCCGATGAGGCCCATGGCATCGGAACCGGGCGTGGAGTCGATCAGGATGCCGCCGGGCTGGATGAGGAACATTATGAAGGCCAAAGTAGGCCCGACTATCAAGGATATTGCTCCGAGCTTGTTGGTAGACAACAGGTTCATTTCCGGCCTCCTTTACTCTGTCCGCGAATATACTCGAATGTTCACTAATCGGCGGAACGCGCGGTTAGGCAACCTGGCCCCGGGTGTTGAGATCCAACGGGTCTAGCCGGCTGGCATATTGGAAAACTCCGCGGCGGCGGCTTCTGCAATCTCGGCGCCGGTCATGTCCTTGATATGGGTTGCCAGCGCCCAATGGTGACCGTAGGGATCACGCACCTGGCCGTAACGGTCGCCCCAGAAAGCGTCCATGGGCTCAAAAACGGTCTCGCAGCCGGCCGCCAGCGCCCGCTGGTACATCCCGTCCACGTCGTCCGTATAGATGTGGAGCGAAACAGTGGTGCCCCTGGCAGTGGCGGGCGACAGGGCGTCAGGACAGCCAAAATCCGGTGGAAACTCATCGGCCACCATGATGAAGGAGTCTCCCAACTTCAGCAGGCCGTGGGCCAGCAGACCCAGGCCGGGCATTTCAAATCGGGAAATTTCCTCGGCGCCAAAGGCCTTAACGTAGAAGTCCATGGCCTCGCCGGCGTTCTTGATAATCATGTGGGCCGTTACCGAGTGAAAGCCGGGGGGAATGGGTGACACGGAGGTCATGTTCAGCTCCTTTACGGTTGATGGGCTAAGCCGGAGAAGTCTGCCAGTCTCCATTTTAACGGCGGGCCTGGTGGATGTCCCCTGTCGGGCGACAGTGATTTCGGCTGAAATCTTTGCGGCGCGCCCGGCATAGGGTCTTATGGGGTGACAATCGGGCCTCCTTTCGTGAAAAGCCCGCCTTGTTTGTACAAGCGTATCATCCCGTGGCGAATGGACCTGTCGAGGATGTCTCCAACCCTTCCGGGAGACTTCGCTTGACCTGCCCTGTGGTAGAATCACGGCCACCTGAGGCTCCATCATGCTCAGGAAAATCCGAGAGGAAAGAGGTGGGTCAATGGCATTTTACATGTATGTATCCATTTCCGGCGAGGACAAGGTGCTGCGGTACGCCATGGACCCGTCCGACGGCCGGTTGGAGAAGTTGGGAGAGGTGGATGCGCCGGGCAGGCCGGCCCCCATGACAGCGAGCCCCAACCGGGAGCGCGTTTACGTGGGACGGCGGGATGCCCTGGAAATATCCAGCTATAGACTTGACCCGGCCTCCGGCGAAATTGAACTGATCGGCACGGCCGGACTGGAGTCGGACCCGTGCTTTATCGCCACCGACCGGGCCGGGCGTTACCTGCTTTCCGCGTATTACAACGCCGGGCATGCCGCAGTCCATCCCATCGGCGACGACGGGGCAGTAACCGAGCCGCCGGTGGAGTGGCTGGCCACCGGGACCGGCGCCCACTGCTTCCAGACCGACCCCACCAACCGCTACGGCTATGTGCCCCACATAGCCGCCGGGCCGGGCCCCAACGCGATTTTCCAGTTCCGGTTCGACCCAGCCACCGGCCACATCTCCCCCAACGATCCGCCCCGGGTCAGCCCGACCAACCCGGACGGTCCCCGTCATTTCTGCTTCCACCCCGGCAAGAACATTATCTACGCGTCCAACGAGCAGGGCTGCAGCGTTACCGGTTACAACCTGGACCCGAACACCGGCTGCCTGAGTCCCTTCCAGACCATCACCACCCTTCCGGAGGGATTCACCGAACGAAACAGTTGCTCCCAGATACAGATCACGCCCGACGGAAGGCACCTGTACGCCCCCAATCGGGGTCACAACAGCATCGCCGGGTTCTCGGTGGGTGACGACGGGCGCTTAACTTCCCTCGGCCAGACGCCTTCGGAACCGGTTCCCAGGGCCTTCGGCATAGACCCGACTGGCAGCTATCTCTACTCTGCGGGCCTGGAATCGGGCCAACTGGCCGCCTTCCGTATTGACGGCAGCTCCGGCGCGCTGGACAGGTTCGAAACCTATGAGGTGGGCGAGGGTCCGATGTGGGTGCTGATAGTGGAAGTTAACAGTTAAAAATTGAAAGCTAGTAGTTGATAGTCAGGAATATAGGGCAATTGCCCTGGTCGCCCGGCCTTAACTTCCAACTATTATCTATAAACTTTTAACTGAGCTGCCGGTACAGGTGTATCAGGCCCTGCTGTCGCTGGGCGGTGGAAATCAGTCCGGCCCACTCGGGAAGGAGCAGGCGGTCCTTCATTTCCCGGGTGACTTCATTCTCCTGAAGTTTCGGAAATACCCGATAAAGATCCAATGCCGCGGTGTCGCCGCCGTCATGCCAGGCATGGAAGAAAGGCAACACTACGTTTACCGCCATGTCCCTGGCCCTTCCGGTACCGATGTAGGCCGGGCCTTTTTTCTCAGACGCATTTACCGTTAATGCGCTGGCCAGGCTGGCCGGCTTGCAGGAATTGACTGCATTGTCAAAGAAGGTAATGAGGCCGTCTTCGACGAGACCCTCTCCTTCTTCTGCCCGGGCCGTGCAGCGGGTTAGCAGCCGGGCAGCGCCGGCAATGCGGTGGCGGGGATGGTTGGCCGGCCTGACCCGGAAACAGTGCCACTCTTTGGCATTCATGGGGCGGCCATACCTGGCGAGAGGTTTGGCGATTTTCTCCTCGGGCCCATCCAGCCCCGACAGTTGCAATAACCATGCCTCGACAACGCGGGTTCGCTGCTCCGGCAAGCTGCCCAAAGCCTCCTTAACCAGAGAATTCCAGGGCGCCGCCCGGGCAAGTTTGAGGAAGGGCTGCCGGTTATTGCGGTAACCCAGGGACTCCATCAAGCCTTCATAAAGAGCCTGGGCCGCCGGCTGCTCGCGGCAAAAGGCGGCAAACATTTCGGCTCTGCCAGCAAACCGGGCTTCTCCGGCGGCGTCAAGCAGGTTCGCTGCTTCCGAGGCGTCGGTGGGCCGAGGCCATCCCCGGTTTTCCAGCAGGCTCCACAGTTCCCCACTGAGCTGCGGCCCTCCAGCGGGAAGGTCCCGCTCTCCGGCTTCCTCGGCCTGTTCAAGCAAATCGGAGAGGGAGATAACCGGAGCCTGGTGACCGTTGTGCAGGTTGGTGGGACGGGGGTCGGTCTCCAGGGCAGCGTGCAGCACCACGCCGTTGTAGTTAGGGTCTTCGGCGTGGCCGTGGGCGTACCAGTCCTGCTGCCGCAGGTGCAGTTCCACATCTCCCTGGACAACGCCCAGACCTTCCATTTCCAGCACGGCGTCCCTGAAATCCGGGCCGGCAGCGGTGCCGGGCCGTCCCGGGTATAGAACGCGCACCCGCCGTCCGGCGCCGGTGCGAAATTCCCGCTGCAGTGCGGCCCGCTTCTGCCACAGGCGGGCCAGCGTTTTTTCTGGCAGGGGAGAATAGTCCTCTTTTTCTTCTCGGAGCGCCGTCACCATAGGTATGGTTTAGCATCTGCCCGGGCTTCTGTCTATACCTCGCCATCCTTGGCCCCGGATGGAACGGGCAGCCGGGCGAAATCGCCGGCAATCTGATTGCGCCCTGCCCCAAACGTGGGCTGCCGCCACCGGCTTGCCCTTTGTGCCCTGCGGTGGTAAATTAGGCCAAATCCAAAGACCCAACGGTAGACTAAACGAGGGGTGTTTTCTAATGGCAGACGGCAATAGTCCCTTGAGCGGCATTCGAGTAATAGACTTGGGGCGCCACCAGGCCGGACCGCGGTGCGCCCAGGTGCTGGCCCGGTTGGGAGCCGAAGTAATCAAGGTGGAACGGCTGGGCGGCGAGGAGACCCGCTACCACGGCCCCTGGGTGCGCAAGCAGAGCGCCTACTGGGTACAGTACAACAGCGGCAAGAAGTCCTTGAGCATGGACCTGCGCAAGGAGGAGGGCAAGGAGGCCCTGCGCAAGCTGGTTAAGATTTCCGACGTCATCCTCCAGAACTTCCGCCCTGGCACCATCGAAAACATGGGTTTCGGCTACGATGTTCTTAAGGAGCTTAACCCGCGCATCATCATGGTCAACGTTTCTGCCTACGGCCAGTTCGGCCCCTACCGTGAACAGATTGGCTACGACCCCATCGGCCAGACCATGTCGGGCATCGCCATGGTCACCGGCGAGGACGGAATGCCTCCCATCCGGGCCGGCGTGCCCATAATTGACCGCACGACGGCGCTGCATGCCGCCATCGGCACCCTGGCTGCCCTGCAGGAACGGGAGCGTTCCGGCGAGGGACAGTGCATTGATGTGTGCCTGGCCGACACGGGCTACAGCTATACCGAGATTCCCGTTACCGCCTACCACGGAGCAGGCATTGAGCCCAAGCGGGGCGAGTCCGCCGCGCCGCCCAGCGGCACCTATCCGTGCAAGGACGGCTGGGTCCTGATTTCCGCCGGCGACCAGCACCACTGGCACCGGGTGTGCAACGCCCTGGGCAAGCCGGAATGGCTGGAAGACCCTCGCTTCACCACCCGCCCCGAACGGGGACGCAACGGCGCGGTGATCAACGAGGCCATGCGGGAACTGATGGCCGATATGTCAATGAAGGAAGTCATCGCCCACTTTACCAATCACGATGTGGTGGCGGCGCCGGTGAACACCATCGCCCAGGCGGCACAGGACCCCCATCCCTGGGAACGGGGCGCGCTGCAGGAGGTCCCCGACTTCCTGGCCGGCACCATCGCCGTGTCCGGCGACTTCTGGCACTTCAGCCGCACTCCGGCGGTGGTAGGCTCCACCCCCCAGGTTGGCGAGCACAACGAAGAGGTCCTGGGCGGCCTGCTGGGTTACTCTGACGAGGAAATCGCCCAGCTCAAGGAAGGCAACGTTATAGCCGAATTCGACCACTACGACGAAGTGCCGGGGTAAGGTCGTTTATCCCCGAAGGCACAAGAAGAGGTACCATGGAGGGGGACCCGGATGCCGGGTCCCCTTCGTCTTGTAACGTCATTCGTGAAAATTAGTGCCCATTCGTGGATTAGTTTCCGGTTCGTGCCTTTCCGCGTCCTTCGTGAAAGCATCAGTACTCCAGCATCATCCGCTGTATCTCCCCTGGGTCTTCCGTTCTCGTCAACGCCAGCATCAACAAAATTCGGGCCTTCTTGGGGGCTAGGTTGTCGGCGGCGATGTAGCCGTCCTCCACGAATCGGCGAGTGCGCATTACCCTGCCGTTGCCCGTATGGGTGGCGATGACCACGGGTATGCCCCTCTCCCGGGCGCCCTTCAGTGCGGCCATGAACTCCGGGGACGAGCTGCCCCCGCCCAGTCCTGCCGCCACGATTCCCTTTACCCCCGCATCGGCCAGGGCATTGATTACCAACCCATCGGCCCCGGCGTAGGCGTAGGCGATATCGACCCGGGGCAGTTCCTCCACGTCGGTTACTTCAAACTCCGAATCTACCGTGTGGGACCGGGCCGGACTTCGGTAGAAAACCACCTGCTCGTCGGAGTCGGCGTAACCCAGGCAACCAAGTTCGCCGGAGCGGAAGGTTTCGAGACGGTAGCTGTTGCTCTTGGTCACGTCCCGGGCTGCCTGGATTTCGTTGTTCAACACTGTCAGCACTCCCCGACCCGCTGACTGGGACGCGGATGCGACCCGGATGCAGTCCAGCAGGTTGAGGTCGGCGTCGGTGCCCATGCCCGTGGGCGGCCGCATGGCGCCGGTTACCACCACCGGTCGCCGGTCTTTGACCGTCAGGTTCAGGAAGTAGGCCGTTTCCTCCAGGGTGGCGGTGCCGTGGGTAACGGCCACGCCGGCGGCCCCCTGGTCCAGGGCGAATATGTCGTTGATGCGGCGGGCCAACTGCAGCCAGTGGGCCGGCGTGATGTTTGCGCTGCCCACGTTAACCAGTTGCTCCGGCAAAACCTCCGCAAATTCCTGGGCCTCCGGAATGTTCTCCAGCATCTGTTCGATGGTCAGGTGGCGATTACGATAGCTGTAGTTGATATAGTCAGTGCGGAAATCTCCGATGAAGGAAATGGACCCGCCGGTACCGATAAGATAAACCCGGGGCTTCTGGGCGGTGGTCATGGCCGATTCTCCTTTTGCTTATTGGGAGAGGGTTTCGTATCCTGTAAGTATAGGCCATTTCTCGCGCTGCCAGCCGCACCGGTTAAGAAGGTCAACCATAGAAATTTCTCGGGACGGCGTCAGCATTTCGCGGGGATCATGAACCGAACCAGCTCACTACTCTTGGCGGTGATATTGCCGGCGATGGCCCTTCTTGCCTGGGGATGCCAGACGTCATCTCCCGGTTCACCCGTCGCCGGGGAAGGCAGGGCGGACGCTGATACGATCGCCGCAGAAGAAGTCAATATGCCCCCGGGACTGGCCGTGGAAACCGTCGCGGAGGAACTGGAGGTGCCCTGGGACCTGGCTTTTGCCCCCGACGGCCGCATTCTTGTCACCGAGCGACCGGGCCGCATCCGGCTGATCGAGGGCGGGACCCTGCAGGAAGACCCCTATGCCGATGTTGAGGTTTACCACCGCTCCGAAGCGGGTCTCATGGGCATTGCCCTGCACCCGGAGTTTGACAGCAACGGCTATCTCTACGTCTGCTACACCTACCGGGAAGGTCGAAATACCTTCAACAGGATTGCCCGGCTGACGGACCACGGATATTTCGCCAACAGTCACCACGCTATTCTCGACCGAATCCCCGGGGCGTCCCGCCATGACGGCTGCCGAATCCGCTTTGGCCCTGACGGGTACCTGTATGCCACCACCGGAGACGCAATCAAGCCCGACCTGGCCCAAGATTTAGACTCGCTCGCCGGCAAGGTGCTGCGTATGGCCGACGACGGGTCAGTTCCCCACGACAATCCCTTCCCGGATTCTCTGGTCTTCACGTGGGGACATCGCAATCCCCAGGGCCTGGACTGGCATCCTGAGACGGGCGAGCCGTTTATTACCGAGCATGGCCCTGACCGCGACGACGAGATTAACATACTGGAGGCGGGCAGGAACTACGGCTGGCCCGGGGTAACCGGCGTTTCCGGAGATACCCGCTACAGCGATCCCATAGTGGCTTTGACCCCCACTGTTGCCATTGCAGGAGCCGCCTTTATAAGCGGCGACCGGTTTCCCCTCGCCTGGAGGGGCAACCTGGCATTTGCCGCATTGAAGGGATCGCACCTTCAGCGGGTGGTTCTCGAGCCGCCCCACTACCGCTCAGTGGCATCGCGTCAGACGCTGTTCAGGGATGAATTTGGGCGTATACGGGCCGTAGTGATGGGTCCGGACGGCTTTCTATATTTCACCACCAGCAACAAGGACGGCCGTGGCAGCCCACAGGATGGAGACGATAAGCTGCTGAGATTGGTTCCCGCACCGCCGAGGTAGCGAAGTTTAGGCGCGGTCTAAGACTATCCCCTGGCAGAGAATCCTCTGTACCGAGTCGCGGGTACGGGCCCGAAAGATCGTTCACTACTCCGGGCGAACATTGGGCACCACGAAGAAATATGCAGCCGTTCACCATGTACCAATACCAGATAATCCGAAGACTTCCGGCCTATTGACCATGTGCTGGTACGTTTGTATTATAGCAACGGTATGATCCCTGTTTGCGCCGGAAGAGAAGGCACCTTTCTCCTCGTGTTCCTCGCCCAGTACGTGGCGGGTGTATGCTATTTGGGATTGCAGTTCTGGTCAGCGGGCCTGAGGCTGCTGGATTCAGGAGAATTTGTCGCGGCGCTAATTGTGGCGGCGACCGCCAATTCAATTCTCCTTGTGGAGGGGATTCCCATGGTGGCAGAGCGATTTCTGAAGCGGCAAA
Source organism: Chloroflexota bacterium (assembly GCA_009840135.1). Taxonomy (GTDB): domain Bacteria; phylum Chloroflexota; class Dehalococcoidia; order Lucifugimonadales; family UBA3495; genus Bin22. The sequence goes on along the minus strand of VXOH01000153.1, from coordinate 8,147 downwards.
GAGCTGAAGGAAAGCGGGAGGGACTAAGTGAAGGCCGCATCTCGCAGCAAAAGAAGTGGGAAGAGTGGAACCAGAGGAGGCTTCAGGCGGAACGAAATCAGCAGCCATTCACGGAAGAACCTCCCGTCCTGGACAAGAGCGATGACTAGAACCTGTTTCAATAATCCGGGAGGGAAGTATGTCACTGCGGAATGGGAATGATTCTTCGGGCAGTCACTCCCATCCTGAACTTCCACCATCCAAGGGGAAGAAATCGGAAACGGCCTCTAGTAGGCCAGCAACATTGGTTTGACGGTTAGAACGGGAGTCCGTTCGTGGTGACCTTGTCGAACCATGAATCAGAGGCCCTTCGACCCGCCTAAGGCGGACGTTCCGCAGGCTCAGGGTGAGCGGAACATAACCCATCATTCCAGAGTTGCTGCCCTCCTAGCCCTGGTACGTTGAATCAGCAGGATTTGCGCGTCCTTCTGCAAGAGACGATTCACCGACAGTCCTGCCGCCCCTTGGGATAATTCTCGTAGTTACAGGCTTGGTTGGACGGCGTTCGCCTAACCCAGCCGGAATCCGTTTGAGCCCTTATCGCAGACTGCCGGTTACACCTTTGGCGTTTTTCCTTGCGGCCCCTTTTTCTTCCGTTCATTTTTGCATTTTCCTTTGCCCTCAATTAATATATGAAGTTGAGGAAGGGATAGCTGGGAAGGGCCGACCCGCGTCTGGGTCGAATGTGAGGAAGTAATTGAAAATGGGAAGCAACCGTTGGCTCCGCAATAGCCTGGTGTACCTGTTGATAATTATCGGGGTGATTGTCATTTTTTACACCCTGATTCCGGCGTTTGGAACGCGAAACGACTTGCCCCTGACCGAGGTAGTGGCAAAGGCGCAGAATCACGAGGTCAGCGAGATCATTGTCGAAGGCGAAAAGCTGACTGTCATTCCCAACGTTACCGGCGGCGCCGGCGGCACCCAGTTCACCAGCCGCATCAATGAACAGACCGACATAATGCAGGTGCTGGCCGACAACGACGTCGAGACCGGGCCGGGCGGTGTACAGGTTACCTTCAAGGGTTCCGGCGGACTGGGCAGTTTCCTGGGTTTGTTGCTCAACTTCCTGCCCCTCATATTCTTCGGCGGTCTGATCCTGTTCATGATGCGCCAGGCCCAGGGCAGCAATAATCAGACCCTGAGCTTTGGCCGCAGCCGCGCCCGCATGATGCCCTTCAACCGCCCCACGGTCACGTTTGCCGACGTGGCCGGGGTTGATGAGGCCAAGACGGAACTGGTTGAGGTGGTGGAATTCCTCAAGTATCCGGAACGCTTCCTTTCCCTGGGTGCCAGAATCCCCAAGGGAGTGTTGCTGGTGGGGCAGCCGGGTACCGGCAAGACCCTGCTGGCCCGAGCCGTAGCCGGTGAGGCAGGGGTCCCCTTCTTCCATATCAGCGGCAGCGAATTTGTGGAAATGTTTGTGGGTGTCGGCGCAGCCCGAGTGCGGGACCTGTTTGACCAGGCCAAGCGTAATGCGCCCTGCATCGTATTTGTGGACGAGATTGACGCGGTGGGTCGCCACCGGGGCGCAGGTCTGGGCGGTGGCCACGACGAGCGAGAGCAGACCCTCAACCAGATCCTGGTAGAAATGGACGGGTTCGAAAGCAACACCAATATAATTGTGCTGGCGGCAACCAACCGCCCGGACATCCTTGACCCAGCCCTGCTGCGTCCCGGCCGCTTTGACCGGCGGGTGGTGCTAGACCTGCCCGACGTGGTGGGCCGCCAGGCGATACTGAAGGTACATTCGGCAGGCAAACCCCTGGCAACGGAAATTAACCTGGAAACCCTGGCCAAGGAAACGCCGGGTTTCAGCGGCGCCGACCTGTCGAACCTGATTAACGAAGCGGCCCTGCTGGCTGCCCGCAAGAACCAGAAAACCATCCTTATGCCCGACTTCGAGGAGGCGGTAGAGAGGGTTATTGCGGGCCCTGAGCGCAAGAGCAGAGTCATAAGCAGCCGGGAAAAGGAAATGACCGCCTACCACGAGGCCGGTCACGCCCTGGTAGCCTGGGTGCTGCCCCACGCAGACCGGGTACACAAGATCTCCATAATATCGAGGGGCAACATGGGCGGGCATACCACCCTGCTCCCGGAGGAGGACCGGTACCTGTGGACCAAGAATCAGTTCCTGGACATGATGGCCGTGACAATGGGCGGCCGGGTTGCAGAAGAGCAGATCTTCGATGAAGTGACCACCGGCGCCAGTAATGACCTGGAACGGGCCACCAAGATCGCCCTCAGCATGATAAAGCGTTACGGAATGAGCAGCGCCCTGGGCCCCCGAACCTTCGGCAAACGCGAGGAGCTGGTGTTCCTGGGCCGGGAAATCAGCGAGGAACGGGACTACGGCGACAAGGTCGCCGAGGAGATTGACCAGGAGGTTAAGGACCTGGTCAACAACGCCTACGTCCAGGCCTGCAACATCCTCACCGAACACAAACCGGAGCTCGTGCGTATAGCAGAATACCTGATTGAGCACGAGGCCATTTCCGGCGAGTCCCTGACCCGCCTGTTCAACGGCGAAGATATGGGGGGCGAAGGCGACACGGGTACCCCTGCAGTGCCGCCCGAGACGCCGCCCTACGCGCCCAAGCCGGCCCAGCCCAGCACGCCGCCCCAGCCGGCGCCCTCCCTCTCCAGCCAGAATGCTGCGGATGTGGGTACCATGTCCACGGGCAGCGGGGATAATTAGCCGATTAATTGGCGGGCACAGGCCCGGTTCAATACGACCGTTAATGGGAGGGACGGGGATGAAACCCCGTCCCTTCTGTTTCGGCGGGTCGGACTCACCTCGTGGCGTTGTGGTCAGCAACCTGCGGTTAACGGGATTTGCTGGAAGGCTGACCGATTACTGCGGGCGCCACCAGGTATTGCGTGGCGTAGCCCGTTACAACAGACGCTGGGGCAGCCCCCACTCCGGTAGTGGTGTGGGCACAATTCGCCAACCCGCAGCATATTTGAGACATGGGCTACAGGAGACCTACCAGGATCGGGAACCTGTTGTGCCCTGCCGAGCCATCTCAGGCCGCGGCCTCTTCCTCAGCCTCCAAGGGCAGTTGCCGATAGTACAGGCCCCAGTCCTGCATCAGGGCGGCGACCCTGTCGTCTTTCAGGTTAACCAGTTCTCTAAAAAACCCGGCCAGCGCATGGGCCGGCATTCGCTCCGGGGTGCAGACCCAGCTTCGTTCGGCAGGAACTACGTAAATCAACCCGCTCTGGTGCTCGCAGGTCACCTGGATACGGGTCATATTATCACTCGGCGTGATTGTAATTCCGTTACTTCCCATTGATCTTTTCCCTCCTTGCTCGCAGTGGTCCGTGAGGCGCCGTAACTGGACCATGTTCTTCCGATATCCCCCGCATATAACCGGCATGTTCATGTTTCTTGAATGCCCGGAATAACAACCCAATGGACGACAGGTGGGGGACGGCGAGTCAATGCCTGCTATCCATTCCATCATACTCCCTTCAGTGTTTCCCTTGAAATATGTAAGGAATACGCTGGAGAAATCATTAAGAATCGTCACGGCCTTGCCAAATGATGGTAGAATCTATTTAGGTGACCCTGCGTACCAATTCAGGTAACGGGGACACATGGCCGGCGCTGTCTGAAGCGTGTCCGGCAAATTCACACAAGGAAACGGCTTATGTACCCACCTGGCGGACAACGTCAGCCCGAAATGGACTTTGAGCAGGTTACTGCTCGTTTTCGCGAAGGCTTGGGCCGGTTTGGCGGTCGCTTCGGCGGCAGTGGAGTGGTCCTGTTCATAATTGGAATCCTGGTTCTCGGCATTATTGTTTGGGCAGGTACCGGGGTCTATACCATCGGTCCCGGTGAGAACGCCGCGTTGCGCCTGTTCGGGGCGGCCCAGCTTAATCCGGTGACCCAGGAAGGTCTCCATTGGTGGTGGCCCACGCCCGTGGGCAAGAAGGATGTGGTCCTGGTCACCGAGACCCGTCGGATGGAGTTGGGATTCCGCAGCAATGCCAATGGCGCCAACAGCCCCATTTCGTCCGAGGCCCTGATGATTAGCGGTGACCTGAACATCGTGGACGTGCAAATGGTGGTCCAGTACAACATCAAGAGCCTCAATGACTTCCTGTTCCGGGTGGACGACCCGGGCGAGCAGACCCGGGACATTCCCCTGGGCCGCCCTGATGGGCGCACACTGACCGACGCGGCAGAGGCTGCCCTCCGGCTGGTAGTGGGCCAGCGTTCCATTGACGATGTCCTGGTCCGGAATCGTGAAGACGTGGAAGAGAACACCAAGATTCGGCTCCAGGAAATAATGGACAGTTACCATTCAGGCATAAATATCGAGACGGTGCAGTTGCAGGACGTTAAAGCGCCCGAGGAAGTTAGGGACGCCTTCGACGACGTGCTGCGGGCGCGCCAGGAGCGGGATACCCGCATTAACCAGGCCAGGGCTTTTGAGGCCGACATCATTCCCAGGGCCGAGGGTGACGCCGAACGCATCAAGGAATCAGCCGAGGCCTTCCGCCAGGCCCGTATCGCCCGGGCCCGCGGTGAAGCGGAACAGTTCAAGGCCGTGCTGGCCGAATACCAGAGTTCCAGGGAAGTCACCCGCCAGCGCCTCTACCTGGAGGCCATGGAACAGGTGCTCCCCGGCGTCAGCAAGATCATAATCTCGCCTGAAGCAGAAACTGTGCTGATTCTTGGCGAGCAAGAGGGACTTACGCCGATTCCCATTGGCCCCCAGCCCTAAGGGGCTGACCCGCCAACGCGGGCCCATTGCAGGAATCGGCAGCACATCGTAGCCAGGACATAAGTGAGTAAGTATGCGACCATTGATCATAGTAGCCGTGCTGGTAGTGTTAGGACTGATAGTCCTGCGCCAGTCCCTCTACATTGTGGACGAAACCGAGCAGGTCATAATCCTGCGTTTCAATGAGGTAATCAACACGCACCAGGCCCCGGGATTGTTCGTTAAGGCTCCCTTCGTTGACACGGTGGTGACCTTTGACAAGCGGATCCTGCGCATTGACGCTCCGGCGGCTTCCATGCCCGACAAGGAAAAACAGAACCTGAGAATAGATTCCTACGCGCGGTATAAAATAGTTGACCCCGTGCAATTCCGAAAGACACTGCAAACGGAGATAAACGCCAGCAGCCGCCTCGGAGATATCGTTACATCCACCCTGCGCGACAGGGTCGCGCTACGGGACCGGTTCGAGATTATCGGCTCGGAGCCGATAATTGACGAACTGGGCAACCCGGTGGAAGACGAGGAGGGCCTGCCCCTTTTCGAGGGCCGGGACACCAGGAACCAGATCCTGGCCGAGGTGCTGGCAGGCGTAAGGAGCCTGACCCAGGACCAGGACTTCGGTATTGAAATCATTGATGTGAGAATCAAGCGGGCCGACTTCCCCGAATCGGTAACGCCCAGCATCTTTACCCGTATGCGGGCGGAACGTAACCGCATCGCCACCCGCTTCCGCGCTGAAGGTGAGGAGGAAGACCTGAAAATCCGGGCGGTGGCCAACCGTAACCGGGAAGTCATCCTGGCCGAAGCTGAACAGCGCAGCAACGAGATACGTGGTGAAGGTGAAGCCGAGGCCATTAAGATCCTTGCTGAAGCCCTTAACCGCGATCCGGACTTCTTCGCTTTCCGGCGCAGCCTCGAGGCCTACCAGCGGTTCCTCGGTGACCAGGACAAAATTATCCTGTCGTCTGAGGAGGACCTGTTCAAGTTCCTGAGTGCGCCGGAGCAGTGATTTTCACTCACTTCTTTTCGTAAGTTCCAGGGCAAGGGCGATTCGCGAATCGCCCTTGCCGGTGAACCGATGCGGCCGTCAAGACGGCTTTTCAACCCTTAAAGCAACCCAACCCCAAGGCACTAAGAAAGATGAAATTGCACGAGTATCAAGCCAAGGAGATATTCTCCCGCTATGGCATTGAGGTCCCCCGGGGCATCCTTGCCAGCACTCCGGAAGAGGCCCGCAACGCAACCCGGGAACTGGGCGGGCAGGCCGTGGTCAAGGCCCAGGTACACGCCGGGGGCCGCGGCCAGGCCGGCGGCATCAAAGTGGTCCGATCTCCCGAAGAGGCGGAGGAAGTCGCCAGGGGCTACATTGGGCAGAACCTCGTGACCCGCCAGACCGACGCCCAGGGCGTCCCCATTAACTCGGTCCTGATCGAGGAACTGGCCGATATCCGGAAGGAGCTGTATGTGGCCCTCACCATAGACCGGGGGTTCCGCGGGCCGGTGATGATAGTCAGCGCCTCGGGCGGAATGGACATTGAAGAGGTGGCGGCCACCAGCCCCGAGGACATACACACCGAACCCATAGAACCGGTATTGGGACTCATGCCCTACCAGGCCCGCCGCCTGGTTTCGCGCCTGGGGTTGGAGGCGGCCCACGCGCGTCCCGCCACCCAGGTCCTGAACGCCCTCTACCGCATTTTCTCCGAAAACGACTGCTCCCTGGTGGAGATCAACCCTCTCATCATCACGGGGGACGACGAGGTTGTTGCCCTGGACGCCAAGCTGGACCTGGAGGACGACTCCCTGTTCCGTCATTCCGACCTCAGGGAGCTGCGGGACCGTTCCCAGGAGGATGCCCTGGAAGCCCGGGCTTCTGATATGGAGATCGCCTACGTCAACCTGGACGGCAGCGTCGGTTGCCTAGTAAACGGCGCGGGGCTGGCCATGGCCACCCTGGACGTGACCAATGCCGCCGGAGCGGCACCAGCCAACTTTCTGGATGTTGGCGGCGGCGCCGACGACGAAAAGGTTGCCAGCGCAGTCAGCATAATCCTGTCTGACCCCAAGGTGGACCGGGTGCTGATCAACGTATTTGGCGGCATACTGCGTTGCGACATAGCCGCCCGGGGCATCGTCCTGGCCTTTGAGCGCATGAACTCCAGCCTGCCGCTGATAGTCCGCATGCTGGGCACCAACGTGGACGAGGGCAAGGAAATCCTCGGCGCCTCCTCTCTCAACGTAACCTTCGCCGACACCCTCACCGAAGCGGCGGACGCCATCCGGCAGGCAATATAGGGGCCAACCCGGCTAGTCCCTTCCCCCGTCGAGGGGGAAGGTCAGGATGGGGGTGATGTGCACGATAACGACGCCGGCCCTCACTTTCCATTCCTGCAGATTCGTGGGTATTCGTGGATGAATAACTACCTGGAGCATTAACCAACCATGGGCATTCTCTTAGATGAAAATTCGCGCATCCTGGTCCAGGGCATCACCGGACGGGAGGGCAGTTTCCACGCGCGTAACGGTATGGCCTACGGCACCAACGTAGTGGCCGGGGTGACCCCGGGCCGGGGCGGCCAGATGTTTGAAGAAACCGTCCCCGTTTTCAACTCAGTGGATGAGGCTGTGGCCAAGACCGGAGCCAACGTCTCCCTGATTTTCGTACCGCCGCCCTTCGCTCCCGACGCCATAGTCGAAGCCGCCGACGCCGGCGTTCCCCTCATCGCCTGCATAACCGAAGGCGTGCCGGTGCAGGACATGGCCAAGGTGGCCCGTTACCTGGAGCGCAAGCCGGAAGTCCGGCTCATTGGCCCCAACTGCCCAGGGATGATAAACCCCGGCGCCCACTGCAAGGTCGGCATCATGCCGGGCAACATTCACATGCCGGGAAGGGTGGGCGTAGTATCCCGCAGCGGCACCCTCACCTACGAGGCGGTACAACAGCTTACCAACCTGGGAATCGGCCAGTCCAGCTGCGTGGGCATTGGCGGCGATCCTATTATCGGCACCAGCTTCGCCGAAATCCTCCGCCTTTATAACGAGGACCCTGACACCGACCTGATTGTTTTCATCGGGGAAATTGGCGGCACCATGGAGCAGGAAGCGGCGGCTTACATCAAGGAATCGGTTACCAAGCCGGTCTGCACCCTGATTGTGGGGGCCACCGCTCCCCCGGGAAAGCGCATGGGACACGCCGGGGCCATCATCACCGGAGACAGCGCCCGGGCCGAGGCCAAGATTGCCGCCATGCGCGACGCCGGCGCTCACATCATTCCCACTCCTGCCGACATCGGCTCCACAGCCCAGGCGGTATTGGCGGGCATGGGGTAGTCTTTGGGCAATATCAAGGAGCATCGTAGGGGCGGCCCTTGTGGC
>VXOH01000001.1 GCA_009840135.1 Chloroflexota bacterium | reverse complement strand
GTGTATATGGTACAGTCTGCTGAGCGTCCAGCCGAACAGGCCCCCGTCGCGACCCCCCCTCCCGCACCTCCCCAGCGTGAGCCCCTGACGATGAAATCCCTTCTGGAGGCCGGTGTGCATTTCGGCCACCAGACCCGTCGCTGGAATCCCCGCATGAAGCGGTATATTTTCACCCAGCGGAACGGCATCCACATCATAGACCTGCAGCAAACCCTTGGCCTGATGAACGAGGCCTACCGGGCCATGGTCCAGGTGGCTGCCGAGGGCGGCAACGTGCTGTTCGTGGGCACCAAGAAGCAGGCCCAGGAAGTCATGCAGAGCGAGGCCGAGCGTTGCGGCATGTGGTACATCAACCAGCGCTGGCTGGGCGGGACCCTGACCAATTTCCAGACAATCCGCACCCGCATCAACTACATGATTGAGTTGCAGCAGAAGCGGGACCAGGGATATTTCCGGTTGCTCCCCAAGAAGGAGGGCCTCAAGCTGGAAGAGAACCTGGCCAAGCTGGAAAAATACTTCCTGGGCATTCGCAACATGACCAGCCTACCCCAGGCCATGTTCATCATTGATATATGCAAGGAAGACATCTGTGTCGCCGAGGCGCGCAGAATGGGCATACCCATATTTGCCATCGTGGATACGGACACCAATCCGGAACTGGTAAGCCATCCCATCCCCGGCAACGACGATGCCGTCCGGTCCATCCGGCTGGTCACCGGCCGCCTGGCTTCCGCCATCCTGGAGGGCAAAGCCGAACGGGAAGCCATGCTCCAGGAGCAGCAGGCCCTGGCCGAAGCAGCGGCCCAGGCTGAAGCCGATGCCCTGGCCGCGGAGGCTGGAGGGGATATATCGGACGAGGAGGCCGAGCACGTTGCCCTGGCTTCCATGCCCCTGGACGACCTGGCCCAGATGATGGAGCAGTCCAACCGGGGCGGAGAGGAAGCGGCCGAGGGCTAGGCGTCTTTCGACACCGCCCGCGCCCAACGCCCAAACGGGGGACGCATATCAGGGGCTTCGAAGGCAAATATTGGGTTGTCTACTACTTGTCCTTCCTGGCAGGCGTCGCCCTTTTGTTGGGCATCAATTGGAACTCGCCACAGTGGAGTGGGGACTGGCTCACCCTTGTAGCCGCGATATTTGGCGTTGCTGGTGGGGCCTCGTTGACTTTTGCCATCGTGGTCGAACTGGGAGGACGCATGGTACTACTAATACCCGACGCCATCAGAAAAATTAAAGAGGCGGGACGTAAAGAGCAGCGGGAAGCCCAGCAGAAAAGAAGAAAGCAAGCCTACGAACGCTTTGGGTTTGAAGTAGATGGGGTAGTAGTGCTCCCCCAAACTCCTGAAGTTGAGGCCTTCCTGAACGGCGACGAGCCGCCGGCGGATAATTCTCGATAGGCAGCGAATCGTCTGCCCATCGGGTTTGTTAGCAGCGGCCAGCAGATCGGTTTCAGTTTTTGCAGCTTATTACCGTCTCCGGCAGTTGGCCGGCGACTAGAAAATAACGGAGGAAATTCTTGCCAGCTAGTGTTGAAGAAATCCGGGCCCTGAGAGACCAGACCGGGGCCGGAATCATGGACTGTAAGCAAGCCCTGGAAGATAACGACAACGACATGAACAAGGCGGCCGAGGCCCTGCGCCAGAAGGGCTTTGCCAGGGCGGCGCGCCGAGCGGACCGGGAAACCACGGAGGGAGTCATCGAAGCCTACATTCACACGGGCAGCCGGGTGGGCGCCCTGGTTGAGTTGGGCTGTGAAACGGACTTCGTGGCCCGGAACGAGGAATTCAAGCAGGTGGCCCACGACATAGCCATGCAGGTAGCCGCCATGGGGCCGGTTTACGTCAGCGACAGCGAATTGAAGGAAGAAGACAACCGGCCTGCCAGCGAAATTTGCCTGTTGCAGCAGACCTTCATCAAGGACAGCTCCAAAGTAGTAGGCGACATTGTGCAGGAATTGGCTGCCAAGGTAGGCGAAAACGTCCGGGTTGTCAGGTTCAGCCGTCTCGCCTTAGAGGAATAAGCTCCCCCTTAACTTATGCTTGCTCCCAAATTCCAGCGGGTATTGCTGAAAATCAGCGGAGAATCCCTCAAGGGTTCCGCCTCTACCGGCATTGACCCCGACGCCCTCAATTACATGGCACACCAGATAGGTGATGCGCATCGAATGGGTATTGAACTGGCGATAGTCATAGGCGGGGGCAATATCTGGCGAGGAGGCCAGGCGGAACGGTGGGGCATGGACCGGGCCACGGCGGACTACTCGGGTATGCTGGCCACTATGATCAATGCTCTGGCCCTTCAGGACGCTCTGGAGAAGCTGGGCATAATTACCCGTACCCAGAGCGCCCTGCAGATCCAGGCGGTGGCCGAGCCGTATATCCGCCGGCGGGCCATGAGGCACCTGGAAAAGGGTAGGGTGGTAATCTTCTCCGCGGGCACCGGCAATCCTTTCATGACGACTGATACGGCATCTGCCCTCCGTGCCCTGGAAATAGGCGCAGAAGTTCTCTTAATGGCAAAGAACAATGTGGATGGGGTGTATGACTCCAATCCCCACATCAACCCCGACGCCAAGCGATTTGCCAGCCTGGATTACCTGGAGGCGCTCAATCGACGCCTGGAGGTCATGGACTCCACCGCCGTTTCCCTGTGCATGGAGAACAAGCTGCCCATTGTCGTGTTCAACATCTTTGAGGCCGGCAGTATGCAGGGCATTCTCAGCGGCGATGAGGTGGGCACGACTATCGCCGCGTCCGACTAGAATCGAACTGGAAAGGGGACAGAGGCCTTAAACGCATGGAAGGGGAATAATAGTCCGGTCGACTTGTTCTGACGGAACACCGCAACAGAACACCGTAACAGAACACCGTAACAGGACACCGTAACGGAACACCGCAATTGTGGGATTTGGGCAAAGCAGGCAGGCAGAACTTTTTCTGAACCAGTAAAGCAGCGGGAGGATTCAAAATGCCAGATAACGACAATGACACTCAATTGACCCCTGAGGACGTACTGGCAGAAGTGGAACGCAAGATGAACCAATCCATGGAGGCTCTGGACCGGGAGTTGTCCACCCTGAGGACCGGCCGGGCCACTCCTTCGCTGGTTGAAAATGTCAGCGTGGATTATTACGGCACTCCGACTCCCTTAAAGCAGATTGCTTCCATCTCGGCTCCCGACGCGCGGGCCATTATGGTTCAGCCATGGGACAAGCAGGCCCTTAGGGACATCGAGCGGAGCCTGATGCGCTCCGAAATGGGCTTTAATCCCTCCAACGACGGAAATATCATCACCGTCCCCATTCCGCCGCTGAACCAGGAGCGGCGCCAGGAACTGGTCCGACTGCTGAAACGCAAGATCGAGGATGGGAAGGTTTCCGTACGCAACGTGCGCCGGGATGGCCTGGAGTCACTCCGCAAGATGGAACGGGACAAGGCAATATCCCAGGATCAGAACCGCCGCAGCCAGGACCAGCTGCAGAAGACCACAGACTCTTTTATCAAGAGCATTGACCAGGTTTCCACCGCCAAGGAAGCGGAGATTATGCAGGTCTAGGTACTGGTCTGAGTACTGGTCCAGGCCTGGGTCTGAGAATCGGTGATGACTGCCCATACTGGTCCGGCTGACTCCTCCCAATTTCCCGCCGCCAGGGCGGGCCCCAAAATCCGAGGGCAAGTGGAATCCCCTGTTCATTCCGCCGTACCGCGTCATGTTGCCATAATCATGGATGGCAATGGCCGCTGGGCTGAGCAACGTGGCCTGCCCCGCCTGTCAGGGCACAGGGAAGGCGTCAATGCTATCCCCAGGGTGCTGGACGTGCTGGCCGGGCGGGGGGTGGAATACCTCACCATCTATGCTTTCTCCACGGAAAACTGGTCCCGCCCTTCATCCGAGGTGGAGGGCATTGTCGAGTTGCTTCACGAGACCCTGCAGCGGGACACGGACATCCTCAACGAGAAGAATGTGCGGGTGTTTCACATCGGCAACGCCGAGCGACTCTCGCAGGACATTCGCAAGGCCGTGGAACGAATCCAGGACATGACCCGCGACAATACCGGAATTGTCCTCAATGTTGCCTTCGATTACGGTGGAAGGCAGGAAATCCTGGCCGCGGTCAGGCAGCTCATCCGGGATGGCGTACCGGCGGAAGACGTCACCGAGGAGTTGTTCAGCCACCGCCTGTTTACCGCCCACTGCCCCGACCCGGACCTGATAATACGCACGGGCGGAGAGTTGCGCATCAGCAACTTCCTGCTGTGGCAGTCGGCCTACAGCGAGTATTTTCACACCCCCACCCTCTGGCCCGACCTGGACGACGCCGAACTGGAGCGGGCCCTGGACTCCTACGGCAATCGGCAACGCCGTTTCGGCAATATCACCCCCGACCCTGGGGAGTGATCCCATTGCTGTTACGCACCGCAACGGCTGGGGTGGGACTGGCAGTCCTACTTGGCGGGCTTTGGGGCGGGCTCCCGTGGGTCTTTCTCTTGACCTGCGTGGCCGCCGTCCTGGGAATCAGGGAGTTCTACCGGCTTTATCCACCCGTCCTTCGTTGGTTCCAGGGTGAAGGCGCGGAAAAGGGTGAGGAGGCCGTGTCGGAAGGCGTACTTGCCGGACCATCCCCCGCTTGCGCCCCTCTCGAGCCCGCATCAGCATTAACATTCGCTCATGGTGAGCCTGTCGAGTCTGCCTCCGAATCCGCTCATGGTGAGCCTGTCGAACCATGCCCGCCCGTCCTTCGACAAGCCCGGGATGAGCGGACACAGGCGGATAATACCCCGTATGAGCGGACGCCGTGGGATAATGCTCAGGATGAGCGGACGCAGGCGGATAATGCCCCGGATGAGCGGGCGCAGGCGGACAATTCGCCCGGTCAGGCGCAGGCAACAGGCCTGCCGGCGCTGGTCGGCATTGTCTGGGCCGTTGCTTTTGTTATCGGCGGAGCCGGCGCCAACGGCTTGCTGCACTTCTGGGCGATTTCCGCGGGGGTGTTCATCGGTGGAGCCTTCGTTGCCCTGCTCTGGTTAATTGCCTTTTATCACGGGCCGAGATGGCCGGTGGCGGTTGCCTACCTCATGGGTGGCCCCGTTTACGTGGGATTTCTGCTGGGACACGTAATGGCCCTGGCCCAGGTGGGGGAAAACTTCTTCCTGGCGTATCCCCTGGAATTCGACATCCGGCAATTGCCGGATAATATCTATGAACTGGGCCGGAATTGGCTGCTCTTCGCCCTCCTGACTACCTTTGCCACCGACACCGGCGCCTACCTGGTGGGCCGAACCGTGGGCCGACATCCCATGGCGCCGAAAATCAGCCCCAACAAGACCTGGGAAGGGGCCGTGGGGGGCTTCCTGGGGGCCGTGCTGGCTGCGGTCCTGCTGGAACGAATGTTCAACCTGGGGTTGGGGAATCCGGGCTGGGAGTCGGGCTGGGATTCGGCCTGGAACTGGCAACCGCTCCTGATAGGTGCTACAGTTGGTATGGCGTCGCAAGCCGGAGACCTCCTGGAGTCCTGGCTGAAGCGGCGTTCCCAGGTTAAGGACGCCGGTTCCCTGATGCCCGGACACGGCGGCATCCTGGACCGGCTGGACAGCCTGCTTTTTACCATTCCGGTGGTTTACTATCTCCTGGTGGCGGTTCTCAGGCTATGAGAAAAATTGTCGTGCTGGGTTCCACCGGCTCCATCGGTTGTCAGACCCTGGATATCGTCCGCTCTTTTCCGGATGAGTTTGAAGTCGTGGGTCTGGCCGCCGGCTCCAACCACGATTTGCTGCGGCAACAGATTGCGGAGTTCCGCCCCCGACATTTCTCCTGCGTCTCTCCCCCCGGCGACCTGGCGCCCGGCGTAACCCAAACTCCCATGGAGGAAATGGTCTCGCTGCCCGGGGTGGACGTGGTGATGGTGGCCACCACGGGAGCGGCGGGGCTGCAGCCAACGTTAAACGCCCTGCGCGAGGGCAAGTCCGTGGCCCTCTCCAACAAGGAACCCATCGTCATGGCGGGGCCGCTGCTCAAGGAGTATGAGTCCCGTTACGGCGGGGCCATCCTGCCCGTGGACAGCGAACCCAGCGCCATCTGGCAGTGCATCCAGGGTGAGGCCAGCGGAATCCGGCGGCTCATCATCACGGCCTCCGGGGGCCCTTTCCGCACCCTGGCCCTGGAGGAAATGGCGGCGGTGACCCCGGAGCAGGCGTTGCAGCACCCCACCTGGCAGATGGGGCCCAAGATAACCATAGACTCGGCCACCCTGATGAACAAAGCCTTCGAGGTCATTGAGTCCCACTGGCTGTTCGATGTGTCCTGGGAGGACATCGAGGTGGTGGTCCATCCCCAGAGCACCATCCACTCCATGGTCGAGTTCGCCGATGGCTCGGTGAAGGCCCAGCTTGGCCCTCCCAGCATGAGGCTGCCCATCCAGTACGCCCTCTTCTACCCCGAGCGGCGACGCAACCCGGATGATTCCCTGATTCCACGGCTGGAAACGGGCATTGCCCAGGGCCTGGACTTCCGGCCCATGGAACCGGAGCGCTATCCCTGCTTCAGCCTGGCCCTGGAAACGGCCCGGAAGGGCGGCGCCTATCCCGCCGTGCTCAGCGCCGCCGACGAGGTGGCCGTTAACGCCTTTTTGAAGGGCAGCATTGGCTTTACCGACATCTACCGCGTCGTCGAATCGGTGGTAACCGCCCACCAACCCACCTCGGGCGAAAGCCTGGAAGACCTGCTTGAGGCCGACGCCTGGGCAACGGAGGAAGCCCACAGGGTTGTGGGGGAGATGGGTTTGAGGAGATAGGAACTAAATGGTTGCCACGCCACATCTGGACGACAACGATCCCCAATACCCTCTCTTGGCCGCCGGCATTCTGAACCGGCACGAGCGCAACGAGCCCGAAGCGAACATTACCAGCGCAGTTCGGGAGTTCCTGGTTCGCACTCGCCTGGTCAAGACCGATGAAATAGTCGAAGAAAACCCGCCCTCCGACGGCTCCAGGCGGGCGGTTGACCTTACTGCCCTCGACACCTTTATCGAGTTCAAGCGTCGCATTGGCACCGTGGCAGGTGGGCAGCCAAACCCGGAGTACGTAAAGCAGATAGATGACTATCTAGCCCAGTCCCAGGCACAGGGGCGGGTGCGTACTGGCATTCTTACCGACGGGAAATACTGGTTGCTCCGTTGGCCCGACGCAGGCCCCACCAAGCTCACGAAACCTTACTTTTTCGTCCTGGAAAATAATGACGGGTGGATGCCCCTCTACGAGTGGCTGCGAAACGAAGCCCTTGAAGTAATCGAAAACGAAAAAGTTGGCCGCAATACAATCGCCGACCATTTTGGGCCCAAGAGCCCCAATTACCAGAGGGACATAGATACCCTGGCCTCTCTCTATCGCCAGTCCAGCCAATTGGCGACCGTAAGAGTTAAGCGGCAGCTTTGGCATGACTTATTGCGGACTGCCTTGGGCGAAATCGCCCGCAGCCCCGATGAAATGGACAACCTGTTCATTCGCCATACTTACCTGAGCGCCGTCATCGGCATGGTGGTTCAGGCCTCCTTTGGCATCCCCATTCGAGAACGGGCTGAAATAGAACCTGAGGATTTGCTCTATGGCCGCTTTTTCCAGAGCGCCACCGGTCTTCAGGGGATAGTTGAATCGGACTTTTTCACCTGGCCGGCGGAGGTTGGCGGAAGAGCCCTTCTGCAAACCCTGGTCCGTCGGGTCGCCAAGTTCGATTGGTTGGGCGCTCCCACCGATATCGGTTCCATACTTTACGAAGCTGTAATACCACCCGAAGAGCGTCGGCAACTGGGCGAATACTACACTCCTGACTGGCTGGCCAGGACGATGGTACAGGAGTTGGTTAATGATCCCGAAAATCAGAGGGTATTGGATCCTGCCTGTGGTTCGGGCACCTTTGTTGCCGAAGCTGTTACCCATTTCCTCCGGGCAACCATGCCGGAGGGCAAACTCTCCCAACTTCACCCGAGGCAGGTATTGGACAAGCTCCGCCATGCCGTAACCGGTGTTGACATTCACCCTGTAGCCGTTCACCTGGCCCGCGCCGCATGGACCCTGGCAGCCCAACCCGCCATTAAAGCTACCGTAGAGTCGGGCTACGATGCCTCCATGTCGATTCCCGTCTACTTGGGGGATTCGCTGCAGTTGCGATTCAGGACCGGGGACTTGTTTGCCGAGAATTCCATAACAATCCAGGTCGAAGATAACCAGAATACCGAGCTGGTCTTTCCTTTAACCCTGGTTGACCGTCCGGAGGATTTTGACCGACTGCTGGGCCATGTCGCCGAAGCCATTGAAAGCGGAGAGAATCCCCTGTATGCGTTGGATGATAATGGCGTAACCGAAGCCCAGGAACGCAAGACGATGCAATCCACCATTGCCACCATGCAGCGGCTTCACGATGAGGGCAGGGACCATCTCTGGGCCTACTATACCCGCAACATGGTGCGACCGGTAATTCTGTCCAGGAACAAAGTGGACGTGATTGTGGGCAATCCGCCCTGGATAAACTACAACCAGACGGTGGATGTGCTGCGGGATGAACTGCGAAGTCTGAGCCGCAACCGGTACGATATCTGGTCCGGCGGCCGCTACGCCACTCACCAGGATGTCGCCGGCCTCTTTTTTGCCCGCAGCGTGGAGCTATACCTGAAAGACAACGGCGTTATCGGATTTGTGATGCCCCACAGCGCCCTGCAGGCCGGCCAGTATTCCAGGTGGCGTAGAGGTCAATGGCGCGCCGGTAACTCCGGGCAGAGCGTCCACGTCAATTTCGAGCACAAGCAGGCCTGGGATCTGGAAGGGCTGGAGCCCAACAACTTCTTCCCCATTCCCGCGTCGGTTGTATTTGCCAGCAAGTGCCAACCCGACACTCCGGGCAAGCCCCTGCTGGGACTGGTAGAACGCTGGCGGGGCCCTGCCGGTAGCCAAGCCATGCGGCGGGAATCAGCAGAAATCACTGACACCGGGATGGTTGGCGATTCTCCTTATGTGAACATCGCTCGTCAGGGTGCTACCATCGTGCCTCGCTGCCTCTTCTTTGTGGAAGAAGTCGAGAACACGGCTATTGTACAGGCGGGCCAGACTGTCACCGTCAACCCTCGCCGAGGCGGACAGGACAAGGCACCCTGGAAAAAACTGGACTTGACATCCATTACAAACCAAACCATAGAACGCGACCACCTATATGACGTACACCTGGGTGAAACCATTGCTCCTTACGTAACCCTGGAACCGTTGCAGGCGTTGCTGCCGGTAAGCAGGCACGAGGATGAATTGAGCTTGCCATATAACGATGGGGGAGTAGGAGGAATCGACCTCGGAGAATTGCAGCAGCGTATGCGACGGCGTTGGCAGATGGTATCCGATATTTGGGAAGATAAGAAGGCTGTGGCAAACAAGCTGGATATTTTGGGTCAGCTTGATTATTTGCACAAACTGTCCTATCAATTGAACTGGGGAAGCGAAACTGAAAAAGAAAGGCTCAGAATAGCTTACTCCGGTTCAGGTACTCCTACTGCTGCAATGGTCGACAGTGACAACACTCTCATTGACTACACCTTGTTTTGGATTCCTTGCCAAGGTTTGGATGAAGCTAATTATCTATTGGCGATTATCAACAGCGAAACTCTGTATGAAGCTATGAAGCCGCTGATGCCAAAGGGTCAATTCGGTCCCCGCCACGTACAGAAACACCTATGGAAGCTACCCATCCCCGAATTCGACCCAAAGCAAAAGCTCCACGTAGCAATTGCCAAGGCTGGGGAGCGGGCGGCAGCCGGGGCGGCGCAACAATTGGAAGCCATGAAACGGCGGCGGGAGGAAGGACGTGGAGAAGAGGTAAAGGTCAGGAACGTCCGCCGGATGTTGCGCGACTGGCTGAAGAACTCGACGGAAGGGAAGCAGGTGGAAGCGGCAGTTGCCGCCCTGCTGGGTCGGGGCGTGGACTTCCGGAGTACCATCACAATTGTACCCGGTATGCGCAGCGGCCAGCCCTGCATCCGCGGCATGCGCATGACGGTAAAGGACGTGATGGAGTACCTGGCCGGGGGCGAAGAGTGGGTTGACTTTCTGGACGATTTTTATTACTTGACGGAAGCGGACATGTACGCCTGCCTGTCCTTTGCGGCAGCCGAGCGAATGGATGACGACTACAGCCACCTCCGCAATGTTACTCTTTGACCCGAATTTGTCGCCCCGGCTACCAAGAATAGTGGCTGATATCTTCCCTGAGTCAATTCACGTTGGCAGGGTCCTGAGGTTCGATACCCCCGATGAAGAAATTTGGGAATACGCCAGAGAGCACGGCTTCGTCGTTGTTACCAAGGACCGCGACTTCATCAGGCTCAGCAGGCAACGGGGCCATCCCCCCAAGGTCATCAGGGTCACTTTGGGAAACTGCTCCCGGGAAGCTGTTGCAAGATTGTTGCGGGAACGATTTGCTGACATAGTTGCATTTCATCAGGATGAGGACCGGGGCTTGCTTGAACTGCCCTGAATTTTTGCTCCGTCTGGAACATTTAACTCAAAGCTAAAAGGAACCCCATGGAAACAGCTCTTTTTGCCATTATCGTATTTGTCCCCATGCTGGTGATGCTGGTGGTTATCCACGAATGGGGACATTTTTTTACCGCACGGGCTTTTGGCGTGAAGGTCCTGGAGTTCGGGATTGGCTATCCGCCCCGGGCTTTTGCCTTTTATACCGGGCGGACCCGGGTGTTGCTAACTGCCAATACCGGTTACCTCAACCTGGAAGGCGTCCACGCCATTCAGCCAGGTCAACAGGTCCGCATTCACTCTACCGAAAACGAAGAGGGGAACCTGGTAGCCCGGGTGGTACAGCCCTCCCGGGGTTCGACCCTGCGCCGCCAGTCCTCACTGCACGAACTGGGCAATGAGGAATACCTGCAACACGAGGGTGCGGTGCGGGAAGTCAGCGAGGATTCCCTGGTGGTGGCCGATATGGCCTACACCCTGAACTGGCTCCCCCTGGGCGGATTCGTGCGCCTGGCCGGCGAGAACAACCCGGGTGTGCCCCGCAGCCTGGCCTCCAAGGGCGCCGGGCCCAGGGCCATTATCCTGGCGGCCGGCTCGCTGATGAACGCCGCATTCCCCCTGGTGGCCTTCACCCTGCTGTTCATGATTCCCCAGAGCGTCACCGTGGGCCAGGTGCAGGTGGAAGAGGTGGTCGCCAACTCGCCAGCCCAGGCGGCCGGTATCAAGGCCGGCGACATTGTCCTCAATGCCGGCGGAAGGAATATTGAGCACGGTTCCGACCTGGTGAGGGCAACTACCCTGAACGCCGGAACGGAGATGGAATGGTCCATTCTGAGGGACGGGCGCAACGAGATTGTACTGGTGACGCCGCGGGTCAACCCCCCGGAGGGACAGGGCGCCACCGGCATCCGTATTGGGCTGGTAAACCTGCGGTCGGAGACTCGTTACGAACCCCCCTGGACGGCGGTATGGCTGGGAGCGACCAATACCTGGGAGATGCTGGTCCTGTTGCGCCAGGAAATTTCCTCCTGGATTAGCGGGTCCCGCGCGCCGCAGCTTTCCGGGCCGGTGGGCATTGCCCAGGTTACCGGCGAGGTGACCCAGCAGGGCGGCCTGCGCGGGTGGGTGGTGCTGTCCATCCTGTTCAGTATCAACCTGGCCATCCTGAACCTGCTGCCCATACCCATGCTGGACGGTGGACGCTTGGTGTTCGTGGGCCTGGAGTGGGTGCGGGGAGGCCGGCGCATTCCGGCGGAACGGGAGGGGCTGGTCCACCTGATGGGCTTCATCGTCCTGATCGGGTTCATCGTGATAATCACCTACCAGGATATAGTCCGGCTGGTCCAGGGAGGCAGCCCGCTGGGGGGGTGACGTTTTTCCACGAATACCCACGAATTTCCACTAATGATTTATCTCTGGCAAATCCTCATTAGTGACTATTCGTGGGTATTCGTGGATAGAGTAAACGATACTCAGCCTTGGAAGTGGGGCATTACCTTCTCACTTAGCAGCTTCAGCGATTTGGCCGTTTTTTCCGGGGACATGAGGCCCCGGTTGGTGAGCATCAGGTTGCGGATGCCGGCGTCGCGCATCTGGGCCAGTTGCTCCGCTACCCGCTTCGGGCTGCCCACCAACCCTTCTCCGGCGTCCGGGTCCGGCGTGGCTGCGTAGCCTTCCCGCTGCATGGGGGGCGGCTGCCGGTCCATGCTGTACTGGGGCGGATTCCAGTTGGTGCGGTAATACTGCATGTTGGCCCAGGCATCGTACTGGG
Organism: Chloroflexota bacterium; assembly: GCA_009840135.1. Classification (GTDB taxonomy): domain Bacteria; phylum Chloroflexota; class Dehalococcoidia; order Lucifugimonadales; family UBA3495; genus Bin22. The sequence goes on along the minus strand of VXOH01000001.1, from coordinate 4,440 downwards.
CCGGCAGAAACTCGTTCATGGCCTGGTCGTCGGTCTCCGCCAGGTGCATCTCGCGCCACACCCATACCTGGTCCAGGTTGTTTTCTATGGCCTCCTCGCCATATCCCGCTTCGGCCATGGTGTCCCGATAGAGCCGGATGCTGGCGGCGGTGTGGTTGGTGGAGCGGCCCCGCAGCAGGATGGGCCGCCCGATGCGGGCCATGGCCTTTACCGACTCGTCGTCAATGCAGGCCCGGGCCAGGCGCGGATGGGGTTTCTGGTAGGGTCGAGGCCGGGACGCGGGAAACGCTGCCTGGTAGTGCTTGCCCTTGAATTCCAGGTTGTCAGTGGTCCAGGCCTGGACCAGCAGGTCCTCGGCCTCCTCCAATTGTTCCGGCCCCAAGTCCGGGTTGGTGCCGAAGCCGATGTACTCGTAGGCGTTGTAGTTGGAGCCCCTGGCCGTGCCGACGATGATGCGGCCCCGGGTCAGGTTGTCCAGCAGGGCGGTCTGGATGGCCACCCGCACCGGGTTGTGCAGGGGCAGTTCCAGGATGCCGAATCCAATGTCCACCCGCCTGGTCTTGACGGCGAGCGCCCCGGCGAAGACCAGCGGGTCGCCATAGACGCACTCCCCGGTGAAGTAATGCTCGGCCAGCCAGATGGCATCCAGGCCCAAGTCCTCCACCAGCTCGGCTTCGGCCAGGCACTCCCGTATTTCTTGCTCATCACGGGAGTCGTCAAACTTCATTGGGTAGTAGAAATGACCAAACCGCATGGTTTTTCCTTTTCTCTTTTTGGGAAGGTTTGAACAAGTCCCCTCTCCCCAGTTGCGCAATGAGGGGGGAAATGGTCGTTCGCAAGCAATCCACCCCCATCCTAACCTTCCCCCATCAAGGGGGAAGGGACTTTTTCCGACCTTTCCTAGCCCACTAATCCTGGGGGCGGGCGGTAATTACCCCTACTTTCCGTCCTTTATGTGATCGGCGATCTTCTCGCCGATGGCCAGGGTGGTTACGTTGGTGTTGGCCCGGATGCAGTCGGGCATTATGGAGGCGTCCACTATCCGCAGGCCTTCAAGGCCATAGACCTTGCCATACTGGTTGACCACCGCCATGGGATCGTCGGCAGTGCCCATCTTGCAGGTGCAGGAAATGTGCTGCGACGTCGTAACCTCCCGCCGCATCCACGCAGTGAGCGCCTCGTCCGACTCCAGGTCGGCATCAGTGGGAGAGACCCGCTCTTCTATAATGTCCCTGAAGGCCTCGTCGTTGCCAAGATCCACGCAGACCCGTACCGCCTCGCGCAGCCGCCTGACGTCAAAATCCTCTTCCAGGTACCGGTAGTCCAGGACCGGCTGCTCGGCGGGGTCGGCCGATGCCAGGCGCAGCTCGCCGGCCCCCACCGCCAGGTAGATGCCGGCGGTCATGCGAATTCCCAGGGGCACCATGCGGTTGCCGCCCAGGTTTACCCGTTCGGTGGCGAAGGACTGCATGGTTATCTTCATGTCGTTGCGCAGGTCCGAATCCTCGGCGGTGTACCGCAGCGTAAGCTGGGCCCGGGGCGCCAGGCCGTCCAGTTCAAACCCTTCTTTGGTTCGCCAGGTCACCCACACGCCGGGATGGTCCCGCAGATTCTGGCCCACTCCTGGCTTGTCCAGCACCACCGGAATGCCCAGGCTGTTCAGGTGGTCGGCCGGACCGACTCCGGACAACAGCATTATCTGGGGCGAGCCAATGGCCCCGGCGGACAGGATGATCTCATCGCCCTCGACAGTAAAGGTCTCGCCTCCGCTTTCCAGTTCCACTCCCGTTGCCCGGTTGCCTTCGAAAATCAGGCGATGCACCATGCAGTTGGGCCGGATGGTCAGGTTCAAGCGATGTCGGGCTTGGTCCAGGTAGCCCATGGCCGTGCTGATGCGGATGCCGTTGGGGTTGTTCAACGGGGTCGGCCCCACGCCGTAGGTATCCGGATGGTTGTGGTCGGGGCAGTCGGGGTAGCCGGCGGCAATGGCGGCCTGGTAGAAGGCCTGCTGGGCCGGCAGCCAGGTCTCCCGCTTGAAGCGGTGCATCACAATTGGGCCGTCGCCGCCGTGAAAGTCGTCGCCGCCGTAGTCGGTGTCGGTCTCGATGCGGCGGAAATAGGGCAGCAGGTTGGTAAAGGTCCACTCGTCGTTGCCCATGGCGGCCCAGGTGTCGTAGTCCTCGGGCACACCGCGCAGGAACACCTGGCCGTTGATGGCGCTGGACCCGCCGGTTACCTTGCCCCGGGGCACCATCATGGGCGGCGCCTCTTCGGTGGCCTTGCCCACGAACTGCCAGTTGTGGTCGCTGGTCATCACGTCGGCCTCGGTGGCGTAACCGAACTTTACCTCTTCGGGCAGGTCCTCAAAGTTGGGGTAGTCGGCCCCCGCTTCCAGGAGCAGCACCGACTTGCCGGGGTCTTCGGTAAGCCGGGTGGCCAGGATTGCTCCCGCTGATCCGGCGCCGATAATCACATAGTCATACTTCATTTGCCCGCCTCCACGTTACGGTTTGGATAGCTTAAGGTGGTATTGGAGGTAGCGTAATGGGCGGTCAGGGTGGTGTCAATGAGGATTTTCGTCAAGAAACAGGGTATGGCCCGGGTAACTCTTCGGAATTGCGGGTAACTACTTGCCTCCACACCAGTAGCAATTCCGATATCGCAGGGGCGCATGGCCATGCGCCCCTACCCACCCCGCAACCTGCCCATGTTCGAGATTTCCTCCAGCGCGGGATGGTTCGACAAGCTCACCATGAGCGGTTCAGGGAATACCTTGCGATAACCCGGACCCGTGGGGCAGGAAGATTTCGAAGTTGAAGCATACCAACGTGTCCGCTCATCCTGAGCTTGTCGAAGGACGCCCTCAAAACGCGGGATGGTTCGACAAGCTCACCATGAGCGGTTCAGGGAATACTTTGCGATCGCCCTGACCCGTGGGGGAAGTGTTATTGACTTCCCCGCACCGTTAACGTACAACTAGCAATAACAATGCACCATTTCCCAAAGCTATAGGCCGCTTATCTAGGTGATTCGAACAAGTCTCTTGGGCGGGAGAAGTGAAATGAGCAAATTGAAGACAGTATATGTAGGCATGCACGACGGTGTTTGCGCCGTTACCAGCCAGGACGGTGGTTCATCCTGGCAACAGGGGCCGGTGACGGCCCTGCCCCACGCCGCGGCGAGGCTGGCTGCCAGTCCGGTGGGTACCGGGCGAGCCTACCTGGCTGCCTACGAGGCGGGGGTTTACCGCACCGACGATGGGGGGCGGACCTGGACCCACCTGGACTCCTATCCTTCTCCCTATGCCCACAGCGTCCTGGCCCATCCCGCCGAGGGGGACACCCTGTACGTGGGCAGTGAGCCCGCCACGGTGTACGTTTCCAGGGATGGGGGAGAGACCTGGTCGGAGCTGGAAGGCTTTACCCAGGTGCCGGAATCAGTGGACTGGAGCTTTCACTCGCCCACCCGCGACTCTCACGTTCGAGACCTGCGGGTGGCTCCCAACGACCCCAGCCGGCTTTATGCCGGCATCGAGGTTGGCGGAATGGTCCGCTCGGGCGACGGTGGGCGCAACTGGAAGCAGTTGCCGGGTTTGAACGATGACATCCACTGCGTGGCCCTTAGCGATGACCGGCCGCAAAGCGTTTACGTTGCCACGGCGCGGGCTCCCTACCGCTCTGAGGACGGCGGCGACAGCTGGGAACTCATCAACTCCGGACTGGAGCGCCGCTATACCCTGCACATATCGCCGGCCCCCGACGACGCCAGCCTGGTGCTGGTGACCGTCTCGGAGAACGCTCGGCGGCTGAATCCCCTGTTCTACCGCTCTACTGACGGCGGCGACAACTGGCAACTGGTGGACCAGGTTGGGCAGGGAACCGAGCCCGAGGACATGGTCGTTGCCTTTGAGTGGGACCCGTCGGAGCCCAATCGGGTGTATGCCGGAGCCGACGGTGGCCGCCTGTACCAGAGCGCGGACAGGGGCAAATCCTGGGAGGAACTGCCGGTGCGGCTATCTTCGGTGGCCGTGGGCGCGCTGGCAGTGGGCCCAGGCCAGGACTAGACGTGTCGTCAAATTGAGCGCGGAGGCCTTCAATGGTACGTCTTCGTCCTTCCCGCGAAGGCGGGAACCTCGCTGGCCGAAGTCAAGATTCCTGTTGGCGCATGAGTAACGGGGCAATATGACGACACGCCCTGGTACTTCAAGGCTTATGCGGCTTCGATCGGCAATCCTTGAGCATCGCATCCAAGTCCTTTCCAAAGTTGGGAAAAGCGGATTTGCCCGCTCATCCTGAGCCTGTCGAAGGATGCCACCGAACCGGGGGATGGTTCGACAAGCTCACCATGAGCGGGTGACAGTTGACTTTGGCAAGGCTCCGCATTGCACCGCAGGGCAATCGCATTATGAATGGTATAGTCAGGGAGTAAGGAAAAGGTGGG
>VXOH01000115.1 GCA_009840135.1 Chloroflexota bacterium | reverse complement strand
ACCGGCGGACGCCACAGCGGCGAATGGACCGCACCCAACGACCTGCATCTTTATCAGGAGAGCGGGGTCGGTCCATTCGGGCCGGCCTCGCTTTCCGCCTTTTGGAGGAAACGACATGAAGGCCAACACCGTCAACTACAACATCAAACCCTGCGTCAATGTCAGCGGCAAGAACAACGACAACGCCATCCGCGTCAACCTTACCGGCGAAGCCGCCGTCCCAGCCGTCGAACCCAGCCCCGCCACTGCACGGGCCGAATCCCACCTGACCATCGCGGCCAGGGAGCGCGGCCTCAACATCAAGGAACTGGCCGCCCTGATGGGCGTCGGTCCCTCCCACCTGTCCCAGGTCGCCAGGGGCAAGAAGAACCTCACCCCCTACATGCGCGGCAAGATCGAGGCCGTCCTGGGCCACGTCCCTCCCCAGGGCGTCGTCCACCGCCAGGGCGGCGTGGTGCGGGGCGGAGAGAGCACCTACCTCCGGGAGCGGGCAAGGGAGCGTGGGATGACCCTGCGGCAGGTGGCGGACCGTACAGGGCTGACCTATGGATACGTCGTCCAGGTCAGCAGGGGGCAACGCAATCTCAGCCCGTCCGCCCAGTCCCGGATGGAAACGGTGCTGGAGGCTCCGGTGAAGGTGGAGACCGCCCAACCTGCCAACATCAACCCGCAGGCCCTGTGGGAGCGCATGGACGCCCACGGGTGGTCGCAGAACGAGACGGCCCGCCGGGCGGGCATCAGCACCGGGATGCTCTCCCAGGTAATGAACGGCCATCGCAAGCCCTCCGGGGACCTGTTGCGGCGGCTGCACGAGGTGCTGTTCGCGCCTTCTTCAGCGGAGCTGGTGGCACCGGTGGAGTTGAAGGTCATGGCTTGGAAGAAGGGCCACCGAAACGGCGTGGTGGTCAAGGGGGCCGGCGGGCCGGGCGGAGATACGATGCGGACCGGCGGGCGGGTTCCCTGGGGCGCGGAGGTCGAATTTGCCTATACCAGCGGCTACGACAGCCGCGGGCGACTGTCGGTCAACCACGTCGTGGACGAACGGGGGTGCTCGGTGATGTTGAAGCGGCCGGAGTACGCCACCGGTTAATGACGACAAAAGGGAAACCAGGGGGGCCGGTGTGGTGGGCCATAACGCAAGAGTGAAAGCCGCCGCCAAATTTGCGACGGCTTTCATCGCTCGGTGATGTAGTTCCGGTTGCCTAGGGAATCCGGAAATCGCGCCCGTACCGCCAGTCGTTCCATTCCCGCGTTCCCTGTTCGGCGACATAGGCAGCAGCCGGGGAATCGGGCAGAAGCCGAATCGGCAAGCCATCCGGTTCCAGTCCCCGTTTACCGGTCCAGCAATGAACACGGGGCAAACGCATTACAATTTTGGGGGACCTTGCAAACCGCAATTCCGGCTCTCGCCGGAGTAACTGGTTTGTAATTTAGAATGCGGTTGCCCGGATCTTTGTCAAGGGCAACCCAAAACTGTACCACTGGGGCAGAGCAAAAATGTGCCACCAAGTTCTGAGGGCAGAGCAAAAGTGTGCCACCCTCAGGCTCTGAATACTGTCTAGTCCGGAGCTGACCAATCCGTGGCTGAAGCAGCGGCCGCATTTTGTCGGCTGCCCCTGAGGCGGTAGCTTTCACCGTTCATTTCCAGGATATGCACGTGGTGCGTGAGACGGTCCAGGAGCGCGCCAGTGAGCCGTTCCGACCCAAAGACCTGGGTCCACTCATCGAAGGGCAGGTTGGTGGTCACCAGGATCGACCCGTGTTCATAGCGCTGGCTGAAGACTTCGAACAGCAGTTCCGCCCCGGTATCCGACAGGGGGACAAAGCCCAGCTCATCGATGATCAGCAGGTTCACTCGGGTCAATTGCCGTTGCATGCTCAGCAGTCGGCGCTCGTCCCGGGCTTCCATCAATTGGTTGACCAGGCCGGCCGCGGTCGTGAACGCCACTGCCAGCCCTCGCTGGCAGGCGGCCAGACCCAGGCCCAGGGCGATGTGGGTCTTGCCGGTGCCGCTGTTGCCAACGGCTATGACATTCTCGCGCTTTTCCACGAATTCGCACCGGGCCAGCTGTATGATGAGGGCCTGATTCACCGAGGGAATCGCCGAGAAGTCGAAGGTGTCCAGGCTCTTGGTTGCGGGGAACCGTGCGGCACGGATGCGTCGCTGGACCATCCGGTCGTACCGATCGTTGAGTTCCATTTCGGCGAGGCCGAAGAGGTATTCCGGGTAGCTGACGCCGTCATCGGCACACTGGGCTGCCAACTTTCCGTACTCTCTGAGGAAGGTGGGCAGCCTCAGCTCCTTCAGATGGTGGTCCAGCAGCACGGCATGTCTGTCCTTCACGATGTCCTTCAAGGTCTCCTCCCTGGCAGCAGGCTCAGGTAGTCCCCGCTACGGGTGGTCTGGACCCTCACCTGAGGCAGGTGTGGATACAGGTCCAGATTCAGACCCAGCCGGGGCGCTTTACGCTCAATCCGGCACAGCAGCAGATGTTTCACCGAGTCAAAGCCCAGGGCGCCCAGTTGCAGGGCCTCCTTGACCGCGTCGTGAACCTGCTGCTGAGGGAATTCCTCCATCAGCCTGAGAACCCGAACAAACTCCCGTTTACCCTGATGACCCATCCGGGCCTCCAGACGCAGGCGCAGGACCCCGTAGTCGTAGGGCAAGTCCCATCCGGCCAGGGGCGCTGCCTGGTCCAGGGCCCCGGTCTTGCGCTCCAGCAGAGGCAGGTAATGGAGAGGGTCGAAGACGAAATCGTCCTGTTCATAGGAGCGGGGGTGTGTCGCGATGACCTCAGCCCCGCAACTGATCACGACCTCATGCACGTAGCCTTTGACCAGGACCTCCCGATGGCCATAGGCCACCGGGACGGAATAGTCATTGCTCCTGTATCGGACCAGGGACAGCGAGCTTACTCGACTGGGCTGCTGGTCGCAGGCCTCATAGCGCCCCCGGGGCAGCGGCAGCAAGACTTCCAGGTCCCGCTCCATCCGCTGTCCGATACTCTCGGTATGTCCTCGCAGCTGCGCGTTCATCCGCTGCAGGCACCATCCCTCCAGGCGGGCATTGAGCCGGTCGAAACTCTCGACCCGGGGCACCGGTACCATGGAATTGCGTCGGACGTAGCCGACCATCCCTTCCACCTTGCCCTTGTCATTTCCCTTGCCAGGCCGACCGAACCGGTCTTCGAACAGGTAATGGGACTGCAACTCGGTGAAGGCTCGCGTACGTTGGCGACGCCGGTTGCCCAGGATCCTGGCCACCGCCAGCTTCGTGTTGTCGTACAGGATGCTCTGGGGCACTCCGCCCAGGAAGGCGAAGGCCGAGACGTGGCCGTCAAGGAAGGCCTCGGTAGTCTCCCCTGGGTACGCCTTGACGAAGCATCCGTCACTGTGGGGCAGGTCCAGGACAAAAACATGAACCTTCCGTTCCACTCCGGAGATCACCGCCAGGGCTTCCCCGAAGTCACACTGGGCATGGCCCGGAGGATGGGTGAGCGGCACGAACATCTCGCCCACTTGCCGCCTGTGCTCCCGCACGTACACCTTCACTGTGCTGTAGCTGCCGTCAAAGCCATGCTCATCCCGCAGACGTTCGAAGATTCTCTTGACCGTGTGGCGCTGCTTCCTGGGAACCTGAAGGTCGGACTGCAGGATCGCCTGAATAGCCCCGGCGAAGGGCTCAAGCTTCGGTCGGTTCGGCGGCCGCTGCCGGGTGTATCCTTGGGGCGTGGCGTTGGCCAGCATCTTCTCCACCGTCTTCCGATGCAGGCTGAAGACTCGGGAGGCCTCCCGAATGCTCATGCCCTCGACAAGACAGGCCCACCAAGCTGGATAAAATCAAGAACCTTTCAAATTATATTCGGGGTGGCTGTGTAATTGACGTTCACCGGCGAATCTGTGTGAGTAGTAAAGGCCCCGCTAAGACGGCGGGGCCATTACCTTGGGAGACCCGGCATCTGGGTGGGTACAACATATGGCATTAGACTGTGACTCTGCCGCCATGTCGGCGAAATTGGACAAGAACACCATTCCACAGAAGACGCAATCAGGCTGGGCCAATATGGAAGTGCAGTTCAGTTGGCTCAGGGAATGGCTCGATAGAGGTCGTAGGCACTTGGTGCCAGGAAGTTGCCAAGTCAGGACTGCAACAATTTCAGCCTATAGCCCGAAGCTTCGGCCGAGCCTACGAAGCAATGAATCTTGCGCTAAACACGCCGCGAAGCACCAGATACTTTGAAGGACAGGTAATGAGGGTGAAACTGGTCAAGAGGAACGGGTTTGGGCGCACCAATCTGGCTCTGCTTTTCTAGCGGTATTGGACTGGTGCGCCACATAACCATCAGTCTCTGGGGTCCCAACTACCCGCAGCTGTTTTCATAACCCCTAACCAAATGTGCGGAAGGGCCGATTCCCTGGTTCAATTCGGACTTTGGAACGACGGACACATGCTCCACAGCATGTGCTAGTCGAAATTCTCCTCGTTGACCAAGTTGAGCAAGCAACCCAAGGCAATGGAGGTATTTCCCTTTTGTACCTTCTCGCGAACGATCCCAATCAACTTGTCCCTTTGGGCATCATCGTAGTCGTCTATGATGGTCTTTGAGTCTTCATCGACCCAGTAATCGGCACCGATGCATGTGCAACCATTGAGGACATACTCGCCTTTGCCCTGATCGCGAAATCCCTCTGCCGGGCACCCACCCTTTAGAATACAATTGCCAGATGTCATTTCCAACCTCCCAAGGATTGAGGATCATTCGGGTTTCCAAGGGATCATAACTTCCACTCGTTGTCGGCGCCCTCGCCGTTGACGAGACTTTACCCTAGTAAGTGATCCAAGACCTCCCAAGGGGAACAAAATTAAAGCGAATTACATACTTGATTACCCAAAGTCGATACAGCAGACCCTTACGGTAATTTCGCCGGATCAAAAGAATAGAGATGGCAGCTTTTCCTTGATTGTCAACGTCTCGAACTGACTCATAATCAATGCCACCGGGCAATGTATCGTTGTCTCGCAATTGATGTTTCCGGAGGGCGAGATGACGCAAGGCAGGATGAAAGGGCATCTGGAGACTGATTGGCCCGGTGATTGCCAGGTCACCTGTCTACCATACTCGAATCCCAGGGATTTTTTGCCCTGACAGAAGTTCATCGGCACGGCCGATTATCACAGTTTGCCAATGACTGGAGCAGTTAACTAAAGGCTTCAATTGATACTATATCCACACTCCTCCATCAGGGCGTCGTAACTCTTGCCGGATCCGGAGTCGACTCGCCTGTTGTTGAAATAGACTGGGCGACCTAATGTCCGGCCCAAGCCGACCTCTACGCAAGATTTGCAGAGGGGTACGCCGGTTAAGTTTTTGTCGAACACCACCCGCCGCATACCGCAACGAGCGCACCTAGCTATATCGGTCATGATTTACCTCATGAAGCTGGACAAAATCAAGAACCCTTCAAATCAGCTTCCCGTTGGTGGTTTAATCGGCGGTTTTTTTCCGACTTCACCCGAGAGCAGAAATTACCAGTTCCTTGTTTGTAAGGCACGGGCTCTTCCCGTGGTAACCTTAGCCCCGACAGTGCCCAATTGCCAAGTTTTCGCCGGAACTGGGGCTATAGGACCGTTATGTTGTATCCCTTGGCCTCGTCTGCCTCGGCCGGCGTGAAGCTACTTCGCTTTGCTTGGAGTCAGCTAAGACAGAATGACGTAGTTGACCCGTCATCACCTGAATCCAGGGATATGTTCTCCACTTAAACCATTTGGTTGCCGCAGCACTAGGACACGGTTCACAGTTTTCCATTCAATGTATCCCGCGCCCTTTTGAAACTAGGTAGGTGGTGCTCAATGATGTCGGGGTTGAGCTTTCCCAACAATTCGTAGGATTTCGCTCCCTTTTTGTAGGGTCCTTTGCAGTTCCGAGTCGCGTGCCTTAGGTTATCTTGAATCGTATGCCTGTCTCTGCCTTCCAGATCCACCACCGACGGCAGGGCGTTCTCCTGAAGACATTGGCCGTAGTGGGAAGACAAGGCGTTGCTGTCCGCGGCTATCCAGGTTTCCATACAGGTTGTCATCAGCAGGACCTGCTCTTCTGTGGCGCCAGGCGGTGCCTGCCAGCCGTCCCTCTCGATGAGGTGGGCCCAAGGGGATTGGATGTCCTTGACCGGGTCCTCGCTGTCTACCAGCATGGCGACATAGTTTTGGCCGGACGCGCCAGCGTGTGCGGTCTTGAAGTCTCCAAATACGGATTCCCTGCTTCCGCTGGCAGTCAACTTCGGCATTCGCTCAAATCCACACTTCTTGAACAGCCTGTTAAAGCCTTCCCGGCACCTGGCATTCAGTTCCTTTCCTCCGCCTCCCTCCAGATAAATGTGCGCCTTCACCACCTGACACCCCCTAGCTGCCCTTTTGTCCACAGTTCACCAAGGCGATATTTCTTCAGCCAGTCATCCAAGTCTTTCGGGTCTAGGCGGTTCATCGAGGTGTTGCCGTTCTGCTTTTCGCACACGACTATCGATTCCGGCTGTTCCGATAGCGCATCAACCAGAGCATCCGAGTGGGTGGTTACTATCAACTGGCAGTGCTGCGACGCCTCGACCAGGAGATCGGCAATTTTGGGGAGCAGATCCGGGTGCATACCCATTTCCGGTTCCTCTATGCACACAATCGGAGGCGGATGGGGGTTTAGCAAAATCGCCAAGAGACAAAGGTATTTCACGCTGCCGTCCGACAGCCGCGTAGCAGGCACGGCAAGATCGCCCTCGCTGAAGAACACCTGAACGGTCCCTCCCTCGAAATTCAATTCGAAGTCGCTCAACCCCTCGTAAGCATCGGTCAGACAATCGATTAGATTCGACTTGGTTCTGGGCTCTTGCCTCATCCGGTTCAAGAACATGCCAAGATTGGAAAAATCCTCCCTGAGGGGAGTAGGGCGGACATCGGTACTTTGAGGCTGACGGAAAGGTGCCTTCCGCCCAAATCCCCAGTCGCGATATAGGCTTATACCCCCATACAAGCTGTTCAGATGGGCCAACTCAGGGTATTGATCAGGATCCTTTCGTTGCGAGAGTATTGACTCGTCGTCAGCGACGTCCTCTCTTTGAAGTTGCCTGCGGTTATCGTTATTCTTGACCGCCAGTGCGGGACGACCGTTTTGATAACGATAGAAGAAGAATGCGTCATTAAACCCTGGGTCCGGGCGGCTATTTTCGATCCTCTCATCCACCAACCGAAAGGCCTGTTCGGACTCATCAAATTCTATCCTGTGGCGAAGCAAATGCCTGCCGTCTTGGGGATTTTCCAGAATGGCTTCAACACAGGCCGTTGGGCCGGGCTGCCTTCCCCAAATCCAATTGCGGATGCCGCCCCCACTGCGAATAGGGGCAGTCAACTGCTCGGGGGCGCACTTCAAGAGCTCTATTCCGTCAAGCAAGTTGGACTTGCCGGACCCGTTCGGACCAATCAGAATGTTGAGAGGTTCGAGATCCAAGCTGAGGCCATCCGGTCCAAACGATAAGAGGTTCTTCAACGTTAACCTTCGGAGCGGCATACTTTCTCTTGGCTCGTTCATCGGCAGCCACCCTATACTGAAATTCATACATTTTACCATTGGATTATACGCCTGTAACTTTGGGCCGCAGGGTCTTCAGGCTTTTTTCATTCTATGAAAGGTGGCTTAAGGTCTAGGACAGCTGAAAGTGGGGTGAGGAAGATGGGATTGAGGAAAGCATTGGACCGAGTGCCGGACTACCGGAGGGGCCAGGGCCGGCGTCGCCCATAAGGAGCGCTGCTGAGCCTGATTGAGACACGGATGCCCAGCGTAAGCACCGAAGTGGTTGGGCTCCAGGGAAGTCACCAGTGGCCGGGCTTGGCGGCGGTGGGGAAGATAGCTGCCATCAGTCGAGACGGAGAGCGCACCAGCATCGAGAGCCGGTACTACCTCATGAGCCAGGTTTCTCAGCCGAGCGTTTCAAAGAGATAGTGCGCAGCCATTGGGGAATTGAGAGCGAATTCCACTGGCGTCTGGACGTGATATTCAGCGAGGATCAGAGCCGACACGGGAAGTTGCATTGTGTCGAGAATCTGGCCCTGCTGCGGAAATTAGCTTTGAACCTGGCGAGGCTGGAACCTAAACGAAAGCCAAGGTGAAAAGCGCAGATACCTGGGGTAGAGTAGAACGCAAGAAACAGAGCAAATGGTTGTTTGGGGGATGGAGGGGGTGATGGGAGTCAGAGAGATTGACCGTTCGCTGGTGCAGTGGGAGATGGGGGTGAAGGACTTGCAGCGTCGAGTGATTCTGGCGCCGACGCCCCGGGAGCGAGAGCGGTGGCATGCTCTCTGGCTGCTGGCCCAGGGATGGACGGCGGCGGCCACGGCGGAGATGCTGGATAGGGACCCCCACACCATCGGACGGTGGGCCGCGGTTTTCGGCGAGGGGGGACCCAGGGCGTTGATATTCGAGCAGACTGGGGGTTCCCCCCCGCGCTTGAATCGGCGCAACAGGAGGAATTGAAGGCGGCGGTACAACAGTCGCCTACCGCATCGGGGATGAACCAGGCCAACTGGTATTGGAAGGTGGTGCGAGAGTTTGTCCGGGAACGTTTTGGCATCAGCCTGAGCCGTAGTAGTTGCCTGAACTACTTGCACCGATTGGGATTCAGCTTCAAGCGGCCGAAGAAGAGACTGTTGAAGGCGGATGAGGGGAAGCGGGAGGTCTTCGTGGCGGAGTACGCCGCGATGTGGGAGGAGTCCCAGGGGACCGGAACCGGAATATTCTTTGCTGACGAGGCCCATTTCCGAGCGGAGGCTGAGTTGCGGGGCAAGTGGACGCTGAAAGGGGAGCCAGCATTGGTGGATTCCACCAGTCCCAGGTACGGCGAAAAGGCCAGCTATTACTCGGCAGTTTGCCTGGAAACTGGGGAAGTGGAATGGATGGAGTTGGACGGAAACAGCAACTCGGGGACCTCAGTGGCCTTCCTGAGGCAACTGAAAGAGAAGCATCCTGGACCCTTGAAGGTGATCTGGGACAATGCGCCAGCCCACCGTGGGGAGGCAATGCGGGAATACTTGAGAACGCCGGGGCTGGCATTGCAGTTGGTGAATCTACCCGGCTATAGTCCGGACTTCAACCCAGATGAGGCCATCTGGGGGTGGGCCAGGGAGGAAGCCACTGGCAATCGCTGCCTGGGGAGCAAGGCAGCGGTCCAGGAGAAGGTCGGCCAGTTCCTGGCCGGGCTGACCCACCGGAAAGAAGAGGTGAGACGGCGTTGCCGGACAGTCCTACAATCCAGGGCCGAGGCAATCCTCCCAGACTCCCGGCCTGACCCAAAACCCCAGGTATATTCACATCCCACCTTGGCTTTAGTTTAGTAGTCAGTCAAACTTGTTTTAGAGGGTCTTAGTACTACAACGACGACTTCAGGGTGGTGGCTCCGGTGTGGTTTGGCGTCTGGCGTGGGAGCAGCTTGCTCGCTGATTGCGTTGCTGGGTCTCCTTCAGCGAGAGCAGCAACTCCTGTGGCCCGAACCGCTCTCGGGGTAGCATCTCAGGCACCACCCGGTACACTTGCGGACGGGTGATGGGGGGCATCTTTTTTCCCCAATCCTGCTGCAACCCTAGCAGAAAGGCTCCGGCCAGCAGTGTCATCTCTAACTTTAAAATGGGGAATTATATCTTTGTGTACATAAAATTGAAGCTGTCGGGTAAGTAGGAGGAGTTTTATGGATGATTTAGAAGGTTTGGCGATTATTTGTTGTCCCAATTGCGGTGTCAATTTCGGTCTTAAATACGAGGCATATCAGACACCGCAATTTAACTGGAACGACGCTGATGACGGTCCCTCTCAATGTCAGAAAGAGCCCGTCGAATATCGCGATATAGAGTGGATGCCAACTTCTCAGAGCAAAAGTAATAGCGGGAATCCCCGCTTAAAGGAATGACTTCCAACTCTATGCAGTATTCATCCTTTGTTTCGATGTATCCAAAATGACCTATTTTGATGTCTCTGACTTCGGTGGGTTTATTGGCGGAAATACTCATAGTCAGCACCTTTTAACAATCGAATAGCCGGATTTTAGCACAGCCGGATTGACTTGTCAGACTACCCCTAGACAGGTAATATCAGGCTGTCACTACACCAACATTGGGTTAATACGGGTCCAAGAGTCACTGGGTTGGGGCTTTCATGCCCTCTGGTGGACTCGTATGGGTTGGTGTAGTGACGTACTCAGCCTGTGACTGCCAGGGGGTGCCAAATGAGCCAATCTACGAATTCAATATCCTGTCGGAGTTGTGGTACTTCAAATCGGGATGGTGCCAACTTCTGTACGTCTTGCGGTAAGTCGCTAAAGGTTCGTGGGAAGGTGTTGAAATGGTGCGGCATTGGTTTGGCTGGTTTCGTGGGGTTGCTAGTGATAGCGGCTATGGTTATGGAAGAGCCTGAGGAAGTGACAGGGGCAGCGGAAGTATCGGATCGGGTGAAAGACAAAGTTGCTTCGGCTGAGCCTTCTTTCGAAGGATTTGAGAGCGTTAAGGACTGGCAAAAGGTGTGGTGCGGTAATGGTAGTGGAGCTGAAAATTATGCCCATACACGTGTTGAAGCCATGGGGATGGGACGTCGAGGAGTTTTAGGCGGGGTTGAAACTGGCTGGTTGGATAGGGCGGCGAAAGAAGATGGGCGTATAACTCAGTCTGACTTTCCACTGGTTTATGTTGTGGTTGCGGAATCGTATCAAAAGAACTCTGCGGGTGAACGGGATAAGATGCGTTTAGCATTTCGTTTCAGTTTTACTTGCCGTGAAATCGGTACGGGTTATAGTACGATCACTCGGTAGGGTTTGTGTACACATAAATATAATTCCCTATTGAAATGGACCGGAAAGTGGGACAGGTACGCAAGTGAGTGTCCCGCTCCTATACTGAGGGTAGCTGCTCATGTCGGAATGGCCTGGAGAGGACGCCGATTGATAAGGAGGTTCCTTGTATGCAAATTACGGAGATCATCTCCCACGCCCCCTGGCGTGAGGCGCTCACTTATCGCGATACCTGGCCCCACGAGTACGTCTTGCTTCAGAAAGACGACCAGTGAGAACTGTTGGAGGCGATATGCGAGCGCCTGCGCAATGGCGAGGAGGTCTCTGACTTCGCCACCTGTCCGAATTTCCGACTCTTCCGCATTGTTGATGAACATTGGATAGGAGCGCAACTTTTAAGCGAAATTGGGTACTGAACCGGTGCGCCGGATAGCCATCATCCTATGGGGCCCTAAACGCCCGTGGCGGTTTTCGATCACCTTCATCAAAAGTGCGGAAGAGCCGAATTTCCGGGTCCACCTCACCCTAAGTTCTCATTGGCAAGTCCCTGACGACGAGTCAAGTCAATCGGGACAGGGTCACGTGGTTCCGCCATTGGGCGGCCCGGGGCAGGCGGCTCCAGAAATGTAACGCTGTCATAGAAGTCATCAAGCGCTATAAATTGACCCTTCTCTTCCGCCCATTCTCGCATTCTCGGATTGCAACTGTGCCGCCATGACAACACTTCGATGCGCCATCCTCGGCGGTGCATTCGCTCTAGGTCGGCATGAAAGCCTACGCCATCGGCGAAGCCTGCCCCGTCTCCGGTCAGCATAACCGCGATTCCGGGGTCGCCGTTGTGGTCGAAGGCGTCGCGCAGCATCGCCGTTTGCAAAGTCTGATCTACGCCCTGTTCGCTGCCTTGCATTGCGCCGCGTTCCAGCAATTGTACGGTAACACCTTCGTTCGCCAAGACGTTCCAGACGTGGCGCAGCTCAGGGGGTATGGAACCGACCGCGATGGCGTGTTCGATATCCCGCCCTCCGTGAGCCAATTGCAAGAGATTGCGAAAATGGATGCGGGCCCGGTACCGGGCGGTTTCGCCTTCCCGTTCAATCGCAACCTGCTGAGCGCTGATGAAAATGTTAGAATTGTCCCAATAAATGAAAACTCTTTCCATTTCACGTTCCCCTGTCACTGGCTGAATAATGAAAGTTACGATTTCCGGCGTCTCATCGCGATCTGCAATTGTCGCAGGCAAAATGGGAAAGACAACTATTCCGAAGTCTATCACCATCTCGATCTCGTCGACTTGCCCCCGCAGGCCTAGCTTTAAGAAGCGAAATGACCAGCGCATGGTTATTGTTCACAGCACCCTCTTCCATCACGGGTCGCTACGAAGATCGCGTATCGCCGGACATCAAACCAGCATCTTTCGGCCTTTGACCTCGGGCATTGCCTCTCGCAGACTTTAACATATGGAATGGCTGGTGTCAGATTTCGGCGACAGCATATCCTCAAGAGCTAGCATAATGGCGATGATCTCGCCGAAGTGTATCTTTTGAACGCACAAGTAGATGTGCCTTTGGCATATCTCGGCATCTGAACGTGTCCTCTTTTCGAAGCGAGAGAAATTACTTCGTTCTGCACCCTTCTGCCGCCGTCGTTCCCGGCTGCGAACGTAGTGGCTTGTTGCTCCCTTTTGTATCCTTTTGCCTTGTTATGGTAGTGCAGCCTTGTAACGATGGATAAACCGGGAATCCGTTCGTGATGAACTCGACGAACCACCACGGGCGGCCCCTTGACAAGCTCAGTAAGAACGGGGGAAGCACGCATCATCCCAATAAAGACAAACCACTAGGAGCTCTGGTGCATCCACTATTGTAGCTGGCCAAAGCGGAAGCCGCATTGTTGGCGCGCGCTTTTGGATCAAGGCCTTAGCCATCTGCCGGTCCCTCGCCCCTGGCACACTCATTTGCCTGCAATTTACCGCCGCCGCTTGAAGTGCACAAACTCCAGAGATGCCTACCCAGAAGCTACCGCACAGTGCCCGGAAGGAGCACCGCCAAGCCATGAAACTGCTCTCACGACTGAGCTCCGTAGTCGTCGCCCTCTGGCTGAATTTATCCTCTTTGCTGCACGTTTTTCCCGCTAAATTCAATATGACCAATGCCGCGACCGTGACCGATCGACTGTAAACCTTATCCAATCAGATTTTGCAGGAAAGCACGACTATGATGCAAAGCAATTTCAGGGTCGGGAACTTGTTCACACTGATGGCCCAAGAAGTCACCTCGCTGCCCGTTGACAGGCGGCTCCAACTCCTCAATCAACACCGATTCCAAAATGTTGATGAGGTGCACTGTGTCTAACCCTACGGGCATGAGGTGGACCCGTAATTTCGGACAGGTGGCTAAGTGAGAATTCCGCTCCTAAACTGAGGACAGCTGTTGCTGTCGGAAGGAGCAGGAAATGTCGCAAGGACGCAGGAAACACAGCCCGGCTTTCAAGGCCAAGGTGGCTCTGGAGGCGCTGAAGGGCCAGGAGACGGTGGCCCAGCTGGCCGCCCGCTACGAAGTCCATCCCGGGCAGATTCAAGCCTGGAAGAAGGCCCTTGCCGAGGGAGCCTCCGGTGTCTTCGGCAACGGCAAGGACCAGAAGTCGAAGAAGGACGCCGCCTTGGTCGCCCGCCTGTACCAGGAGATCGGGCAGCTGAAGGTGGAGCAAGATTTCCTGGCGGAGAGGTCCGGTCCATGAGTCCGGCCAGGCGGCGGCAGATGGTGGACCGGCATCATCCATCTCTTTCCCTGGTGCGGCAGTGCGCGCTGCTGGGGGTGAGCCGTTCCAGCCTCTACTACCAGGCCCGGGCTGCCTCGGCCGAGGACCTGTCCCTGATGGAGGAGATCGACCGGCAGTACCTGGAGACGCCCTTCTTTGAGTCCAGGCGGATGAAGGCCTGGCTGGAGCGGCGGGGAATGACGGTGAGCCGGAAGCGGGTGCAGCGGCTGATGCGCGCCATGGGGCTGCGGGCCATCTACCGGCGGCCCAGCACCAGCCGAAGGTCTCCGGAGCACCCGGTCTACCCCTACCTGCTGCGAAATGTCAGAATCACCCGTCCCAACCAGGTGTGGGCGGCGGACATCACCTACCTGCCCATGGCCCGGGGATTCCTCTACCTGGTGGCGGTGATGGACTGGCATAGCCGATACGTGCTGGCCTGGCGGCTGTCCAACACGATGGAGGCCGGCTTCTGCGCCGAGGCTCTGGAGGAGGCCCTGGGTCAGGGACAGCCCGAGGTGTTCAACACCGACCAAGGCAGCCAGTTCACCAGTTGGGAGTTCACCCAGGTCCTGCAGGACCGGGGGGTGAAGATCAGCATGGACGGGAAGGGGAGGTACCAGGACAACATCTTCGTGGAGCGGCTGTGGCGCACGGTGAAGTATGAGGAGGTGTACCTGAAGGCCTACGCCAGCGTCCTGGAGGCCCAGCGGGGGCTGGCAGACTACTTCCGGTTCTACAACGGGCTCAGGCCCACCAGGCCCTGGGCTACCGGACCCCGGCCGAGGTGTTCCACGGGGAGCAGGATGGTGTAGTAGAGGAGCCTAACCGAAGGAGGTGTTCACCTGGAGAGGGAACCGAATCACTGGCAGGAGCGCCGGGATTCTCACTTAGTTCTGCCCTGATCCTGTCCAAATAATGGGTTCCACCTCAAAGCGTCCAGATAATGCCCAGCATTGTCATACCAGAGGTCTATACGTTCGATTTCGTCCATTTGCCTCTAATCATTAGAAAGCCTGTTCGAGACTAAGAAGTTATAAACCAGGTGAACCGCTATGTCTTTGTTGCTAAGGGTTCCACTGGTCATTTTACCTAAGAAACTCATTTGCATCACGGAATAATTAAGCCAGAATGCAGCGTTAAGAGTACCGTCACTATTAGTTGACCGCCTTACATTCTCCAGAATTTCCACAATTAGAGTGGCTTGTTCACGCGAAACTCTTCCCCCAGTCAGTTGGCTGGAAACTTGTGGTAACATTGGAGCCCATGTCAAGATCCGGTCGAGCACTTCGTCTACGTCAAAGTCTCCGACTTGCATTGACTGGGCGTTTTGGGTGCCCCTGCTCTGTAAACTACGTTCTTTTCGTTTAATTTCATCAAGCTCTCGTTTCCGCTCTCTCTCGTTTTGGCGACGTATATGTTCTTGCCTGCGCTGCTCCTCCCTACGGGCGACCTCACCTTCTATCGCAGTCTTTAGTGCTTCTTCCGGCATTCCCGAAGTTTGCAAACGTACCACATAGGTGCCACAGAGATGGTCATGCCAGCCCCGTTTATTCGGATCTGCAGCAACCCAGAGATTGACCAAGTATATGGAGAACGGAGACAACAACTCCCGACCAATAGCTTGAGTCAAGGTCGGTTTTTCTCCGCTGATGTTCACCACTTGTAGCTTACAGACCATTTTACCTACAGTTTGCCCTCTAGCGGCGGTAAAGACGACGCGATAAGAAATCCAACCTAGGAAGACGACAAAAGTGGCAGCCTCTGGGAGTGGAAAGCCGAGTAATAGCAAGGGAATGGCATCAATTGTCCAGGCTGCCATCCGAATCCAGAATCCCATGAACTCCATATTTGTGTCGGTGGTTTGATAGGTGGTTATAGATGGCGTGTACTGGATTTCCTGCACGGGCTGAACAATTCGCGCGCCGCAGTTCTGGCAAAATCGGGCCTCATCGTTTACTTCCTTACCGCAGATAGTACAAAACATCTATAGTTTCTCCTCGACCATTGGGTCTGGTTTCCTTGGCACGTCCGCAACATCTATGCTGCCACAATTTGGCTGTGTCAGCCGTAGGATTCGTCGTTCCAGGTTGCCCACTGGCAGTTCGAAGACTGGAACCAGAGATGGCCCGTGAACCATTTTGGAGGCAAACAGACGATGATTCTTACACATAACTCTCTTGGTGAACTGAATCCTAAGTTTCATTGAGAACTAGACCAATCCACACGAAGGCTTTTTCGGACTTCAACAATCTAGGTGTGAAGCCTGACACATGCACTACTGACTTGGTCGGATGCATCTGTTTACTCGGTACTCCTCCGGGCTACAGCTTTGATTATAGCTCCTACGAAAACCATGACGATGCTAATTATGAACAGCAGCACGCCTATCGCCATGGCACCCGCCAGCTCTTCGGACTCTTCATTATTGTTAAACGCGTAGTCTGCCGCGCCGACACACCCTACACCACAGGAAGCAACGCTAAACATGAAAACTGCCAACCCTCCCCAAAGCAAAAATCTGGCTATTCGTTGGGGATTCATGGTTGAGCTTCCGGCGGAATATGTATGAGCTGGATTCGCAGGTCGACCTTGACTAACATTGGGGGGAGCTACGACTGGTTGGCCGCAATTTGAGCAAAATGTGGCCCCTTGCCTCAATTGGTTGCCGCAATGTTGGCAGAACATCTAGGTTACCTCCAGAGTCTTTTCCTTTTCCTTCATCGCTCGGCCTGCTTCCGCACCACATACGTTCCCGCGATGTGGTCGTGCCAGCCCCGTTTTTCCGGATCCCAGGCCCCCCACGGGTAACCCAGGCCAAGGGCAATTGCCGAGAGGAATTTTCCGACAATCTCCCGCAGAAGCACGGCGCCGATGCCGGGGATGTCGCCTTTGCTATCGACTACTTGGATGCCCAGAGCCACTTTACCCAAGGTTTGACCCTTGGTAGCGATGAAGCCGACCTGATATGCCCAGCCAATCACCAGGTTTACAAGGATTGTGAGAGGACTGTCCACTAAACCCAAAAACAACCCCAGTTCGAAGTTGACAATGGATAGCAGTATCCCGTCAATCACCGCTGCCGACAGCCGAATCCAGAAGCCCATGTATTCCACGTTCTGGGCCCCTGCTCGAATTACGGCATCCCCGGCGCATAGGTAGACCCTCCAGCCTGCGGGACCAGCGCCGCGCCGCAGTTGTCGCAGAAGCGGGCGTCGGGGTCTGATTCCCGGCCGCAGGTGGGGCAATAGATGGGGTGCGGGTCGTCAATGTATGCCACTGGTTACTCTCCTGGAAGCTAGTATTGCAACGACGGATCAGGGTGGAGTGTGGCGGGAGGCTCGCAAGGCGGCTCGGCGCTTGGCGTGAGAGCGGCTGGCCTGCACGTAGCACTGGTGCACATCCAGGGAGGTCACGTCGTCCTCGCTGACCCGTTCCTTGCCCAGCTCCCAAACCAGTTGCCGGGCGTCGGTCCCCGCCATCTGGAAGGCGGCCAGGCAGCCCACGTTGGTCAGCACGGTGTCCCGCATGGTCTTGGACAGGTCCTCCAGCTTGCCCAGGCTCTGG